>JAGDCN010000112.1 GCA_017958525.1 Bacteroidales bacterium
CATGGTAAGCCCACAACTGACTTCAATATTGACTAACGAATGAAAGACAAAGCTCACAACTCAGTATTCATTATCACAGCCACACTGCTACTCCTCACCTCGTGCAGCACCAAGCCCTGCCGCTGCTACCTGCTTGAGCGGTGGGGTAGCGTGCGTGTCAGCGAAACCTACATCGACCCACAGACCCCGTGCAGCGAACTCGGCTACAGCCGTCCCAACCCCGACGACAGCAGTTTCCGCTACTGCACCGAAACTGACATCCCCGAAATGGACACAATGGACATCGTACATATGTTCTGGGGAAAATAATAACAGAATTCATATCAACATATCAACATAACAACAATAATGAAAAGAAGAACAATTCTGGCCTTTTCGGCAATAGTTGCAATGATGTTTTTTGCATCGTGCGATACTAAAACCTGCAAATGCTACACCTACAACGGGGTAAGCACACCGACGATGGATTACGAGTACATATCGGAAGGCAATTCGTGCTCGACACTCGACTACAACCACGGCACACAATACCGCACCTGCCTCGAATACAACGAGCCCGACATAAACCCCGACGATATCGGACAGGAGTACAAGAAATAGCATCGTTTTCCGACATCAGCAGCTTTTAAGCCCGCACACCAAAGGTAAATCATCAGAAACCCATTCTGCCGGACAACACACCAGGCAACACCTGATTAATATCAGGTATTGCCTTTTTTTATTATCCATTTTTGCTAACTTGCTAAAAACATGCACAATAAAAGGAGTTGCATTTCGTTCATGCATGAAAATTTTTTGGAGATGACACTTAACGATGAAAATTGGAGAACAACTGACTTGAATGTTGATAGTCTTTGGATTATTGACAAACGCGACAGCTCCGGGAAACACGAAAACAATTATCATGGCAATTTCGTTCCACAGATTCCCAATCAACTCATTCGTCGTTACACTAAAAAGGAAGAAACCGTTTTAGAATTGTTTGCTGGCAGTGGAACAACACTATACGAATGTGAAAGACTTGGAAGAAACTATATAGGTTTCGATATCAACCAGCAAATGATTGACATCATCAATCAGAAAATGTCTGACAATAATAAAATTCATTTTACTGTCAACAATTGCGATGTTGTCAATGGTGAAAAAATGGATTCTGTCATACAACATCAACTCCTATGGTCTGACAAGAAAAAGGCAGATTTTCTTATTGCCCATCCTCCATATCTAGATATAGTAAAGTTTACCGACAGACCTGAAGATTTATCGCAAATCAGTGATTTAAACATTTTCATTGATAAATTCACGGCAGCAATGTCAAACGGATTGAGGTATCTTGAAAAAGAACGTTACTTCGCCGTCGTTGCAGGTGACATTTACAAGAAAAGCGAAGTTATACCTTTGGGATTCTATTTAATGTATGCCATAAAGAAAGCTTTCAATGTGAAAATGAAAGGAATTATTGTAAAGAACATCGAGGGCAACCGAGGCAAATTGGGATCACAAGGTATTTGGAAATACCGTGCATTAAACAGTGATTATTATCTGTTCAAGCACGAATATATATTTGTTTTTAAAAAGAATTTTTAAAAATGACAAAAACCGAACTGTTCCTAAAACTGGCTAATCCTGATGAAAATGGTTTTTCACGTTGGGTTGATGTTTCTGAATTTGTTGGTGAATACAAGGATTTAAAACTCGGCAACGGTGGAAGTTGGTGCCGACAAAGTTCCACTTTGGCTAAAAAATACATAGTACAATTCGACAAAAGCAAAACACCTGGCAATTCTATTGATGCTGTGCGACTCAACGGGTTCAATACCGAGCAGACTTTTAGCCAGAATATTCGCTATGATATCAAAGAATACTACAAATACAAAAAATGTGTTATGCTTGGCATTCAAGGCAACTCGGAAAATACACGAATAGAAATTGACCACAAAGACGGTCGTAAGGACGACTGGCGTGTATCTGACACTTCTACACAAAGAATAGATGATTTTCAGCCACTCTGCAAAGCTGCCAATGATGCCAAACGACAAATTTGCAAACGATGTAAGGAAACAGACAAAAGATGGGATGCCAAAAATCTGTTGGGTAACCCTTACTCCTTTTATGAGGGCGACGAAAACTACAACGACCAATTGGGTTGTAAAGGCTGTTATCAATTTGACCCAGTTGAGTACAGAATACAATCTGTAAGAAGGATAATCAAAGAGGCAACCGAGCACACAACTGATTTCATTATGAATAAACTATACAACAATAACAACTAATGACAACACACGTTTTTATTGTAGATGATACCACTTTAAAATATCATCTTGAATATATGTTTGCTGGAACCGGCTCAAAAAATAACGATGTTGACTTTAACCAACTTCATACAACAAGCCTGAGTCCCAACACCGAAAACATACTTGTTGGAATGATGGCAGACGGATGCCGTGTTAGAAAAGACGACCTGATAATCTTTTACCTTCAAGCAGTTACATATAATAAAAAAAACGGCCACGACGGGATGTTTTTCGGTGTCTTTCAAGCCGTTGACGATTGTGTTTTCTTGGATCGTAACGACGGTAAACAGTTTTTGGAAAAAAAACTTGGCAAATCTTTGACTTTCAGATTAAAAATAAAGCCATACGAGGTTTATGCAAAAGGCGTGACTGAATGGGCTGCATTGGACGAAATCAATAATATATGTTCGCCAAGTCAAATGCTTTGGAGCTTAATATACCGTAAACTTAAAGGCAACCGTGGAAACACGATGATTACCATTTACGAAGCTGAACGCTTGATAAACTTAATAAGTTCCGAGAACAACCATCAAAAACTTGCAATCCCAGCCAATCACTGTTTGACTTATGATGCAGTTAACAAATGCATTACAACAGTTTCAGGCACTTGCAACTATTCAGGCAGAACCGACCCTCTTAACATCGTCCCACGACTTGTAAGCAAATACAACCGCAAAAACGCACACGAAGTACATCTACAAATGTACATAACTCAAAACATCGGACGCGGCACAAATGCAAGTCTGGACCGTGCATTGGGTATCCTTGGAAAGAACCTCGAATGGATTGGTAATGAGGTATCGTGCGGTGTAGGAATGCGGAGAATTGATGTTATGGTATCGGTGAAAGAATCAGAGACAAAAAGAATTCTAATTCCAATAGAACTCAAAGCAGTACCTGCATACAAAAGCAACACCTTTCAGCTGACAAGATATATTGATTGGATTGAACAATACTATATTCCCAACCGCACAAGCATCATTCAGCCAGTTTTGATTTGCAAAAGCGGAAAAGCACTTTCGGATCCTATAATCCAACTTTTCAACGATTTCAACAAACGTAAAGGCATATTACCACTTATATATATTGAATACATCATAAATGGCAATGACATAGTATTCAATCAAGTTGCATATTAAAAGATGAATTACATTGGATCTAAATACAAGCTTTGTCAAGATTTTTTGCCATCGGCAATAAAAAACATCTGTGGAGAAGACTTGTCTCAAATGGTTTTTTGTGACATCTTTGCTGGCACTGGAATTGTTGGACGAACGTTCAAAAAATCTGTAAAAAAAATCATTTCCAACGACATCGAATACTATAGTTATGTTCTCAACAGGAATTACGTCGGCAACTGTGAAGAAATAGAAGGCAAAGAGCAATATATAGAGGAATTAAACTCTTTACCTTTGATTGACTCTGGATTTATCTTCAAAAACTATTGCAAAGGCGGCAACGGAGAAAGACAGTATTTCACTGACAAGAATGGAATGCGCATAGATGTCTGCAGGACTTCTATTGAGGAATGGAAAAATGAGAATAGGATATCCGACGACTTGTATTTTTTTCTTCTTTGCAGTTTGATAGAAAGTGCTGACAAAGTGGCAAACACAGCATCTGTTTATGGAGCTTACTTGAAAAAAATCAAAAGAACTGCACTAAAGGATTTAGTAATTCAATCTGCAGACTACGAATTAAGCGAAAACAGCAATAGCGTGTTTAACGAAGATGCCAACACACTTATAAAGAAAATAGAAGGAGACATTCTTTATATCGACCCGCCATACAATTCAAGGCAATATGGAGCCAATTATCATCTGCTCAATACTATAGCCGAATACAAGGTTTTTAATCCACAAGGTAAAACTGGTTTAAGAAAGTATTTACGTTCAAAATACTGTTCTTCAAGCACTGTAGTGACAGAATTTGAGCAACTGATAAGAGATGCAAAGTTCAAATATATTTTTCTTTCATACAACAATGAAGGACTAATGTCGGTTCAACAAATCAAATCGACAATGTCAAAATATGGGCATTATGACCTTTTGCAGACAGAATACCACCGATTCAAAGCGGACTCCAACAGGATAAGCAAAGCAGATTCTACAATTGAGTATCTGCATATTCTTGAGAAATAAACAAACCTACAGATAGATTATCACTGGCTGGACATTGGGATAGCCCATTGCCGTGAGGGCGTCAGCATATTCGGCAACCTGCCGTTGGTATTTTTTGTGTGATTCGTCGTTTCGGGTGCCGGTTTTGAAATCGACGACCCAAGTTTGGTCGTGTGCGAAGACGATGCGGTCTGGTCGGCGCGTAGTGCCGTTAATGGCGATGGGGGCTTCGCATCGGACTGTATATTCAGGATCGAAATAGCGTCTGTTTTCGGGGTTGCTGACCATACGTTGGATGCGCTGGAGGATGGCATCGGCATCCTGCGGGGGGATATGGTTACTGTGCGCGTAGCTGCTGACGACCTGTGGGATGTCGTCTGGGGTGATGATCTGTGCGAGGAGATTGTGTATTACAATTCCGTAGCGTCGGTTGTCGGCATCAATTATGGAGAGCAATGCATCGTTTTGCGCAGCAATGCTAATGCGGTTTTCCCATTGTGGGAAGCTTACGCTGTCGATGTCTATTGTACGACAGCATTCGGCGGTCGCCTTCTTGGGCGCTGCCCAGCGAGGGTTGTCGAAATCGTTGCCAACAACATAATTAACGTCATCAATTTCTGTACTTTCATTATCGGATTTGACGAATGAGCGCAGCATTGGGGCAAAAGAATCGGCTGACGTGGTATCATCGCAACAAACAAAAAGTTTCTCTTCGGGTCGTGTCATAGCGACATAAAGGAGATTGACGCGATCTATTTCAATAAGGGCGCGTTCGTTGTCGAAGTCGGCATCGAAGCTGGTGGTGACGGACTGCATATTGACGAGGGCAACAGGCGGCGTGGTGGTATCGTCATCGTGCGAGGTGACCCATAGTTGCTTAATCGGCGAGCGTTTGTAAGGGAGCGCAAGGATAACAATCTTGGACTCAAGACCTTTGGCTTTATGAATGGTCATAAGCTGGACAGCGTCGATGTCGGTAGCTGTGGAGCAGGACAGGCGATCGATTTTGTCGTCGAGATATTCGACTAGTCGGTGCAGACTTGGATGTGGGTGCTGCATATAGGAGGCGACCTCGTTGAGGAAGGAGGCGACGTAGGCGCTGTCATTTTGGTCGATCTTGAGGAGGCGTACCAGATGTTCACAGCAGTCGTATAGCGACAATGTTCGGAGATAGTCGGGGTTGAACTGGATGCCGTAGGTGTCAAGGACTTGTTCGAGGACGAAATTTTCTTTTCGCAGTTGCCAAACGAGGGTGTCACTATCGACCTGTGTGTTCAGCGAACCGCATTTTACAGCCAACTGCAGCGACTGGAGGGCGGCGACACGGTCGGATGGGTTGTGTAAATAACGAAGCAGGTTGTGTAGAAGGAGTACGGCATTGCTTTTGGAGAGTACGAAAGATTCAGAACTTACGATAGGCACGGGATGCTGCAGGGCGGAGGTGAGATGGTCGGAAATGCGGACGAGGGTGTCATTGTCGCGAGCAAGTACCATTATGTCGCCATAGGAGTAATGAAGGTCATCGACCTGATGGCGTATAATGTCGGCGATATGCGGTATGAGTTCCTCTTTGGGGGAGAAAGAGAGTGATACGAATCCGCCTTCTTTGACAGGCTGCTGTTCGAGTTCGGGATGTCCGTCGTCGGCTTGGCCAATATAAAGTTGGCGAAGCTGTTCGTTATGGTTGAAGTGCGTATTGATAAGACTGGTAAAAAAACGGTTATTGAAGTGCACTATGTTGGCAAGGGTGCGGAAATTGTGTTTCAGCCGGTCTATGCGGGCTTCGCGTTGCAGCGAGAGTCCGTGGAGGGTGCTATCTACTTTCGGAAGTTGTATGAATTGCTTGACATTGCCCTGCCGGAAGCGATAGATGGCTTGTTTGCCGTCGCCGACGACGAGTGACTGGCGTCCATTTTCCGGTACGGCATCGTGAAAACTGTATGTCATTGCCTCGTCGAAAAGAGGGAGGAAATTGAGCCACTGGAGACGGCTGGTATCCTGAAATTCATCGATTAGGTAGTTGTGGTAGCGGTTGCCAATACGTTCGTAGATGAAGGGGGCGGGTTCGCTGGCAACCTGCTGGTCAATACGTTTGTTGAATTCGGAGATATGTACGATTTCGTTGGCGTTGCAGTAGTTGTTTTTGATGCGGTTGACTTTGTCAAGCAGGGCGAGTCCGTATAGGTTGGCGAGGAGGAGTCGGTCAGTATTGTAGCGCACCAGTTGGTCATTAATGGTTTCATAGACTTTCCTGAAAGGCGGGACAACAGCCTGGAATGCGGGTAGTTTGTCTTTGGGGGTCGTTTTGGAATGGAGACATCCACTGTTGTAGGCTTCGTCAATGCGTTTGTGCGGCTTGTTAATTTTGTCGTAGTTGCCGTTTGCAAGTGCCAGTATAAAAGCATAGACGCTGCTGCCTTTATATGGAAAACTGTCGGCATCGAGTCCGTGGGAGGCGCAGGCATCGATAAATGCCTGTGCGACGGATGAAAGTGTCGATTCGTAGGCCCGCACCCGCGAGGTGAGACGCCTGTGAATCTGTATATATTGGTCTAAGTCAATTTTTTCGAGCTGAGACAGATATCGTGGGGACTCTTCTTTGAGCACCTCTTTGGAAAGTTCAAGAATAGTGTTTTCTATTTTGTAGCCTTTGCCACTTTCCATACGGCTTTCGGTGTATGCGCAGAGGAGGCGTGTGAGGGCTGTTTCATTGGGGTTGCCGGCAAGCGATAGGAGTTCGTCGATAACATTTTGGAGTATTTCCTGATTGTCAATCTGGACATTGAAATTCATCGGCAGGTTGAGGTCGTGGGCGAAAGTGCGTACTATACGGTGGACAAAACTGTCGATGGTGCAGATGGAGAGGTCGGAATAGTTGTGGAGAATGGCTGACTGGAGAACGGAGCAGCGGCGCACCACTTCTTCATTACTGATTTCCAAATGGTCTGCCATCTCGGACACGAGTTTTTGAACATCAGGATTATTGACAACAATATCGTGCAAGCGCGACATTATCCTCGCCTTCATTCCATTGGCGGCTTTATTGGTGAAGGTGATTGCCAGTATCTGGCGGAAACGTATTCTAATCTGTTCGTCAGAGGCTTCAGAAATGGCAATTTCTATAAACTGGCGAACTAGTGTATATGTTTTTCCTGAACCGGCAGAGGCTCTGCAAATGACAAATCTGGACATTATGGGTTAGAAGGTTAGAGGGTTAAAAGGTTCGAATGTTATAAGGTTGGGGGGGGTAGGGTTAAAACATCTAAGTTAAAGTAACGGTTAGTGTTGAGTCATTTAACAATAATACAATTGCTTACTGTTCGTTCACCGGCATAGTCATATTTGCCGTTGTCGCTAGGGTGGTTAACCAATCCACCATTGGGCAAATTCTTAACATACATTGTCGTAGATCCGCCACCGTCCATATTGAGGGCGTCGTTGCAACCCAGATAATACAGCAATCGACTTAAATCCTGCAACGACATTCCTTCCGACTGGCTGGTGCGGCCATCGACAACCACCAACAACACTGTGCCGTCTGCGCGAATGCCTATAGCTGTACGGTTGTGTCTATAGGTGACAAACGTCTTATCGTCGCGCATCGGTAGAAGTTTCCCCTTGTGAATCAGCAGCGGACCTGCAGTCATTATGTCTGTTCCATCGATGTTCCGTTCCGCCATTCGTCCACTGTCGGGAACAAATATCGTCGGGCGACCATCTGTAAGTTTCAGCGAACCATATTGGTAGTACTTGCGATGAATGCTGTCCGAGAGCTGTGGAGTGTTGATTCCCAACTCCTTTCCGTCAATACGGAGATAGCAGATTGGATTGTGCTCCTGCATATCGAAAAAAGAGCCGTTGATGGCAGCAAAAGCGTTATGTTTACGCGCCTGTACGGTGGTTGGAGTACGCTGTTTCTCATAGGTAAATGCCAGTCGCCGAGGGGACATCGGAGGTATTTCCAGCACTGCCACAAACTGATTGCTGTTCAAACAGTTATTGCGATTAAAATGCATCCGTTTCAGTGTCATTCCATCCAAGCTGTCAATCTGCCAGCGAGCATTGACAATGCGCAGCGAATCGACATTCTGCGAGTTCAGCGTCGCAAAAGAGACAAGCAGTATCGTGAATATGGCAAGTTTGTTCATTGAGCAGCTTGATTATTTGAGGATTGCGTGATTTTTGTGACAGATTCTGCAATTCGTTGCCAGCTCTGTTCGTGCATACATCTGAAATGACCGAGAGGACAGCGTTTCGAGCCCATACGGCTGCAGGGACGGCACCAGAGATCCGTCACCTCGCAGTCGGCGTGCGGTGTTCGGAAGGCAGCGAAACCAAAACGAGGCGTTGTCGCTCCCCAAATGGCTATCAGCGGACGATGGAAAGCCGCAGCAAAATGCATCATCGCCGAATCGGGCGAAATGACGACGGCGGCAGCGCGGACAAATGCGGCCGATTCGAGCAGCGACGTCTTTCCGCACAGATTGATGACATTGGCACTGAAAGAAGCGCCCCAGTCCCTGATGCGTTTGCGGTCCTTTTTGTCACCAAGCAGCACCACCCTCATTTTTATCATCGAGCACAGCACCATCAGCTTATCCACCGGGATATTCTTCGTCTCGTGCTGCGAGCCACAGGCGACAACGACGTAAGGTTGGTTAACGATGTCTTCAACTTTCTTTCCCGCGACAATTAATTTTTTGAAGACTTCGGGTGCCATCGATTCCGGCAGCATAAGTTCCAATCCTCCTCCGTCATCTTCAATTCCCAATGGTTTCACTGCCGCCAGATAACGTTCCACCACATTCTTGCCGCTCATAAAATCGTGTTTAGTCACGATGGTGAGCCATTTGTGCAGGTTTTCCTTGCGATAGACATACTTTTTCCCCTTCAGTTGCATTCGTATCAGGCAGCTGCGACGGCTGTTGTGAAGATCCACTATAGCATCGTAGTTTTCGTTGCGCAGCTTTTTGACAGTTTCGCGCAGATTCCCGTCATACGCCAAAACCTTGTCTATATTGGGGGTGTTATATAGGAGTTCCAGATTGCCGACCTTCGTAAGGTAGTGAATCTCCGCCCCTTCCAGTTGCCGTTTCAGGCAGCGCACAACAGGAGTTGTTAGTATTATATCGCCCAGTGAGCTGAACCGTATTATCAGTATTTTCATTCCTTTTTCTTTTTGCGGTGCCACAATTCGCCAAAAGTGTCGAAATCACGCGTATATTTCACACCCACACCCTGTTTGTAGGGAAGGTCCGAACGCGTATAGTCATTAGTATTGCTGCGGTTGAAGACGAAGAGGTGGAAACGCGGATTGATTTTGTATCCAACTACCATATCGCCGGTCATATTGTTGCCGCCATAGGCACTACTCATCTCGCGCGCTTCTCCGCCAAATCCCAACGTCGTTTCAAAGTAGAACTTGTTCCACTCCTTGCTGATATCGACAGCATACTGCTCTGTGGTGAGAGCATTGCCCGCCTGATAGTCGAAATTGATATCAACAAAATCAACCATATCGCCTACCATATTGCCCAACGTATTGGCCACCAATCCATAGCCCTCTTCCGCCGTAGTACTCCCCATATCGGTGTTGGTAGTTGTCGAAGAGTTGTAGAACCGTTTGAAGAGCAGCAGCGACACTGTCTGGTTCAGCATATCACGCTCGTTGGTACGGTCTATGTATGCAAAGACCTCCTCTTGCACACTCTGGTCGGCATTGGGCAAACGCAGGTCAAAACTGATATCAGGCGACTGAAGCGTGCCGCTCAGTGCTATAACATTTTCAACCTGAACAGGTTTCTGCGATTCACTTGCCGACAGCGAGCCTGTCAGGGTCGAAATATTCACACGTTGCGAATAGACGGCCTTAATGTCGAACATAGCGTCGCTTATGGCACCTGGAAAAGTTATCGAACTGCCTTCATCGACGGCAAACTCCTTGCCAATAACACCTAATATATCAAGAGCCAGCGTACCACCGATAATCTCATAGTCGCCCTTCAGCGAGAACGGTGTTTCGCTGCCCACTTGCAGCTGGAGGTCGCCACCGCCGCGGGCATCAACATTGACTTCGACCGACGAGAACTCCATAGGCAGAAGCAGTTGCACATCGGGTGTGGTTTCTACATTGATGGTCAGCAAAAAACGTCCGCTTTTGGACACAACATTGTTGTTCACTATTATACGTTCGTCGCTAACCGTTTCGTTAGCTGTTTTCTGAGATAGTTCCAGATAGTCATAATCGGTCATTGACCCAAAGTGTATATAATCAGCCTGTTTCAACTGCCTTTTGTCATTGATGGGGATATGCAGCGAACTGCCTGTGCCGGTACGGGCATCCAGGACGATGTTGAGGTCGTCTGTAGTTCCGCGTATGGTACCATCCACCGAAGCCAGAATCGTGCCATAGTATTGTTCTGCGTCGCGCGCTGTCGTGTTCATACAGAGCAGCCGGTCACTTTCCAACACAATATCGAACTGCATATCTTTTAGATAGTTATGACGTATCTCACCATTGGCGACGGCCAAGTTGCCGCGTTCATCGCGAACAATTAGGTTATCCAGCCTTATAGCATCCTTGTCAAGTTTCACAGTATCGCTGACACCATACGTAACATTAAGAAAATCAACCTTCAGGAGGGCATTGTCAAGAATAAGGCTGCCTACCACTACAGGTTGTTTCAGTGTACCGCTGATATCCGCTTCGCCATAGAGGGTGCCGTCGATATTTGACGAGAACGATTGCACCAAAGGCTGAAAAATGCCCATATCCAGACCATCGACACTGGCGGTGAAGTTCAGTTCAGGATCCTCACGGCTCATATCGAGATAGCCTACCAGCTGCAACGGTTCGCCACCGTCATTGCGACGTGTATCCACCAGCAGGTTCAGCTGGTTCATATCGGCGTTCCAGGTCGAGCGCAGTCGCGCATCGCCCAGCATCTGCTCGTCTAACGTGAGGCTGTCTATTTTCAAGTCTGCATTGAGGTACGGGACATCGTTGTCCTTCTTGTCGTGATGCTGGTTATCAACCGAAAGGAACCCCATCCGCACATCACCGTTGGCAACGCCACCTGCCGACATACCCACCGTTGACAGGAACGGGTTTATCACATCAATACCAAAGTCGCGGAAAGTCAGGTTGATGCTATCATTTGGTTCGCCGCGACGCGAAGCCTGCAGCAGCAGACGCTGCTCGTCGCTGACCATTGCAAGCCCGCCGATGAAAAATCCTTGTTCGTCGAAAAAGAACTGATCTGCACCGTTGTCGTCGCTTTCCAGCCGCCACTGCCGTCCGCCCAAAGCCAGATGCGACGGGTCGATAGTCAAGGCAACACGGCCGCTGTCGGCAAGGATTCTGACATTGACGTCGCCACCACCGACCGTCTGGCTGCTGTTCTCCCAAAAGAATCGGCAAACAGCGTTCTGCTTGGAAGTTTCCACATCTATATCGGCATTTTCGGACAGCAGCAGGCCGCCCACTTTGATATCGTCGCTGGTGATGCGCAGACGGTAGCGGTCAGCCATCGAAGCACCATTGACACCGACATTATACACGCGCAAGTTCCCCCACCCTATCGAATCGGAGCGGATAATGGGTTTGAACGATTCGGCATAATTGTAGTTGGCCTGCACCGTCGAGCCCTTTGCCAACTGCAGCTGCGGAACGAACATCTGCAACAACTGCGACGCATCATTGATGGTGGCATTGAATTCAAAACTTGCATCGGCAGCCTTCCACTGCTCATTGTCAGCAATTTGCTTGTCTGTATCCAGCACTTGTGGCACATAGTCATTCACGAACTTGCGTACCATTTCGCCCAATGCGTCAAGCCGGAAGTAGCCTCTCATCTGCGCAGAAGCCACATCGCTGCTGAGTGTCCAGCTCTTCCAATAGTTCTGCTCGCGAGCCGTCAGCGACGCCCGTTTGATGTCGCAGTTGCCGCGCGAGGTACGCAGAGCAGCATCCTCTACTGTGATGCGGGCAAACGAATTGCCCTCACCCAGTACCGAATAGAAACCCGTAGCACGCATATCCACCAAAGACTGCTGGTCGTTGGTGTCCTTCCACAAATCCAGACGCTTCAAGTCCAGATGTTCCACATCGATATTTGCCCTGTATATCGGCCCTTGTTCGCGGAACTCCACCTCGCCGTTTGCCGACAGTGCCGCCAGTGCGTCGTCGAGGTTTATCTCGGCGGTTATTTTTCCGTTTGCAGCCTCTACATCCACTGCCGTTTCACCCACCAGCCGTTGTCCTTTCAAAGTGGTGTGTTTCAGACATCCCTGTGCCGACGCTTTCATCGTTTTGGGGTCGAAACCGCGGCCCTCAAATGCCAAGTCAAAACCACTCTGCGACACCCATTCGTTGGGGGCAATATGGCCTATGCGGAATCCGTCCGATCTGACCTCGCCAACATAGCGGTACTCTTTCTTGTGCGGATTCATCGACATCCTGAGGTCGGCCAACAGGCGTCCAGGTGTGGTAGCCAAATCAGCCGTGGAGTAGAAATCGAACACCGTTCCGGCAAAAGTCACATCGGCATCGATAACGTCCAGTTGGCGCATCAGGTCTTCGATGTGCATCTTCACCCACGCAGGATGGTGGATGGAATAAAGGTCGGAATGAGTGGTATGAAGATTTGATATTGTAGCAGTTATAACAGTCGAATCAATTTTTGGCAGGCCACGGAGAGAGGCATCGAGCGATAGCGACGATTCGTTGCCGAAAGCCAAGTGAATATCGTCGGCGTGAAAGTCGGCAATGGGTCCACCGAACCAGCCGTCCAACGACACCCGCTCGTCCATACCCTCCAGTGCCGATGTCCAATATGCCGCATCGCGCAGACCTCCGTATGAGCCTTCTGTAAAATGGCAGGTAAAGACCACACTGTCAAGAAAATGCCTCATCGTTTTCCAACTCTTGAAATCGAGCAGAACATCACCCATCAGACGCGAATCGGCAGTTTGGAGAATCATATTCGTAGTGCTGATACCGACGCGGGTAGCATAGACATTCATACTCATCTCGTTGATCGTCAAACCCGAACGCTCCTTGGTCGTAAAGCGGTCTATTCGGCAGGTCACATAATCCTTATCGACTCTCACATTACGCATCCTGGCCTGTATGTTGGCCCATTCCTGATGTTTGATGTTCACACGGCCGTCATCGCGCGGACACGACCACACACTGCGGTCACCGTCCAAATCGTGGCGGTAGGTCACGTTGTCCATAATCAGGTCGTCAACCAGCACCTTGAATTCCGTCGGACCCTTGGGCTCCTTGGGTTTGCTCCTTTTCGAGGCAAAATAGTTGATAATGAAGTTCAGGTTGAGACCTGTGGAATCGATGCCAACGTGGTAGTATGTATCCTTCAGCCGCACCTGGCTGAACGACAAGCCGTGTTCATCGTATGGAAAGCGTTTGAAGCGGAACGCCATCGTATGTGCAATACAGATGGTGTCGTTCTGCGGATTGATCAGCTCCACATTGCGCAGCACAAGGTGGTTAAAGGGGTTACAGCCTATCGAGCCTATGCGGACCTTCCCACCCCACTCGCTGCTGAACTTGTCGCTGACAGCCGAACCAGCCAGAGACTGTACAACAGAGTAGTTGAGGAGGGCCACAACAACATAGACAGCAATGAAAACCGTCAACAAAAGCTTACCTGTTATCTTCCAAAAACGTTTGATAGTCTATCAGTTTAACATCATCATAACTAAAATTTCTTCTTTTTAGTATAACATCTTAAAAAAATTGTGTATTTTTGCAAATTGAAATTTAAGGTACATATCAACATTTCAACAAAACTCAACCACCTTGTCCTATATCCTAGCTATAGAATCCTCTTGCGACGACACGTCGGCGGCAGTTTTGAACGATGACTGGCTGCTCTCCAACGTCATTGCATCGCAGAAAGTTCACGAACAATACGGCGGTGTTGTGCCCGAACTGGCCTCGCGCGCACACCAGCACAACATCGTGCCTGTAGTCGATAAAGCCATCAAAGACGCTGGCATCGACAAACGCCAACTCGATGCCGTAGCCTTCACTCGCGGACCCGGACTGCTGGGATCGCTGCTGGTAGGCGTCTCCTTCGCCAAAAGCTTCGCCCAGGCGCTCAACATACCCCTCATCGAAGTCAACCACCTGCAAGCCCACGTCCTGTCGCATTTCATACGTATGGACGACAGCTACCAGCCACCGCAGTTTCCCTTTATGTGCCTGCTGGTCAGCGGCGGGCATACGCAAATCATACTGCTGCACAGCCACTTCGAGATGGAAATCCTCGGACAGACCATCGACGACGCCGCAGGCGAAGCCATCGACAAAGCCGCCAAAATAATGGATCTCGGCTATCCCGGCGGACCCATCATAGACCGAATGGCACAAGAGGGCAATCCCGATGCTTTCCAGTTCGCAACGCCCAACATTGCAGGCTACAACTATAGTTTCAGCGGCATCAAAACCTCTTTCCTCTACTTTCTTCGCGACCGATTGGTCGAAGACCCCGATTTCATCGAAAAACACAAAGCCGACCTCTGCGCCTCCATACAAAAATGCATAATGTCGTTCCTGCTCAAAAAGTTCGAACGCGCAGCGCTCAAATACCGCGTCCGGCAAGTGGCTATTGCCGGCGGCGTTTCGGCCAACAGCTACCTGCGCAACGGCATCGGCGCCCTTGGAAAGAAACACGGATGGAAAGTTTTCACCCCCACCCTGCAGTTCTGCACCGACAACGCGGCTATGGTCGGCATTGCCGCCTACTTCAAATACCTTAAAGGCGAATTTGCCGACATTTCGCTGCCGCCATACACACGATAAAACACAAGCAAATTGAAAGTTGAAGTTGTTCAAAAACATAGAATCCAAGCTGCTGCTGATGCTCTGCATCGGCACATTCTTCAATTTTCACCCTTCAGCTTTCAATCCCCTGCGCGCCCAGGACATCCACTTCACCCAAATCGATGTCAACCCCATCCTTTTCAACCCTGCCTATTCTGGATTCTTCGACGGCAACGGTCGTTTCGGACTCTCCTACCGCAACCAGTGGGCATCTGTCAGCCGCGCATTCCAGACCTATGCCGCCACCGCCGAATTTGCGCTTCTCAGGCGACGCTACTACAACGACGGACTCAGTCTTGGAGTCATTCTCTTCAGCGACCGCGCCGGCACACTCAACTACGGCTCGACGGCGGGCAACCTGATCCTTTCCTACTTCAAAGCCCTCGGCAAAAGCAACGACAACTTCATTTCGGTGGCTGTGGAAGGCGGTGCGGGACAATCGGGCTTCAACATCAACGAGCTGCTGCTTGCCGACCCCGACGACGACATCACCCACCTCTCTTCCAACTACTTCACACTCGGCGCAGGAGCAGCCTGGTTTTACCAGCCCAACGACAATTTCTACTTCAAACTGGGACTCGCGGGCCGCAACCTCAACCGACCCAACATCTCATATATGGAGGGCGACAGCACCTTCATCGAGCGCAAATTCTCAGCCTACGCACGATGCGAATACCGCGCCTGGGGCGACATATCACTGTTACCGCTGGCAGCACTGACACTGCAGCACAACTATACCGAGGCCGCTATCGGATGCGACGTCAAATGGTACCTCTCCGAATCCTCCGGACACCAGATCAGCCTATCGGGCGGCATCCTCTACCGCTGGCGCGATGCGGCAATGCTGCTCTTCACAGCCGAATACAACGCTTTCCTCTTCGCGCTGGCCTACGACGCCAACCTGTCCAAACTCACACCCGCATCCAAGTCCGTCGGCGCCTTCGAGCTCTCCGTCGTCTATCGGCTGGTACGCAACAAACGCGTCCGACGCGGAGCAATGCCCTGTCCTATCATCTAAAGTTGAAAGTCAAAAATTGAAAAATCATCCGTTTATGAAACATAAATATACCTTTTTTGCCATTCTTATAATGTTTGCTGCCGCCGTTCCGCAGAGGGTTGCAGCGCAGAGCAACATCGAGCAGGGCGACGAAGCCTTCAAGTACGGCTACTACAAGACGGCAGCCGACCACTACCGTGCCGAGTACCGCAAAAACGCCACCCCGACAGTGGCATACAAAATCGCCGAATCCTACCGCCTGTCCAACGACTACGCACGCGCCATACGCTACTACAGCGTCGTCGAGCAGTCCTCATCGGCAGCCATCTATCCGCACCTCGACTACTTCCTCGCTTCAATGTACCGTATGGCCGGCTATGCCGATTCGGCGATGTACTTCTATCAACGATACCTGCGCACCGCCAACAACGAGCAGCTCGAAACACGGGCTCGTCAGGAACTCCGTGCCTGCCAATGGGTTATCGACACGCAGGACAGCACCAAGGCCGACGAGAGCACCTACGCCTATAACGTCAAGCACGAAAGCAAGAACATCAACACCGAGTACAGCGAATCGGGAGCCGTCCTGATTGGCGACTCGCTGCTGCTTTTCTCCTCGATGCGCGAAATATCCAAGCCCGGTTCAAAGGACGCCATCCAGTCCGACCTGGTGCTGATGCAGCTCTTCCAAGCCGACTTTAGCGGAAGCGAGCCCAACAAAGCCGTCCTCAACAACTGGGGACTGAACCAGAAGGAGAAACACTCCTGCAACGCCGCCTACGACCCCATCCACCAGAATATCTACTTCACCATCTGCGATGCCGACGACTTCTCCAACATACCCTGCAAAATCTACGTCTCGCACCGCAATAAGGGCAAATGGCAGAAGCCGCGTCTGGTGGGAGGCGACATCAACATCAACGGCACCAGTTCGACACACCCTGCCGTAGGCTATCTGCCCGACAGCACCGCCATCCTCTACTTCGTCTCCGACCGCAGCGGCGGATTGGGCGGTTTCGACATCTGGTATTCTGTCATCAACGATGGCAAAAACCCCGCCAAAGCCGTCAACCTCGGCACACCCGTCAACACCGTCGGCAACGAAATCACACCTTTCTACGACAATATTAGCGGACAACTCTACTTCTCGTCCGACTGGCACCTTGGATTTGGCGGCTACGACGTCTTCCGCTCACAAGGCAACCGCGACTTCTGGCAAGAGCCCGTCAACCTCGGCCCAAGCCTCAACAGCCCCGCCAACGACCTCTATTTTAGCGTCAACGAAGACTCCCGTTCTGGCTACCTCACCTCCAACCGGCGCGGTTCATTCTTCGTCAGCGACAACACCTGCTGCAACGACATATACAGCTGGAAACTCGAAAAGAAACAGCCACGCCGACGCAAAATCGAAGAGCCGGCACCAATAGCACGCAAAGGCGCCGTCCACACAATACTCCCCATCAAGCTCTACTTCCACAACGACGAGCCCGACCCCAAATCCAAGCTGGCAACCACCACAACCAACTACTTCCAGACCTACAACCGCTATATGTTTATGCGCAGCGACTACAAAAAAGCACATACAATGGCCAACGGCAATGTCGTCTATGATTCCATCTGCGACGCCATCGACTACTTCTTCGACTACGACGTACAATACAACTGCGAACGCTTCGAGCAGTTCCTCAACCTGTTGCTCGACGACCTCAAGGCTGGCCACCGCATATCGATGACCGTCGAAGGCTATGCCAGCCCCATCCACACCAGCAAGTACAACGAGCTCATCTCCAAACGCCGCATCGCCAGCATCGTCAACCAGATAATGGAGTACAACAAAGGCATCCTGACCAAGTATATGGGAAGCGGCGGAGGTTCGCTGCAAATACGCGAAGTGGCATACGGCAGCAGCCACGCCGCCAGTGGCGTCAGCGACGACCGCAGCCAAACCAACAAATCGGTCTATAGCGTCGAAGCCGCCCGCGAACGACGCATCGAAATACTCGACTACCAATATCTCGAAGACGACAGCAGCCTCATCAGCTGCCTGCACCTGCCCACACGCGCAATGCACATCGGCACCTACTTCACAGGCGAATATGCCGACATACAGGTACACCTCAACCACACAGCCATCAGCGAGACCACCCTCGACTTCATCAGCGTCGGCTCGCCCGACGTCAAAGTGGTGGGATACAGCAAACTCACCCCCGGCCGCGAGCTCATCATCTACCTCCGTATGGACAACCGCAAGGCCGAGCCCACCGTCAGCTCCTTCCTGCCACTCACACTCCGCGTCGCCGGCGAACAGATAACCCAGACAATGTTCCTCGAATACACGCTGGAGAAGTAAAACAAACAAAATGAAATCCAACATCTGC
>JAGDCN010000113.1 GCA_017958525.1 Bacteroidales bacterium
AAATTTTAATTATATTCTACAGAAGTAAAATTTGGGTAGAATTTAGTAAGAATTTGATAAGAAGATGGTGTGGAGAATCAGCAAGTTAGAAATGAGCCAAAAAGGGGCTTTTGCGAGATTTTGAAAATATTTTTTAAATCGTCACAAAAGATTGGTTGTCAAATAATAAGGAGCAAAAAGTGTTAAAAACAAAAGAAAACCCTATATGTCGTGAAAACGGATTTTCACGGACAATCAAGTCAAAATTTTAACATTTCTGATTTAACCTGGTTATCTTGTCCAAAAGGGAATCGGGTTATATTTATCCAAGAGGGACCGGGTTATCTTTTTCTATGAGAATCGGGGCCTGCTTTTAAAACATATTCTCGTTTTCAGCATTGGTGTTGCTGTCGATGTCGCGATTCATCTTGGATTCGAGGATAACGGCACCGCCGGAATCGAAAGCAGTGTTTGGCGAAAGGCCCGAAGCGGAATTGTACAGGCCTTCACTTTCGCGGTTTTCGAACTTTGCAAACTGAGACACAAAGCGCAGTCGCACTTCGCCTGTTTCACCGCTACGGTGTTTGGCAACGATAATGTCGGCCATACCCAGAGTTGAACCGTTATTGTCTTCGTAAATCTGGTAGTATTCAGGACGATAGATAAACATTACAATGTCGGCATCCTGCTCGATTGCGCCCGATTCGCGAAGGTCGCTGAGTTGAGGTTTCTTGGTGCCGCCACGTGTTTCGACGGCACGCGACAGCTGTGAAAGAGCGATGACGGGAAGCGACAGTTCTTTGGATAATGCTTTGAGCTGACGGGAGATAAGGCTGATTTCCTGCTCGCGGTTGCCGTTGCGCGACTGTTCGCCGCCGGCCTGCATCAGCTGCAGGTAGTCAATAAAGACCATTTCGATTTTATGCTGCTGTTTGAGGCGGCGGCATTTGGCACGCAGTTCGAAGATGGAGAGCTGCGGGGTGTCGTCGATATAGATTGGAGCCTCGGTGAGAACCTGCGATTTGGCATAGAGCTGCGTCTTTTCGACTTCGGGCAGTTTTTCGCCCTTTTTCAGTCGGTCGCCCGAAATGCCCGATTCGCTGCTGATGAGTCGCATAACAAGCTCGACAGCAGTCATTTCTAATGAGAAGAAAGCGATAGGTTTCTTCATATCGATGGCGATGTTGCGGGCCATAGTGAGGGCAAAGGCCGTCTTACCCATTGCCGGGCGCGCGGCAAGGATGATGAGCGTGCCTGGCTGGAAGCCAGCAGTCATCCTGTCGAGATCGACGAAGCCTGTGGGGATGCCGCTGTAGGAACTGTCGCTCTCCTGCGCCGCTTCGATTTGCTCGAAGGCGTTGTGGAGCACATCCTGCATATTATGGTATTCGGTGTGGAAATTCTTTTCGTCGATATCCATCAGTGTACGCTCGGTTTTGTCAAGCAAATCAAGCACATCGGTGGTCTCGTCGTAGGCTTCGGTTAGGGTTTCGGTGCATACACGTATTACCTCGCGCTGGATGTATTTCTCTGACAGGATGCGCGAATGAAACTCGATGTGCGCTGCCGACACAACTCGGTTGGTGAGCTGCGAGAGGTACATTCCGCCTCCGACAGCTTCAAAGAGTCCCTCTTTCATCAACTGCTGCGTCACGGTGAGCAAATCGACAGGCTTCGACTGCTCGAAAAGAGTTACTATAGCCTTGAAAATCATCTGATGTTCAGGGCGATAGAAGTATTCGGTGCGGAGCATCTGGATGGTGTTGTTCAATGCATTCTGGTCGAGCATCAAAGCACCGAGAACGGCCTCTTCAAGTTCGACAGCCTGTGGCGGAGTTTTGCCATTGAGGGAGAATGCCTGCTCGTAACTAATTCTTTCTTTTCGCTTTGTATTATTTCGCTGAGTAATTTCCATAGTGCAAAATTACTGCATTTTTTTTGAACAAGAAGTATGTTTTGCAACAATTTTTTTTCAACAATTACGTTTTAGGATGATGAAGAATGATGAATGAAGCATTAATGTTTTAGTATTTATGAATGCAAGAAACAATATTATAATAATATGTATAATGCTCTTTCTTGTGTCTGGTACGGCACAAGCTCAGCGCAGGCAAAGCCGGCAGGTGATTCGCGCCTATCCCGTACTTGGCGCAACGGCGTCGCAGATGAAGGGCGACGAACTGCGAGGGTTCCGCAAATGGGGATTCACGGCGGGCGTGGGCGCTGTGGCAGATCTGACCGACAACGGACGCTGGCAGCTCTCGCTGGAGGCCGACTATGCACAACGCGGTGCCTTCAACAACACCCACGATCCCTACAGCATTTTCAATTTTACGATGAACTATGTCGATATACCCCTAACTGTCCATTTCACCGACCCTTACGGTGGAATGACATTCGGTTTGGGACTGGTATATAGTCGGTTAGTGCAGCAACCGCACGGTTTGCTGGTCTATCAGCCCGGCTATTTCGAGCCTGACACATCGGATATGACTTTCCTCAAAAACGATTTGTCGGCGGCACTCGATGTGCGCTTCCCCATCTGGCGCGGACTGACGCTGAACATACGCTACCAGATGTCGCTGCTGCCCGTAAAGCGCGGATGGCGCTTCAGCGGCAAACACTATGTGGGCGACCGTGAGGTAACAAGCTGGGAAAACAATGTCTATAACTCGTCGCTGTCGATACGCGTGCTTTACGTATTTGGCGACGACCGTTACTACAAGAAGCATAACAAACACAACATAAAGAAAAAGAAATAATTATATGTCACGCATGGCTGTTTTCCCTGGCTCGTTCGATCCTATGACCGTCGGACATCTGGCTTTGTTGAAAAGGGCATTGCCACTTTTCGACAAAGTAATCATCGCCGTGGGCATCAATACAGAAAAAAAAGGCTTTCTGCCTGTCGATGAACGTGTTGAACGTATCAGAAAAGCTGTCAATGAAATGCCCAACGTGGAGGTGACGACCTATTCCTGCCTGACCACCGACCTGTGCAGACAGACTGGGGCACAGTACATTCTGAGAGGTGTCCGCGATGCCGCCGATTTCGCCTACGAGCAAAAGATTGCCGACATCAACCGTTTGATAGCTCCTGATATAGAAACCATTATTCTGCTTGCCGACCCGACGAACGCCGTCATCAGCTCGTCGATGGTCCGCGAATTGGCCGCCTTCGGCAAAGATATTGAGAAATATATTGTTTGAATGCTATTCATAGATACTCCAATAGAATTCCTTAAAGGTGTAGGGCCAACGCGAGCACAGTTGCTGCAAAGCGAGTTGGACATTTACACCTATGGCGACCTGCTGGAGTATTTCCCCTACCGATATGTTGACCGTTCGCAGATTTCAAGCATCAGCAACATCAATATCGACGATGCATACGTTGTTCTGCGTGGTACAATTCACGACCTGCACACCGTCGGAACGGGCAAATCGACGCGTATGTCGGCACAGTTGCAGGATGCAACGGGGCAGATCGAATTAGTCTGGTTTCAAGGGCTTAAATGGATACGCGAGTCGCTGAAACCCGACACGGAGTATATAGTGATGGGCAAACCGACAGTATTCAACGACCATATCAACATAGCGCATCCCGACTTGGAACGAGCCAATCAGGAAAGTGCGTCGAATATCAAGTACATTCCTATCTACTCTTCGACTGAAAAACTGAAATCCAAGGGATTGCATACCAAAGGTATCGCCAAACTGACCGAACAGTTGCTGCGGATGGCCAACGGACGCATCCCTGAGACTCTGCCGCACAGCGTTATAGAGAAATACAAGCTGCCCAGTCGCGCCAACGCCATTGAAGTAATACACTTCCCTGTCAAGCCTCACGACATATCGCTGTCGATACAACGAATGAAATTTGAAGAGCTGTTTTTCCTGCAGCTCGACTACCAATACGCCAAACACGAGCGTCAAATACGCAACAACGGCTACTTTTTTCCTGTCGTCGGCGAGCACTTCAACCGATTCTACAACGAGAAGCTGACGTTTGAACTGACTGGCGCACAAAAACGTGTCGTCAAGGAAATCCGTGCCGATATGAAGAGCGGTCATCAAATGAACCGTCTGCTACAGGGCGATGTGGGCAGCGGCAAAACACTTGTCGCACTGCTTACGATGCTTATCGCCATTGACAACGGATGCCAGACCTGCCTGATGGCACCGACCGAAATACTTGCCAACCAACATTTTGCCAATATCAGCAAAATGCTTGATGGACTGGGTATCAACGTTGAACTGCTGACTGGTGCCCTCAAACCGTCGGTCAAACGCAAAATCAAGCAGCGACTTCAGGAG
This sequence comes from Bacteroidales bacterium, assembly GCA_017958525.1. GTDB lineage: Bacteria > Bacteroidota > Bacteroidia > Bacteroidales > P3 > Colimorpha. The sequence continues at coordinate 4,294 of JAGDCN010000113.1, forward strand.
GGCGAAATCGACATCCTTATCGGCACTCACGCAGTGATAGAAAAAGATGTACAATTCAAGAACTTGGGCTTTGTCGTTATCGATGAGCAGCACCGCTTCGGTGTCGAACAACGTTCCAAACTATGGACAAAAAGTGCACAGCCGCCGCACGTGCTGGTGATGACGGCCACCCCGATTCCACGCACACTGGCAATGACACTCTATGGCGATTTGGACTGTTCAATCATCGATGAACTGCCGCCGGGACGCAAAGCCGTTAAGACCATTCACTGCACCGACCACCAGAGGCTTAAAGTCTTCGGTTTCATTCGTGACCAGATAGCACGCGGCCGACAGATTTATATCGTCTATCCTCTAATCGAGGAGTCGGAGACGATGGACCTCAAGGACCTTATGGACGGCTACGAAAGCATCGCCCGCGAGTTTCCTCTGCCACAATACCAGATAAGCATCGTCCACGGCCGTATGGACAGCGAGGCCAAAGACTATGAAATGGGCCGCTTCAAACGCGGCGAAACGCATATAATGGTCAGCACCACCGTCATCGAGGTGGGTGTCGATGTGCCCAACGCTTCGGTAATGATAAGTGAAAACGCCGATCGATTCGGCCTGTCGCAGCTGCACCAATTGCGCGGACGAGTGGGACGCGGCGCCGAGCAGTCGTACTGCATCCTGATGACCGGCAACAAATTGTCGAACACCGCCCGTGAAAGAATAAAGATTATGGTCGATTCAACCGACGGTTTCCGCATCGCCGAAGCCGACCTGCGGCTGCGCGGACCCGGCGACCTGCAGGGCCTGCAACAAAGCGGCATACTGCAACTTAAACTGGCGGACATCATCAACGACGAATCAATAGTACGCGCTGCCCGCGAAACGGTACAGGAAATACTCGACAAAGACCCGCATCTGGAGTCGATTGACAATGCCTGCCTGAAGCTTTACCTACAGAAAAACAAACGCGCCCTTGCCTGGGGGAAGATAAGTTGAGAATTGAGAATTGAGAATTGAAAATTAAGATATACAAGACTACCGCCGCTTGCGGCAATGAGAAAAAATGGAAATTGAAATATGATGAAGAGAAAAAAAATATTTTTTATTGCCTTATTTGTAGTGGTTTACTGCTCTGCTTTTTGTCAGAACAGCAATATCGACAAGGGGCTTAACGCCGAAAAACTTGGTTTGCTGGACAGGGCCCTCTCCTACTATCAGCAGGCCGTTGCCGACGAACCTAACAATGCTTTGCCGCTACTGCTTGTCGGGAAACTGCAGATGCAGCGAAGCCACTATGACGAGGCTGCCGTTGCACTGCGACAGGCTGTCACTCTGAACGATACGATGTCCGAAGCCTACGAGCATCTGGTGACCTGCTATATTGAAAACGGAGACTTCGACGGTTTGCGAAGCGGGCATTTCAATGGGGTCGATGAGCTACTTCAATTAGCAGAACGCGCCATAGAGCTCAATCCCTCCAACGCATCGGTCTATTGTAATATCGCCTTGATTTACAATTATAAGAAAAATTTTACCAACGCCATCAACTGGGCCAAGAAAGCATTGGAAAAAGACCCCAAACTGCCCCGTGCCACCAACACACTGGGCGTCATCTACTACAACCGAGGCAACGACAACGACGCGCTGACCCAGTTTCGAAAAACGCTGGCCAACGACCCCGACAATATCGACGCATACTTCAATCTTGGTGTTATGTACACCCAGCGCAACAACTACGAAACAGCTATCACACACCTTCGCAAAGGGTTGCAGCGCGACAACAAGTCAATCAAGCTCTACTACTACCTTGGCATCGCCTACGCCCAGCGCGGCGACGACCGCAAGGCCATTCAGTGCTACGAAACCATCATCGGCATCGACAGCACCTACCTGCCGGCATACAACCGGCTCGGTGCCGTCTATGGGATGAAAGGCAACTACGACGAGGCCATAGCCTATCACCAGAAAGCCGCCCGCATCAACCCCAAGGATGTCGATTCATACAAATGTCTCGGACAAGTCTATACCGACAAGGGCGACTACGTCAAGGCGTTGCGCAGCTATCAGAAAGCCGTCGCCATCAACGACCGCGACCACGAAACCTACTGCCTTATCGCTAAACTATATGCCAAGCAGGGCAACAGCGCCCGCGAGACAGCAAGCTACAAAAAAGCAGCCAAACTCGGCAACAAAGAAGCCCAAGCCTGGATGGTCAGCAAAGGCCAGGCGTGGTAAGCACCTTAATCACACATAGATAATAATAGTTTTTATTGACAATAAAAACTTGCTTTTATTGCCAATAAAAACTCTTTAGGCTATTGTTTTTTCAATCAATCCAGCATCTTTCGTTGTGTCGGGTTATCTGTTACCGAATATCATTCAGACACAACACATATATAGTTAACTGGCTGTGCCGGAACATCATTGAGACTGCCGTGTATTATAGCAAGCCTCGGAGCGTTGCCATACTCATACAGCCGATACAGATAATAGTGTTCCTTGTGCATCTCGCTAAACCTTAACTCATTGTCAGAGAATAAAAATGGCGTATCAATTCCGCCAGTAGTTGTCTTCACTTCAATATAACGAGGTGTTGAGCCATCATCTTCAACTGAAAGGATGTCATATCCTGCTGCATCACACTCACTTGCAACATTCTTCACCTTGCCTTCCCCTACCCTGTCCTGTTCATATTGCATAACCCACTGCTCACCATCCTTACCCAAACCGCGCCTCTGTTGATCGCGCTTCACGTAGTCCACCTTTTTGACTATTCCCGTATAAACCTGTTCTTTGTATGTTGTCGAGACATCCTTGGCCTCCAGATACAAGACATCTTTCGGGAGCAAGAACGGTTTCCTGTGACAGACTGTGGAATAGATGAAATCTTGTGTCAGTAGATTGAAAGAAGTGTCGCTAAATTTGTTATCCTTCAACCAAGCCTTATAATATTTGACAAACTCCTTATTCTTAAGCAATACCTCTTTTACTGCGTCACAAAAACCGAAATATTCAAGCAGGCGATTGACTGAATCAAGACGTGCGCTGTGCACTATTTCATAGGCAACACATTTTGAAAAAGAACAGAACACATCATATTTATACAGATAATACTTCTCTGGATAACGCATTGACAGATAGACAGAAATGGCGCGCACATCCTGATGGGGCGAGACCTTGCCCTTTTTGTCCCAATCGTAGTATCCTGACTGCGTCAACTCCTTGACCGCGGCGCCAAACTTCTCCGTGTATATGCCAATCCTCTTCTTTATGTCGGCACTTTCATCATACAATATATCAAGCAAATAAGGATAATGTGGCATCACGTGTCTAAGCATACCCAAAGGGTAATAAGAACTCGAAGCAAGCAAGTTGTCTGCTCTCGAAAAAGCAAACTCTACGCGCTTTTCTATAGGCAGTTCCGTATAATAAAACTCCTCAAACCACTTGAATGCCTCCCATTTGTATCGTTCAAGCCTAGCATCTTCCCAAGTCTTTTTCTCGATATACCAGTCAAGCAAAGACTTAATCGCATCGGTATTAAAGGCAATACCGTTTTTATTTACCTGTTTCATCGTTTATTACTTAATTAATCCTTTTCTTACAACCTGACGCCTTACCAAGCCTTCCGCCTCTCACCGCGTTCCTGCATCAAGCGCCTTAACTCATTCTTTTTCTTATCAACACTATCGTATAATTCATCATACTCTTTATCGTCAAGCAAATCCCAAGTAACCTCACTATAGTCCTTTCTATAGAAAGTAGTATCAATCAAAGTCTTAAAGGAAGCAGGACGAGCGTGGTGAAACTCACTTATGACTCCAAGCATTTCGCCAGGTAAATATCGCTCAATTTGATACCTCATAGACAAAGGAATGCCCCATATTGCCTCGGCAATGCTTCCAACAATGGCACCTAAAGTGTCGGCATCACCACCAAGACTGACAGCAAGTCGTATAGCATCCTCAAAACTGGTGCTAAGACTTATAATTTTCAGTGCAACTGGTACGGTTCCTTGACAGGTTTCATCAAACTTGTTCAGCACCGATGCTCTTGAGAAATCAAGATTATAACCAGAGAAAGCAACGCATTCGTTAATTATTTCATCTATATGAAGTGGAGCCCTCTGATAAAACATACGATTATACTCCATTGCCCTGAATATAGCCAATGCAACAGTCTGCGCACATTTAACACCTTCTTCGTGATTATGGGTTGGCATTGCCGTGGCTGCAGCGGCAGCAAGTGTATCTTCCAGGTTATCAAACCAATGCCCCACAGGACTGACACGCATTGCAGAGCCATTTCCAAAAGAATTGTATGGTATAGGATTAGCACTTTTAACCCATTGACAAAAGCGTCCACCATATCCGCCCATAGGATGTGGATAGTCGTTGCACCATTTATGAATTGTCTCACCAAAACCAAAACCGTTGATTAATGCATCAGCTACAGCAACGGTGCAAATGGTGTCATCCGTAAAGCTGTTCTTCTCCGAAAGCCACTCAAAAGAATAATCGTTTGTTGGGTTGAACTCCCAACGGCTGCCAACAATATCGCCAATAATTGCTCCTAACATAGATAATTACCATTTAATAATTTGCAAAGATACAAAGTATAATCTAAACCACAAAAAAAACCAGTCAAACCCGAAAAAATGATAAATAACGGCTGTTCGGCGGCTCAGAAGACTAATTTTGCTGTTTTTGGAAAATAGAAAGACGTAACAAGCGTATAAACAAAACATTAAAGCAACAAAACAAAAAAGTATACAACTTCGAAAAAAGACTCAAAAAAAGCCTTTTCCAACTGGTTGATTCACTGGGCCAAATTCCTACCAAAGTTTACTCAAAGTTTTACCAAAGTTTAATCAAATACCACACTAGTAAAATTTAATAGGATTTTCGTTAGAATTAGGTAAAAATGATAAATAGCGACAAGGCGGACCCGTATCGATGAGGATGGTGTTTTGGGCGCTCCCGGAACGGCGGTTGGGAGTGTAAGAGGGGCGGCAGGACGGAGGGAGGGAACGGGGCCGTCGCAACAAGTTATCATCATTTTATCAACACGCGCGAACAATATAAAAAATATGTGTATCTTTGCAGATTGTTGAACAACGCATTGAAATGCCATTAATAATTGATAACGAGCTTGTTGAACGCTTTGCCAAAAATCTAGGCAATGCGGAAAACATAGTAGTGATATCGCATATGAACCCCGACGGCGACGCGGTGGGTTCGGCGTTGGCTACAGGCCACTGGCTGCGGACAGCATTTTTTGTCGGCGAGAAAATGCCGCAAATCAGCATCGTCCTCCCAAACCGCTGTCCAGACGATATGCGTTACCTGCCTGGTTCGGAAGACATTATCGATGCCGACAGCGATTTGGACCTGTGCAAGCAAAAAATACTTGATGCAGACCTGATACTTGGTGTCGATTTCAACAACAGCAGCCGTGTGCTTCCTCTCGACCAAGCGCTGAACAAAAGTGGCGCGGTGAAGATGGTTGTGGATCATCACCACAACCCCGACCGCACTTTGTTCCATACAGTTGTATCTGTTCCCGACCTGTCGTCAACCTGCGAGCTACTCTATTGGCTTTTCGTACATATCATAGGCGACAGTTCGATTGCGCTGCCCACAGCGCGCTGCCTCTTCCACGGCATCAACACCGACACCGGCTGTTTTGCATACGCCAACGAAGACCCCTCGCTTTATGAGGCTGCGGCGGCACTTCTGCATCATCCTGTAGGTGCTGCCGACGTTCACAACCGCACCTTCAACAACTACTCTATCAACAAGATGCAAATACTCGGATTCCTGCTGAGTCAGCGTCTGAAGATATTTCCGGAGGTCGGCTTTGCATATATATACATCAACGCCAAAGAACTTGAGGCTATGAACGGCACTGCCGACGATTTGGAAGGACTTGTGAACTATACACTTATGATGCAGCCTATGCAGGTCGGCGCAATGGTGAAGGAGACGCAGGGACGTGTGCGATTGTCGTTCCGAGCCAAGGGCGATTTCAATGTCAATGTCTTCGCCAACAAATACTTCGGTGGAGGCGGTCATACACAGGCCAGCGGTGCCACATCGCCCTACGACTTCGAAACAACATTGAAAGTGCTTGAAGAAAAAATGATTGAGGAACTGAAAGAATTTTTAATAAAAAAGTAAAAAAATTAGCTCGTTCTTGGAGTTTTATATGTCACGCGTCTTGTTCATATTAACCTTTGCACTTCTGTTGACGGCCTGTCACAACGACCCGCCAATGGTGGTGCGTCCATCGACCAAGTCGCCTGATTTGAAAGAGCACCTTATCAATGCAAACAAAACAATAGCCCAATCCGAGGAGACCGTTATAGATGAATATATAGCCCGTCGCGGATGGCAGATGGTGCGTCTGCCCGAAGGTTCACGTCTGTGGGAATATCATAAAGGTGACGGGAAAAAGATTGATTTTGAAGACAGTGTGCACTTGCAGTACAACATTGAAGCCATTAACGGCAAACTAATATACAGTGACATAAAAGACAATTATGTAGCTGGTCGCCGTCAGCAGATGATTGGTTTGGACCAGGCGGTGATGCAGCTGCACAGGGGCAGCCGGGCGAAGGTCATCCTGCCCTCCAACCTGGCATACGGCATCGGTGGCGACGGCGATCGCATCACACAGTCTGCAATACTTGTTTTGGATGTCAAAGTAATGTAAAAAATTAAAAATCAATTATAATACAATCTAAATTAAACATTTAAAAAGATGAAAAAAAGTTTAAGACTTTTCGCCGCCATTGTTATGGCAACCACTATTCTGGTTTCCTGCGGCGATGGATTCAAAACCACCAAAAGCGGTTTGAGATATAAATTTCTGGAGTCCAACAAGGGAGCCCAGCAGGTGAAGGAAAACGACGTGCTGGTCGGCACCTGTGTGGTCCGTTTGAACGACTCGATACTGGGTCGCTTGGACACCCCAGACCGCATACTTATGGCCAATGCCTCCACCTTTCCCGGCGACCTGCCCGAAGGATTGCTGATGATGCACATCGGCGACAAGGCCATCTTTGAAATCGAGGCAGACTCGGTGGCCAAGTACGGAGCCAGATTCCCTGATTTCTACAAGCCCGGTACCGGTATGAAGCTGGTTTACGAAATCAATCTGACCGACATCATCACCAAAGAGGAGATGGAGCAGGAACAAGCCATCTTCCGCGAGAATATGTTGCAGGCCCAGGCTGCCGAGAAAGAGGCTCTGGCGCAGTATGTTGCCAACAACAAAATCAATGCTACTCCCGACGAAGAGGGTCTCTACATCATCGTCAACAAAAAAGGCAACGGCCAGAAGGTTGAAATCGGTCGCCAAGTGGCAATCAACTACACCGGTCGTTTGCTCGATGGCAAAGTGTTCGACACCAGCATCGAAAGTGTTGCAAAAGAGAATGAAATTTATGATAGCCGTCGTCATTATGAGCCCCTCAGCTATCGCGTTGGCGAGCAGTCGCTTATACGTGGTTGGGAAAAGGGTGTCATCAACCAGCCCGCCGGCAGCAAGCTGACCCTTATCATCCCGTCGGCACTTGGCTACGGTCCTCAGGATCTGGGCAATATCCCCGCCAACAGCTCACTGATTTTCGACCTCGAAATCGTATCGGTAAAATAAACCATTGAAATGTTGAACGTTGATATGTTGATATGTTAAATGACTCAAGTTTCAGAAGTAATAAAAGGAAGTAAAAATGGAAGTTATAAAAGGACAATAGAAATGTATCGCCCACTTTAACTCCCTATTTAACTCCATCTTATAACTCCCGAAAGTTGAAAAAATAACAACAAGCTATATACTTTCATATCAACATATCAACGCAAAACAGATCAACATAAAACAGATCAACATAAAACAATGCTAAACATAGTTTTATTCGGTGCTCCAGGTGCCGGCAAAGGTACGCAGAGCGACTTGCTTGTAGAAAAATACAATCTCAACCATATTTCGACTGGCGACCTACTTCGCAAGGAGATTGCCGACCAGACCGATTTGGGCAAACGCATCAAAAGCATTATGGACTCTGGCAGTCTGGTCAGCGACGACATCGTTGTCGAGATGATCGACAATGCCATCGCAAAGGACACGCAAGGTATTCTTTTTGACGGTTTTCCGCGCAATGTGGCACAAGCCGAGATCCTTGACAAACTGCTTGCCAAGCACGGTCGTAAGCTGACCTGTATGATCAGCCTCGACGTTCCTCGCGAAGAGCTGATACGCCGTATGCTGGAGCGTGCCAAGATTTCGGGTCGCAGCGACGACAACGAGGAAACCATCAAAAACCGCTTGAAGGAGTACGAGGCCAAGACCCTTCCCGTGGCATCGTACTACGAAAGCAAAGGTTTGCATATCAAGGTCAACGGTCTTGGCGACATAAAGAATATTTCAGCCAATATCATTGCTGAGATTGAAAATCTGTAGGATTATTTTAACTTACCAATGACTTCAAACTTTGTCGATTACGTTAAGATACTAGTCCGCTCGGGCAAGGGTGGTGCTGGTTCGGCGCACCTGCTGCGTGTAAAATACAACGCTAAGGCCGGTCCTGACGGCGGTGACGGCGGTCGTGGTGGCCACGTGATTTTGCGCGGCAACACCAACCGCTGGACCCTGCTGCACCTGAAATACACCAAGCACGTCTTTGCCGAAAACGGCCAGAACGGTGGACAGAATCTCTGCACTGGCCGCGAAGGCGCGGACCAGATACTTGACGTGCCTTTAGGCTGTGTATGCCGTGATGCCGAAACTGGAGAGCAGTTGTGCGAGATCACCGAAGATGGCCAGACCGCCATCATAGCCAAAGGCGGCCGCGGAGGCTGGGGAAACGACCACTTCAAGTCGCCCACAAACCAAACACCACGCTACGCCCAACCCGGAGAACCTGCCGAGGAGCGCTGGGTCATCATCGAGTTGAAAGTACTTGCCGATGTGGGTCTTGTGGGCTTTCCCAACGCAGGCAAATCAACATTTCTTTCCGTTGTTTCAGCTGCGAAACCCGAAATTGCCGACTATCCTTTCACGACACTTACACCAAACCTTGGTATCGTAAAATACCACGAAAATCAGTCGTTTTGTATAGCCGACATACCTGGCATCATAGAGGGGGCTTCGGAGGGCAAAGGATTGGGACTTCGCTTCTTACGTCATATTGAGCGCAACTCGATACTACTCTTTATGGTTTCGTGCGAGAGTATGGATATCAAGAAAGAATACAACATCCTGCTGAAAGAGTTGAAAAAATACAATCCCGAACTACTTGACAAAGAGCGCATTTTGGCTGTTACAAAATGCGATATGCTTGACAATGATATGATAAAGCAGATGAAGCGTACCCTGCCACGCACCTTGCCGACGATAATGATAAGTGCCGTGTCGGGATACAACATTAAAGAACTTAAAGACCTGATTTTCGCCAAATTGAATGGAACAGATAATATCGATTGACAAATCTGTTTTTTGGTGGATCAACAGCCATCACAGCGGCTGGCTGGACTGGACAATGTGGACGTTCAGCCAGCCGTTTAGTTGGTTGATTGTCATATTGTTGGTATATATTTTGGTAACGCTGCGCAAAGACCGTCGCAACTGGCTATGGGTGCTGGTTGGCATAGGGTTTTGCTTTCTGTTGGCCGACCAGATCAGCAACGAGGCCATCAAAGAGGGCGTGCAGCGTCTGCGCCCCTGCTACGAATTGGATGGTGTGCGGATGTTCCGAACTGGCAAGGGCGGACAATACGGATTCGTATCGTCGCACGCAGCCAATGCCTTTGCTGTGGCAATGTTTTTAAGTCTATTGTACGGTGGAGAACGGAAAACGGAGAATGAGAAACCAGGCGCAAAGATTGAAAACCATAAAAATGCTGTAATACCATACGTTATGTTTGCGTGGGCAGCAATAGTATGCTATAGCCGGGCATACCTTGGGAAGCATTATCCAGGCGACATCGTTTGCGGTGCTTTGCTTGGTTTAGGTGTCGGAGCGACTGTCTATTTCGTCATTTCATCGATCAGACGCAGGATTGTTTCCAAGTCGGCGGAGTGAAGCACTCTGCGCTTGCGTTCCTCGCTGTCAGGCAACGCCTTTGAAAGAAGGCACCAATATTCTTTTATCTTTCTTATTTTCGCCTGGTTGGAGACATTCATCTGAAGTATGTCGCCAATCAGCGAGACAATGAACTGCTTTGCTGTAGGCTGTTGTGTGAGCGGAAGGACGGCGGAGTCAAAATCTTCAGGAAACTCTGTACGTATCTGCATCGGCAGCAGTGGGTTATAGAGTGCACCGCGTCCTATCATCACATCTTTGACCGATGGAAAAAGAGTGCGTATGCGACGGTAGTCGTATGGCGTGCAGATATCGCCATTATAGATAACTGGATGATTTATAAGTGGCAGAATCTGAGTGAATTTGTCAATATTTATCAAGCCTGAGTACATCTGCTTTCCCGTACGTGGATGGACGGTGACCGATGTCAGCGGATAGTCATTAAGGATGGGAATTATATGGTCTATCTCATCTGGCGAGTAGTAACCAAGCCTAACTTTCACAGACAGAGTCGTTTTCAGTCGCGGCACGACAGTGTCAAGTATGCTGCGCACCTCTTCAGGATAAGGCAGGATTCCCGACCCACGGTGTTTAGCTGCAACGCGCCGCATCGGGCACCCCATATTCCAGTTCACTTCGCTGTAGCCCAAATCGTTAAGACGATTTGCAAGATCGATGAAACTCTCAGCTTCGTGTCCAAGCAACTGAGGTATGACAGGCATTGAGTTTGTATTTAGTTTTGGCAGTACATCTTCGACCTTGACGGTAGCATCCTTGAGGTTGCCGTGTGTTAGCGAGAGGAAAGGGCTGATGGCGCAGTCGAAAGCGTTGTGGTAGCACCGTTGGAACGCCCTTCGAAAGAGCAGTTCGGTGAGACCTTGCATCGGAGCGAGAATCAGCATATCGTTGTCGTTGAATAGTTTATCTTATTTCCTGTTGTTCGTGAATTTGCTTGCGTTGATTGAGGTAAGCCTCCATTCTGCCGGCGATGTGCTTGCCCGAGCGTTCCACAGGTTTGTAAAGCATCGACGACTCTTTTGTGTTGCGCGATAACAACCTTTCGTTCAAATCAATAACAGCAGTATAATAAAGTAATACTCCTACTATGCAAAGACCCTTGACCAGGCCGAGGAGGGCACCAGCGAGGTTGTTGAAAATGCCGACGTGCATAAGTTTGACAAAACGTTCGGCAAGTTTGGCAACGAAAAGCGAGAGAACAATTACGAGGACGAAAATCACGAAGAACGAGATAAGGTATGCATTTGGCCCTGTGAGACCTACGAGTGACGAAAACCAGTTGGCGAAGCGCACTGCAAGAAAGCTTCCGAAGATGACAGAGAGAAGGGCCACCGCCTCAAAAATGAGGCCACGGCGGTATCCTTTGAAGATGAGCCATCCCAATGGAATAGCAATGATTATGTCAAGGAAATTCATCGTTGTCAGTAGTTTAAGTCTATTTGTTATGTTTTTGTTTTGATTGAATTAAACGAACAAATGTGGAAAAAATTGTCTGCCAGTCGAGATAAATACTTCGGTGGTGTTTGGTGGGTGGTGTTTTAGGTTGTTGTTAGGCGTGGCAGTTGTTTAGAAACTGTTAGGAAAAATGTGGTTATAGCGAGATTTTTTTTGTTAAATGAAAACTTTTTACTATATTTGTAGTTTGAAAACGCCGGGCGGCGTTTGCATAACTTATTATGTCACTGCCTATTATAATTTTATATATATATATACGCGTGTCATAAAAGGTGCAAACAATGCCAAATATATTACATTTGGCAGGTGTTGATGCCACTGCGGTCCGGCGTTAAAGAGTCTGCCGGAGGTTGCCGGCGGGCCGGTGCGGTTCCGAATGGGACTGACCGTGACGGAGGTTTGCCTGTATGTTGGATTTTTTCGGATATAAATTGACTGAAAGTCTATCAGAGTTGCCGATGGATGGAGAGGCGGTTGTTGTCAGCTGCCTTAATCCCCATTCATTTGTGAAGGCTCTGGACGACGCGGAGTTTCACAAGGCTTTGGAACAGAGCGATGTGCTTTTGCCCGACGGCGAGGGTATATGTATGGCTTTGAAACTGTTGCGTGGCGAAAGAATTGACAAGATTGCGGGAGACGATTTGCACGGTTATCTGCTCGAAAGACTGTCAGAGAAAGGTGGAAAGGTTTATTATATGGGCAGTACGGAGCGAGTTCTTTCGTTGATTGAGAAGCGGTTGGGACGTGAGCATCCAGGAGTGACGGTGCGATGCTTTTCACCTTCTTTTTGCGACGAGTTATCTTATGCAGAGAGTATGCAGATTGTCGATGATATCAATGCTTTTGCACCCGATGTGCTATTTGTGTCGATGACAGCTCCGAAACAAGAGAAATGGGTTGAGAAGTACCGCGTTCAGTTGTCAGGTGTGAAGGTGATTGCATCAATTGGTGCTGTGTTTGATTTTTATGCAGGTACGGTGAAACGTGCGCCGCGCTGGGCGGTGCGAATGCATCTGGAATGGTTGTTTCGCTTAGTGAAAGAACCACGCAGGATGTGGGAACGTAATTTTGTTTCGACACCTCGATATTTAAGATGGGTATGGAAACACCGTAATGAATTAAGGTGATTCCAAAATCAATTCACAAAGAAAACCCCTACGAGGTAAATTTTAGAGAGTAAAAAGTTTAAAAATAATATTTTTCAGCAACTTAGTTTTTTATGAAAAACAATATCAAAAATTTTTGTTTTGTAATCCTGTTGGCATTGGCAGCTACAAGTTGCGGCACAATGGAAGAATTTGTACTGTTGAACGACCTGGATACAGATACATACTACAAGATGCAGCCAATGCAGGAATTGAAATTAAAGCGCGGTGACGACCTTCGAATCGTTGTGACTCACAAAGTACCGATGCTGGCTGAGATGTTCAACAACAAGATAAACGCTGTTGAAGGCGGGGAGTCGTTAACAACCTACACCGTGAATGGTGACGGCTATATTAATTTTCCGTTACTTGACACCGTTAAAGTTGAAGGAATGACCTGTTCCGAGGCAGAACAAATGCTAAGTCAGAAAATCAATGATGCCGGTCTGGCATACGGTGCTACAGTCAGTGTGAAGATAATAAATTTCAAAGTTACGGTGATTGGCGAATCGGGAACGGGCATTTATGAGTTTGAAGACGGCAGGGCCACAATTTTCGATCTTGTAGCCAAAGCCAATCTGGTACAGAACAGCAGTGGTGTTGCAGGAACTGGCATTCGCAGAGACAAGATTTTGATTATGCGTGAAGTGGATGGCGTTCTAACATCCGACTATATAAGCCTACTCTCGAAAGACATAATGTTTTCGCCCTATTATTACCTTCAACAGAACGACGTGATATATGTGTGGCCTTCACAGACCGCAATACGCAACAGCAACAAGATCTTCGACTTCTGGTGGGGACGTCTGTCTGTCATAACAACGGCAGTAAGTGCGGTAACACTGCTTATCACATTATTCAGCAGTAAAGGGAATTAAAAAAGGAAGTTAAAAGGGACAATACAATATACTCAATGGCTGATTCAGAACTATTGTCCTGCATGAATAGAATAACTTCCGATAGTTGAATAAAAGTTTCGAAGAACATATCATCCTATCAACATATCAACGAAAAAGAAAACAAAAAAGAAAACGCTCATATCAACATCTAAACTATAACCCTAATGATAGATCAAGCAAAGGTTGAAAATACAACTGTAAGAAAAAACACCAATCGTTTTATTATCCACAACATTATCGAGCTGTTTATGTCGGCGTGGTATTGGATTCTGGTGTCGCTTGTTATATGTATGGTTATTGCCTGGCTCTATTTGAAAATGAGTCCCGACACTTACCAGATTGCAGCGACAATGCAGATCAATTCACCTTCAACACCAATGAACCAAGATGTTATGAAGGCGTTCCGATCGCCCAGCACCGCCGAGAAGGAAATTCATTTCTTCAAGTCGCATCAAGTTGTCCAAGACGTGATTGAAGAGCTGAACCTGACAGTGACATACACCAAACCTCACCTGTTCCTGGACGAGGATATGTATGATAAAACTCCTATCGATGTGCATTTTGTGGATAACAGCTATCCTTCGTGCAGTTTTAACATAGAGTGTCGTGCTGACGATTACACCCTGGCATCGATTGAAAACGAGAAGGGTAAAACACCTATGATGTGGAACGGCAAATACGGAGATACACTTATTACACCCAAAGGAGTGATTGTCATAAACCGCCGCGAGGGGTTTGCACACATCGAGAAGGAGAATTTGCGCATAAGCTATCGTCCACTGAATGAAGCCACGGGCTATTATATGGGACGTATGAGTGCATCCATTATCGATGACGATGCCGGCAATATACGACTTTCGATGAGCGACATCAATCTGAAGCGAGGCATTGACATCATCAATCTGTGGATTGAATCGTACAACCGCCACACTGTTGAATACAAGAACCGAGTGGCCGAAAACACGGCACGTTTCATTGAGGAACGACTGAAAGTAATAAGCGTTGAACTTTCGGATGTCGAAGGCGACCTGGAGCAATATATGCGTGAGCATAATATCAGCGATATGAACACTGAGGTGGGTTCGAATATCAGCAGCCGCACGCAATATTCACAGGCATTGGTTGACGACGAGGTTGCCGCCCGTGTTGCACGCGACCTGCAGAATAAAGTCCGCGAGGCTGCCCCCTACACTATCCTGCCAAACATCGCCCTGGGGGACGGAAGCGTGAACGCATTGATAGAGGAATACAATAAACGTGTTCGTGAGCGTCAAATACTGATAGCCAACTCGAGCAGTTCAAATCCTATCGTCGCCGAACGCGAGTCGCAGATGGAGACGATGCGAGCCACAATTATGCGTTCCATAGAAAATTACATACAATCTATACAGATTCGTATTCGCGAATACCGGAACCAGGAAATGCGTACCAACACAGCCATCAATATGATTCCAACGCAGCGTCGTGAAATGCAGTCATTCACACGCCAGCAATCCATAAAAGAGCAACTATATCTTTACCTGCTTAACAAACGGGAAGAGAATGCCCTGAAACTGACTATAACCGAGGCAGACACACGCGTAATTGACTATGCCGCCGGCTGGAAGGTATCGCCAGTACCGTCGCGCGCCTACTCCATTGCGTTCATTATTGCCTTGTTGTTACCTATCGGTGTGATAATGCTTATCAAGTGGCTTGATGTCCGCATCCGAAGCAAAAAAGACGTTGAAGCCTATTGTTCCATCCCTGTCGCCGGCATCATACCAATGGTTGAAGGTGGTGGCAGCCGTATCATAACAAAGAGCGGTAAGGACAGGTTCAACGAGACATTCCGTATTTTGAGGAACAACATTCAATTTATGAATGGCGAAGTGCAGGGAGGACGAGTGTTGATGTTGACATCGACGATGTCGGGCGACGGCAAGAGCTTGGTGGCTTATAACATTGCACTCTCGTTTGCATACGCGGGAGAAAAAGTCTTGCTGATAAACTCCGATATCCGCAAGCGCGAATCGTGGCACGGTACAAAGGAAAAATACAAACGCGGTCTGACAACCTACTTGTCTGCACAGGATGACAGTATTGATGATTTGATTGATAACGACACGATATACCCCGACCTGAAAGTTATACACAACGGTCCGATACCGCCAAACCCGGCCGAGTTGCTGATGAGCAAACGCTTTGACAGTTTAGTAGATTGGGCACGCCAAAACTACGATATAATTATCATCGACAGTGTGCCTATCGACATCGTTGCTGATGCCACGATAGTTAACCGCCTGGTCGATGCCACCTTCTTTGTCATCAAAGAGAAAACTTCCGACCGCCGAATCCTTATGGAACTCGAAGAATTCTACCAGACAGGAAAACTAAGGAATATGAGCATTATCCTTAACAACTATAAAATCCGCAAACACAGTTACGGCTATGGTGGCTACGGCTATGGCTATGGTTATGGATACGGTTACGGCTATGGATATGGCTACGGCTATGGTTACGGCTATGGAGACGGTGAGAGCGATGAGAATTAAATGTATAGAAAAAAAAGGATAAAGATTCTAATGTCACGGCATCAACAAATTGAGATTAACCATTGTATTTGTCTCATTAAGGATGCTTATATAAACTGTGTAAAAACTTCTCGGTTATTTTATAATTCATTTTAATCGCATTTATAATTTTATTATACAAGTGAAAAAAAGAATCATTTTAATTATGTTGCTGGTTGCAGGAAACTGCATATCAGGATGGAGTCAGAACAACAAAAGAGAGTATGTGGCACAAGGTCGTGCATACCACGCCGACGATACGACCGTTGTCAACGGACAACACGGTGTTGGCTGGATTCGTTCGCATTTTTTTGATGACTGGTTTTTTGAATTGCAAGGTGGCGGCCAGCTATATTATGGTACTGACGACCGAAAGGGTGCCTTTATGGATCGTTTGACAGGCAATGCCGAATTCCATTTTGGTCGAAGAATATTTCCAATGTTCGGTTTTCGTGGCGGTATTGGCTATGGCTACGCCCACGGTTTTTTGGACAAAGACCTTTTGTCGAGCACCAACACCGGAGGCATTGGTCAATGCGGCACCGACCCCATTACTGGCAATCCACTTGGTGGTTACTATTATAGTTATAACGATGATCTTCTGATACAGAAATGGAAATATTATTATGCTGGTGCCGACCTATTCCTTGATCTTGCCATTTTCAAAGGTTCTGAATTTTACGATCCCTTGAAGCCGTGGAACAATATTATTTATGGAGGTTCACATACAAAATTCGGTTTGTCAGAAGCCGATATCAGAAACCACCGTACTGAAGCACACTTGGGATACATCTGCAAATACAACTTCAAGAGCGGACTGGGTTTGTTCCTTGATGCGCGTGTTTCCTTCATCGAACGACTCTTCGACCGCGAATGGGTGAGCAGTGTCGAATCGGCAGGTTTCGGAGTGGATCCAATCGTCAATATCCAGTTAGGTGTATTATATAAATTCCACATTCGTACCGAAAATGAGCGCAATATGTTTGAACTCAAAAAAAGAACCGACACAACGACCGCCACAATAAGACATTTCACATACGTAAAAATGGAGGAAACATACACCCTGAGTATGATAGACACCTTGATAAAATACGAGCAGATAAATACTCCGACTCCGGAAATGCAAAAGAAAATAGACAATCTGGTTGATTCAATCAATGCTGACAACGAACGCAGGAAACGCAGAGTTGAGAATATGCCACTTGATTCGATACTGTTGAACCAATTGCTTCCATACGAGATGGTATTCTTCGAACTCGACAAATGGGACATACTGCCCAGCGAGGAGATGAAGATAGACAAAATGGCTCGTATTATGAAAGCTTATCCAAACGAGAAATTTATCCTTACCGGCTCTGCCGACTCGAAAACCGGTACCGTCAAACGCAACGATTTCCTGAGTCACAACCGCGCCGACATAGTATATAACAGACTGATAAACGAGTACAATGTACCAGAAGAACAGCTGCGTCGTGAATATTTGGGTGGTATTCTTGACTACAAACCATTCTATTTGAATCGCTGCACAGTGATAATTATGGACCATCCTGCCGTTCAAAAGGCTTTCAACGAAATGAAACAAAGCGGACAGGCTGGAGGACAAGATGTGAAAATCAAGTAATATATCATCAGCCATAAATAATATTACAAAACTTTAACCATTAAAACCAATCAAATTTCTTCGATGAAAAAAATATTTTTTGGAATAGTTCTATTACTTCTTGCCAGTACTGCTATGTCGCAAGAAGAATACTACAAGTCTTCTACCGACACTGTCCGTAACCGTGGCGAACATAACGTCGGTTGGATTCGCTCGCACATACTTGACAACTGGTATTACAGCCTGCAAGGTGGCGGACATCTTTATTTAGGCTTTGAGGACCTCAAAGGCAAATTCGATGACCATATAGCCCTCGATGCTGAAATGCATATGGGCAGGTGGATTTTCCCTATGGTGGGTGTTCGTGTAGGTATAGGATATGCCAATTCACACGGCTTTGTATCAAAAGAAAGCTATTTGCAAAACCGAGATCTTATGCGTAAAGATTTTGGATATTGCGAAGGAAACTCGGGCTCTATCATTATATCCGGCCCAGACACTATATATGGTTCATTGGGTGGATATATCTGGACAACCGACAACGAGAATCTGTTTCGTCAAGACTGGCGTTATTTCAACATAGGTGCCGATCTTATGATCAACCTGTCATATATGAAAAAATACAGTCGAGTAAATATCAACAGAAAATGGAATCACCTCGTATATGCAGGATACAATATTCGTGTTGGATTGTCGGAAAACAATCCAGAAAAATTCTCTAATTTCATAGGATATTCCACATCAGAACTTTATAAAGGATTCAAAAACACAAATTTTGCGAACGAAGGTCATATAGGTTACATAGCAAAGTATTCACTTACCGAGCGACTGAACATACACAGTGATATACGTCTATCAATTCTGGAAGGTGATTTTGACCGCGAAAGAATACCAGGTGTCGAGACTATGGCTCCTGACCTGGATTTTTCTATTATGGTTGGTCTTTCCTACGATTTCAATCTGCGTAGCGAACGTGCTCGACGTAATTATTATGTTGAACACGGCATTATGCCATACAATGTGGGTGATATGCCAAAATACGTAGCATACGTTCAGGTTGAAGATCTCGATGTCATTCAGGTACTTGATACCATCATTGTGACCAATTACGACACCATTGACGACCTTGTCACCATTACCCATTATGATTCGCTACGATACTACTACGACACCAGCCACGCCACACTCATAAAACCCATACCCGAAGATGCAGACCTCGATACAATTCTTATGAAACGTCTTCTGCCATACGAGATGGTCTTCTTTAACCTCGATAAATGGGACATTCGTCCACAAGAGGAGATGAAGATTGCCAAAATGGCACGCATAATGAAAGCTTATCCCAACCGTAAATTCATACTTTATGGCTCGGCAGACTCGAAGACGGGTACCGTTAAACGCAACAACTTCCTCAGCCACAACCGTGCCGACATTGTCAAGAACCGACTGATAATAGAATACGGTATTCCTGAAGACCAAATACAGTGCGAATATTTAGGCGGTATTCTGGATTACGACCCATTTATCCTCAACCGAACCACTGTAATCATTATGGATCATCCCGCAGTGCGAAAAGCATTTATGGAGATGAAAGAACAGCGTAAGGCTGGCGGCAACGTAGTGGAGTTCTGATGAAAATACTCATCGTTCACAACGACTACGGGCGATACAGCGGCGAAGAGGCTGTTGTGGATCGGATGATTTCAAATCTGAGCAGCCTGGGATATGACGTTGATACGTTTCGTCGCACATCGCAACCTTATCGCGACACTCTTTTAGGAAAAACAAGAGGTTTCTTTTCGGGAATATACAGTATTGCAGGCAGAAGGGCTATGCGTCGCAAACTACGCGAATTCTGTCCTGACATTATTAATATACACAATCTCTACCCTTTCATATCACCTGCAATACTACCGTTATGCAAAAAGGCCGGAATACCTGTTGTAATGACAGTGCATAACTACCGCCTGATTTGCCCCACAGGACTTTTCCTGCGTAACGGGAATCCCTGCGAGAACTGTCTTAAAAACGGTAACGAGTTAGACTGCATTCGTTACAATTGCGAACACAACCGCTTACGATCGCTTGGTTACGCACTACGTAACGCTGCTGCACGTAAAACAAAAGCATATTACAACAATGTTGATTGTTTTTGTTGTCTGACCGAATTTCAAAAAGAAAAGCTTATTGCGGCAGGCTTTGACAAAACCAAAATAAAGGTTATTCCCAACTATATAGACTATAGAGAAACCTCTGATAAACAACTGTCAGAATGTAAAACCAGATATGTAGGCTATGTAGGCAGGCTGAGTCACGAAAAAGGGTACGACCTGTTGGTTGAGGTGGCTCGTCGCCATCCAGAAATAGAGTTTCGTTTTGCAGGGACCCTGCGTGAAGATGAGCAAGCACCAGAATTGCCGAATGTAAAACTGTGCGGACAGCTCCCCCAAGATCAACTGGCACAATTTTATGATGATTCACGATTCATCGTTATCCCTAGTCGATGCTACGAAGGTTTTCCTGTCGCTTTGCTCGAAGCTTCGTCGCACAGCCGCTGCTGCATTGCTCCCGATCACGGAGCATTTCGCGAACTTATGACCAATTGTGAAAACGGCGAAACTGCAGGACTGCTTTTCAGACCAAACGACATCGACGATCTGGAACATAAAATCGTGAAACTATGGAATAACACTCCACAAAGCATTGAACTTGGCGCAAAAGCATTTCGAAACTACGACAAACGATTTCTAAAAGAAAATATAGTCACAGCCTGGGACAAACTTTTGCATAGGCTTGTCAATGATAAAAGATGAAAAAGGTAGTAATAGATATTAACTCCGTTCTACCGCTTTACAGCCGAGGATGGATTTCTGGCATCGGTCGTACTACAAAGGAACTGGTTGAACAACTTGGTAGAATTGATGATTTGCCATTCGAACTACTTCTATACTCACAGAACACAAAAGGTATAAGTGGCCGAAAAATGGGACTGGACTTTTCGTGTCGCCATATCTGCCTACCACATAAACCATTGGTTAACAAAATAATCAGCAAGACACCCCTACGTGAAATAGCGACCAGATACGACCTGCTGCACATACCTCACAATTTCGAATGGGTACGCCATCCCGAACGCACAGTGGTAACGATTCACGACGCAATGTATTTTGCCTGCCCTGACGAAGTTTTCGATCACGATTATGCACAACGCGTCTATCCTATCCTGGCCAAACGCTGTCGAGCAATTATTACTTGCTCCGAGTCCTCCAAGAGAGACATTATGAAGTATATGGATATCAACGATGACAAGATTTTCGTTTGCCCTTGGGGTTATCGCAAAGATATCTTTCACCCTAACAAGGGAAAGAAAACTGGATATCCATATTTTCTCTGCGTATCCTGCAGCACTGGACGTAAAAACACGATGTCCATAGTCAAGGCATATGAACAACTGGTAAAACAAAAGCCTATGCACGAGCTGGTATTAGTGTGGCCAAACACACCCCAGGAAGTGCTTGAATACTGCAACCAAGGCCATTTACGAAATCACATATACATCACAACCGATGTAGATGACGAGCGGTTAAGTGTTCTCTACAACGAAGCTACTGCACTGTTTTTCCCCTCACGATATGAAGGGTTTGGATTACCTGTGCTCGAGGCAATGGCTTGTGGAACACCTGTAATAACCTGCCGCAACAGTTCATTGACTGAAGTTGGTGGTGACGCAGCTCTATACGTCGATCCCGACGATATTCCGACAATGTATAGCTATATGGAACAATTCGAACAAGGGACGCTTAAAAAGAGCGATTTGTCTGAACGATGCATAGAACAAGCATCGCATTTTTCGTGGGAGCGTTGTGCCAGCCAAACTGTTGAAGTCTATAAACAATGCTTATAAAATCCAAATGAACACATCAGTACTTATAGGAATACCCTGTCTTAAAGTTGGTGGCACGGAGATTCAGACACTTCATCTTGTTGAAGCATTGACTAACGGTGGCTACCATTGCGTGACTGTCTGTTATTTTGAATACGACTTTGCTATGGTACAGGCTTTCGAGCAAGCTGGAAGTCGAGTTGTCTGTCTTTCAGCATACGGCAAAAGGCCGGAAGGCAGTCGTAAAGTATATAACTTCCTGAAAACTGGACTGAAACGTGTAGTGGATGAATATCGCCCAAAGATAGCACACATTCAGTATATGGCTCCAGGTGCAATACCTGTTTATATACTGCATAAACTTGGCTTAAAAACCATCATTGCCACACTTCATACCGACGCTAGCATTTACAAAAGTCTGAAGCTTATTCATTTCCTACAAAGGCATATTGTAAACATCTTCACTTGTGTGACAGAAATAGCAGAACGTAGTTTTTTTGGCAGCAGCTGTTTATATACAAATGACTATCAATTAAAAAAGCACAATCATATTACAATTCACAATTGTCTTCCTGTAAAGTTTGAAATCAACTACGACAACTCAAAAAAAACAAAAGCAACTACAATAGGCGTTGTTGCCCGTCTTGAGTCAATAAAAGGCACCGACCTTGTTATTCCTGCTTTTGCTAAAATACTGAATTATAATCCAGATTGTCGGCTTATGATTGTCGGTGATGGGAAATTAAGAGAATTGATGGAACAACAACAGCAACAACTAAATATCGCCAACTCCAGAATAGAGTGGGTAGGACAAGTTGCATACGAAAAGCTACACGAACTATACAAACAGATGGACATAGTATGGGTTCCATCACGTAGCGAAGGTTTCGGCCTTTCCGCCATCGAGGCTATGGCACAGGGCTGTGTAGTGATTGCATCTGATACTGGAGGATTGAGGGAGGTGGTTAATGACAGTAACGATGGTATATTGTTCCACACCGGAAATGCCGATGATATGGCAGAGAAAACAATTGAATTACTCAACACTCCTGAAAAAATGCAATTATTAAGAGACAATGCTTTGAAGAAAATAAACCAGTTCCGTTTTGAACACTATTCAGGAATCATCAACTCATTGTACTCAAAACTACAACAATAACTGTTTATTATAATACTCTAAATACCTAAAGTGAGCGGAATAATAAATCTCATTATTTTTCTGGTACTTAACGGATACTTTTTCATATATATGTTCCGTTACAGCGCCCGCATCAAGGATCCCTTGAACAGCAGCAAATATCTGCTTATCGAGGGTACCGAGATGTTCTTTATTCTGCTCTTTGCGACAGGAACTCTGGCACTTTCATCGTCTGGTGGTGGACACGGAGCTGGCGGAGGTTTCAACCTGCAGGCAATACGACTGTTGCTATTGGAAGTGTCCCTTTTGATGTCGCTGTTTGTGTGCGTAGAAAGACCAAAATGGGGTGCAGGAACGGTGGCTTATTTAATATATATTCTTTGGTGCGTCTATTCACTGACATACGCTGAATCATTTGAATACGGTGTACGTTATATTTTAAAATATCTCTACCCGTTGATAATAATGATAACGGCATCAGCTATAGTTCGCGACGAGCAGATATTTCTTTCTTGTTGTGTATGGGCAAGACGAGTTGCAATAGTTAGTGCGTTGATTGGCTATTTCCCATTTATCAGCAATATCTTTGGGGGAATGTTTTGGTATACCACCGCCTTGAATCTTACTTATGTCACTATATCACTTACATCGTTTGCTCTCTACTATTATTATGGCAAAGACAAGAAAGATTTAATACTGGCGATTCTCTTTATACTGCCTTGCATACTTATGGTGCACCGCAGTGGACTTTTGGCAATGTTCAGTGGCTTGGCCGTGTTTATGTTCCTAAAACACAAATGGGTATCACTGCCTTATATAGCAGGCGTGCTTGCAATTGGATTGGCCATTGTGTTCTATGTGCCTGCATTCCACGATAAAATGTTTTGGAAAGACACGGAAAATGAACTGACAATACAAGATCTTCGCGAAGGAAACATCTCTGAAGAGGAGATTCGCAACAATGGACGTGAGGCTCTTTGGAGAATGTTGGAAAGAGAATTCTATGTGGGTCACGAACTTAAAGGCAGTGGTATTGGTAGTTGTCAGAAATTTCTCTATGACAATCCAGCAGGTGTCAAGCAAACGCACGGCGACTATGTACAAATGCGCTGCGATACAGGATTGATAGGATTTTGGCTATATATGGCCGTGGGAATATTTGTTTTTTTGCATTGTTTGTCTGTATGTTACACATCATATATTCCTGATTATATAAAATGCTGTGCAATGATTGCCGCCGGAGGCGTTGTCGGTTGTTTCGCTGCTATGTACAGTGAAAATGTCGTCACCTACACAATGGCATCGACCGGCTATCCTTTTGCATTATACGGTATGATGCTTGGAATGCTGA
>JAGDCN010000114.1 GCA_017958525.1 Bacteroidales bacterium
CTCCTAAATCCACTTTTTACCTTTGGACACGAACACTCCAGATAACTCAATTCATATTCTTTCCCAGGTTCGATCACCTTGCCCATATAGGAAACGGTATTGTACGCTTCGGTATAGATTCTGTCAAAATCCCCATTATACTTGGCATATATTTGCTTGTGCATATGGAGGACATTGTCCTTTACGCATTCTATTGCCTCTTTTCTATAATCCATAATAATTATCTGTTTGTCGTTTTTATAAAAAATAACATATGTCCGCAGACATAGAAAACCAGCACCTCGCTGCCGTATCGGAAAACCTTTAAAGGCATCCGCTCCTCCACATCGTCACCCAACGAAAGGCAGTAGTTGCGATAGTCGTCGATGGTCATTAGGCAAAGTTAGTTACAATAATCAACGCTGCCTGGTGGGAAATAATGTACGCCAAGCAGCGTTTTGTCTGTTGCAAAGCCTCGCGGATTATTTCGCTTTGGCCAGTGCTGCACCGGCATTCCAGGCGCGGCCCACCTGCTCTCCAGTGACATAGTAGCCGTTCTGGAACTGGTCGAAGATAAGGGCGTTGAGCTTCATAGGATCCACTTTGCCGTTCTCGCTGAGGACGCTCTCCTCGGCGGCGACATTGACAATCTTGCCCACGATGCAGTACATCGTCTCGGTCTCCACCACTTCTGCCAGTTCGCATTCCATCGCCACGGGGAACTCGTCGATGACGGGGGCGTTAACGCGACTGCTGCGGACAGCGTGGTAGCCTGTGCGCTCAAACTTGTCGGGGGTCTTGTTTCCGGTGGCGATGCCAAAGTAGTCGGCAACATTCATATGGTCGCGGTCTGCGATACTGACGGTGAAGGCTTTCGTCTTCAGAATGTTCTGTGTGGTCTTGTGTCCTTCGCCAATAAAGAGGGCGATTTTGTCCATATCACAAATCATACCCCAAGCAGCGTTCATCACGTTCACGCGGCCGCTCTCGTCGTAGGCGGACACCATCAAAACCGGCATCGGATATACTGCCGGCACAACTCCAAGGTCTTTTTTCATTTTGTTATCTGTTTTATTGTGTTACGAATGATTGATTATTTAGAATTAACGCCTAATCCCCGAAATTATTGTGGCGGACGGGAGCAACCTGACAGTATAGATTCAACATCGAAGTGCAATACGGAGATGTGGTATCCGAGGAACACGCCTTTGCCAGCGATGTGCCCCATCTGCGCGAAATAAATACCACTTTGTCAAACCCTAACGACCGATTTGGGTTAAAAAGGGAAACAAAAAAGGCAGAAGTTTTCACTTCCGCCTGTGCCATTTCAACTGTCCGAACTCAGTCTTCCATCAGGTTGTGGATCATCGCATAGACGGCAAGGCCGGCGACAGATTTTATGCCTGTCTTGTGGGTAATATTCTTGCGATGCGAATTGACAGTATGGACAGAAATGCTTAGTTTGTCGGCAATTTCCTTGCTACTCAAGCCCTTGGCCACAAGTACAAGCACATCGGTCTCGCGGTCGCTGAGTTCGTAGTTTTCTTGTATTTCCTGTTTTACAGGCTTTTCTTTCGTTGCAGACAATGCGTCGCTGATTGTCGATAGAATTGAACTTCTGTTCTGACGGATATCGATTATATGGTTGAAATAATCCATTAGAGGTCTTTCAACATACTGATAGACAAGTGCCACTATCGGCATCGAAGGGCGAAGTTGCGACAATGCCGCCAATTGCTGTCTGGGAGTGGATGAAAGCAACGTCGGATTGACAATCAACACATCGGGACGAACGGCAGGCAGACGCTCTTCGAGCATTGAGGCGTCGTGCATAGCGGCCAGCACATTATATCCGCCAGCCTCTTCAAGAATGCTTTTTAAGCCATTGCAGATAATCTCTGAAGGTTCGACAATAAGAACAGAAACAAGTGGCTTCATTTCATACTCCTTTCCAGCCAGTTGATATAAGGTATCAGGATTTTTTCCTCGACAAGGGCGTGTTTCTGTATGTCAGACGAGAGTTGCAGAATATCGAACACCAGCTCCATAGTTTCTTCTGGCAAGCTGTTTCCCGGCAGGTATTTATACACTATCTGCGTCAAATCGTTCAGTTTATCGACCAGTTCCTCGTGCGATTTTTCGGAATAGGACTTTGCTGTTCTGCACTTGCGGACACCCTGCTGGAGGCTGAGAAGTTTCGGGAACTCGATCTTCTCCTCACTCAGGAAATGGTCATTGATTTCCTTCCTGAAATCGGCATAGAACTGTTTCAGCACACGACCGTATTTTTCTTCTATCCGCGATGCTATATGGTTGATGTGCTTTCCAATATGCGGCAAGCGTTCTTCCGTATAATACGAATGTGAAGCTTTCAGATAGGGCACCAACATACTCATATCGGTCGTAGCCAGCTGATTGATGTCGGGCAGGTAATCATCGAAGGTGTAGAGATTGCATATCAGCAACATAAAATCGACTGGGACATTAGCAGCCTTGCACACTTCACCCACCGACTTTTCGCCGAATCCCAAAGGGATTCCAAATCGCGGCAATACGAGAATTATGTTATGGTTTGCGGCGACAATATCCGCCAATTTCATTTTTGCTGTGAACATAATTGGGATGTGTTGATATGTTGATGTGTTGATATGTTGGTATGTTTTCTGTTTTACGTTTTTCAGTCTCATCATTCCGACACATAGACACGTTTGACGCGCGGTGAGACGGAGGTGAGTATTTCGTAAGGTATCGTGCCCGCCGCATCGGCCATACGGCACAGCGATTTGGCAGAGCCGAAAATAACCACATCGTCACCCTCCGAGCAAGGAATGCCGGTGACATCGACAAAGCACATATCCATACAGATACTGCCGATTATCGGTGCTTCGACACCATTGATTTCGAAACAGCCGTTGCCATATCCCAGATGGCGCGACAGTCCGTCGGCATAGCCGATAGGAATAATGGCTATCCGCGAATCGCGCTCAGCAATCCAGCGTCGATTGTAGCCCACCGAATCGCCAAGAGGGATATCCTTGATTTGCGAGATACGTGTCTTGAGGGTGCTGACCGGCATAAGTCGCTGCTGCACATCGGGTTCTGGCGAGATGCCATACAGTCCAATTCCCAATCGCACCATATCCATCTGCGCATCACCAAAACGCGTGATGCCTGAAGAATTGAGGATATGACACAAAATATCATCGCGACCCAGCAGCTGTTTCAGTCGCAACGAGCCATCACGGAAACGGCTGATTTGCTGGCGAGTGAAATCATCCATTTCGGGATCTTCGCTGCAAGCAAGATGCGAAAAGATGGAACGAACGGTCAATGGAGAATCTATCGATCTAAGCGTTTCTGCCAACTCGGCCATTTGCGATGGGTCGAATCCCAGACGGTGCATTCCCGTATCCAGTTCGATATGTATGGCTACGGTTTTGCCGCTATCGACATAAACTCTTGCTGCTTCAGAGAACAAATGGAGAATGCGGAAACTGTATATATCCGGTTCCAAATCATAGCGTATAATATTGTCGAAACTCTCCTCTTCGGGGTTCATCACCATTATCGGCAGAGTGATTCCATTGCGACGCAGTTCGACACCCTCGTCGCAATAGGCCACAGTAAGATAATCGATATGATTGAATTGCAACGTATTGGCAATTTCAACCTTACCGGCACCGTATGAAGATGCCTTGACCATTGCCATCAGTTTGGTGGTAGGCTTGATAAGCGAGCGATAGTAGTTGGCATTGTGTATCAGAGCATCCAGATTGACCTCCATAATGGTCTCGTGACGTTTGCGTTGCAGCACTTCGGCAATCTTCTCGAAACAGAAGATTCGGGCTCCTTTAAGCAGAATTGTCTCATTCTGGAAATCCGAAAAAGGATGCTGTAGCAGGAACTCTTCCGTTGTCGAATAGAAAAAACATTTGATGTCGGCGAACTGGTGGCGATTGCGGCTAATTGCGTTTCCGACACCGATGAGTTTTGTTATACCCCGTTGCGAAATGAGTGACGACACTTGAGAATACAATTTCTCTTCAGGCAGACCCGATTGAAGGATATCGCTTATGACAAGAGTTTTGTTGAAATGCTGATGCTCGTGCTGGACAAAATCGAGAGCAATGGAAAGCGAATTGATATCCAAACTGTAGCTGTCATTGATAAGCAGACAGTTGTTGATGCCTTCTCCCATTTCCAGACGCATTTCAACAGGCATCAGCGACCGACAACGGTCGGCAATAACGCTACCTTCATAGTCCAAATAAAACATTAGCGTAACACATTGCATCACGTTTTCGATTGATGCACGATCCACGAAAGGAATTTCAATCTCAAACGAACAATCTGTTTTTTTCTCAACAGTGTTCTTTCTCACTTTCAGCACTGTAGAATGCTCGCGAACATCTGTTTCCAACAGCTGTACTTGGTTCTCATCGCTTTCGCCCCACGTGTAACGGTTCAGACTGCGCAAACTCTCTTTTTCAGAAATCACAGAATGGATATCTCTATGATCCAAACAATATATCAGCACTTTGCAATGGGTGAAAAGCTGCAGTTTCTCAGCTATTTTCTGATGACGGGTAAGGAAATTCTCATCGTGAGCTTGTCCAATATTGGTGATGATTCCGATGGTAGGCTGTATAACGTTGCGCAGTGCCTCCATCTCGCCGGCTTCTGAGATACCAGCCTCAAAAACAGCAAAATCATTAGCTTCCGACATTTGCCACACTGACAGAGGAACACCGATTTGCGAATTGTAGCTCTTGGGGCTGGCTACAATATTGTGGTCTTCCGACAACAGTTGCACAATCCAGTCTTTCACAATGGTTTTTCCGTTACTGCCAGTGACACCAACAACAGGAATGTCAAATTGTTCACGATGCTTTTCCACAATGCGTTGCAACGTGGCAACGACATCTTTCACAAACCACAGATTGGCTTCGGAGAGGTCGAGCAGACAACTACGCATTTCATCTTCCAATTCACTACATACTATAAAATTACGTACGCCTTTACCATATAAATCCTTTATATACCGAGCACCGTTGTTGCGCTTGGTGCGAATAGCGAAGAAAAGTGTTTTTGCAGCATCGGTGAGTTTTCGGCTGTCGGTGAGAAGGTTGGTTATCACCAACTCATTTGCAACAACCCGGCAGTCGGAATATTTTATAAAGGCAGTAAGTTCGGAAGCTGTCATTGTATTAACTTTTTGTTTTTAAAAGGCGGAATGCAAGCTGGCAATCAAGACATTTCTTATGGCTACAATATTCCGTATATCGTTGAATTACAGATTGTGATTCTGCAGCATTGTGCGGTTTGACACCGTATTCGGCCCATATTCTTGTGATACAGTTATCTTCGGAAGGCATCTGTTGAAGTAGCGAAAAAGCGCGTTCCTTATAGGTTTCAGCATCGTGAGAGACTCCATATTCAAACAGCAGCGGAATCCACGAATTGATGATTATTGTATCTATCACACTTTTTCCCAATGCCTTTGGACTTGCATCCGACAGTTTGTCAAAATTATAATGAGTTGTCCAATATTCCGAAGTCTGAACTTTGAACAACTTTTGTATAGTCTTTACATCTTCAGCCATCAACAATCTGGAAAAGAGATTGCCAGACTGGGCAATAAGATTAGCAAACTGGCTGATACGTAGAGTGGGGAAACTGGACGGGCGGACACGGAAGAATTTCCATAGGTGCTCCCCGATAGGTGACAACTGGTGAGCAGTCCTCAAGTAGTTGTATTCCCGTTGCAGGCTTTTGGGATATTCCTCATTGAATTCACATTCCAGCAATCCCGCCTGTCCAAAATAGAGTGCCTCGATGCGGAACGGATTATCCTTTATTTTTGAGACAACACGCATCGGTGTCACTTTGGCAAGCAGTTCGAAAGGCAACGCATTGGTTTTGCCGCCAAAATAGTGCGCTGTGAGCCAGTAGCAAGCCTGCTCCCAACTGCCTTTCGACTCTTTTAGAATACGCTCCACGTCACCCGACTTGCGTTCGATGCGTTCGATGAGCAGCCGATCCTGACTCAGGTTATAAAGAAAGTCCGGAATTTCTTTAAGCCGCGTTCCGCAAGGAATCTGACAGTCTTCTGAAGCCTTCATCAAACGGTCATAATTTTCCCATACGTGTTGGGGTAGCGATTGGGATATATCGAGAGTAGGAACCTTCTTTCCGTTTTCCAGCACAATATCAGCATCATTGACATATACGACGTGAAGAATAACGTTGTTGTAGGCTTTGTCGGCCGAATGCCCGTGATGTTTCCAATCGGAAGCACATACGTGGATTTCCACGTTACCGGCCCAATGGATACCGTCTATGCTGACACGAGCATCGAAGAAATCGGGGCCTGCATCGCGGTTCAGTTCGCCAGGCCTTTCTACAACAACAGAAAGGCCTTCCGTTGTAGCGAGAGGGCCTTCGAGCAATCGATGATGCCACACATATTGTAGAAAGGCTTCTGTCATTTTCAGTTAAACAAATCTTTCATTTTGTCGAAGAAGCCGCGTTCCTGTTTCGATGGATTAGGCTGAAAGTTTGGTTTCTTGCCCAGATCCTCAAGAATAGCTTTTTCCTCTTTGGTTAGGCTTTTGGGGACCCAGACGTTAATGCTGACAAGCAAGTCGCCACGCGAATAGCCGTTCAAGTCTGGCAAGCCTTTGCCTTTCAAGCGAATGACCTTACCCGAAGGGGTACCCTGTTCTATCTTCACACGCACTCTGCCATTCAATGTCGGTATCTCAATTGCGCCACCCATAGCAGCTTCCGAGAAGGTGATAAAGGCATTATAGAATAGGTTGTTTTCCTGACGTTCGAATATCTCGCTCGGTATTTCCTCAACCTGTATAATAAGGTCGCCAGGAATGCCACCGTGAGGTGCGGCATTGCCCTGTCCGCGCATCGACAACTGCATACCGTCGCTGACGCCGGCAGGGATATTTATAGTAATAATTTCTTCAGACTTGACAATTCCGTCACCGTGACAATCAGGGCATTTATCCTTGATAATCTTACCCTGCCCGCCGCAATAAGGGCAAGCCGACTGAGTCTGCATCTGACCGAACAGAGAGCGTCGCAGTTCTGTAATGACGCCGGTACCGTGACAGTGCGAGCAAGTCTCGTAACTGTTATTGCGAGCACCCGTTCCACCGCAGGTTTTACAAGGAACATATTTGTTTACTTTTATTTTCTTCTCGACACCTTTGTCAATCTCTTCCAAAGTCAGTTTTACCTTAATACGCAGGTTGCTGCCACGCGAGGTGGCTCGAGCCCCACCGTGACTGCGTGAATCGCCAAAGCCACCGAAACTGAATCCACCACCTCCAAACAAGTCGCCGAAAATGCTGCCAAACGACGAAAAGATATCGTCCATACTCATCCCCTGGCCACCATATCCGCCAGCTCCGTCCAATCCAGCGTGACCGAACTTGTCGTAACGAGCCTTTTTGTCGGGATTACTGAGCACATCGTATGCTTCAGCAGCCTCCTTAAACTTCTCTTCAGCTTCCTTGTCGCCAGGATTGCGGTCGGGATGGTATTTGAGAGCCAGCTTACGATAAGCCTTCTTCAAATCCTCCGGCGTCACATTTTTATCGACACCCAACACCTCGTAATAATCTCTTTTTGACATATCTAGAATAATTATTTTACGTTTTAAGGTTTATGGTTTTACCATATACACTAACACATTCACACACTAATAATTAATTGGCGACGACAACCTGCGCAAATCGAAGCACTTCGTCGTTAAGGAAATAGCCTTTCTTGACAACGTCAATCACCGTACCCTTGGCTTCGGGAGCAGGAGCTGGAATCTGAGTAATAGCCTCGTGGTAGTTCTCGTCAAATTTGACTCCCAGAGCTTCCATCGGTTTCAGACCTTTCTGCTGAAGGGCATTCATCATATTCTTAAGAATCAGTTGCATACCTTCTTTTGCAGTATTATCATCACCCATATTTGCCAGAGCACGTTCCATATCGTCTATCACAGGCAGCATCAGCTTGATAACATCCTTACCGCCATTCAGAATCAAACTGGCCTTTTCTGCCGAAGTACGTTTACGATAATTCTCATATTCAGAATAAATGCGCATATACTTGTCGTTCATTTCAGCCAATTTCGTTCCCATCTCCTCAACTTTGTTATTGAGTTCTTCACATTGACGTTCCGAACGTTTTCTGCGTGACTTGCGTCGGTGTTCTTCGTTGTTCATTTTCTCTTCTGCAGCCTCATTCACAACAGTTTCACTCTCTTTCTGAGTCGTTTCAGTTTGGATAGTATCTTGTTCTTGTTCGAACTTTTCTTCTTTCTCTTTCTGTTCCATTTTATATATATTTTATATTCTTCTATATAAACAACAAAAACGTTGCCAACTGACAATTTTTCCGTTTTTCTGACATTTTGTCACTATTTTGCTAAAAACACGTCACTGGGCGACTTGGGACGTTTGTCAGTCAACCAAACAAAACCAGGCAGGAATTTATCATCCTCAGGCAGTTTTTCGAGCGGATACATCTTCATATCCGGCGAGCCAAAAGTTGCAAAGCGACGCGGCTTGCGCTCCTTGAAATAAATACGCATATCCGAGCCGACGCCGGCATTGACACCGATAAGTTGACGCTCTGGACGGCCAAGACTGTCGCTGGCTTCCTCGTCGAGAACGTAATACACCATCCGTGCCGAACCAAGGATATCAGCATACAGTGGTTCGCTTTTCAGGCAAAAGACGTCTGCATTACGACCCTTTATCTGATTGTATTTCAAAGAATCAACTTTCTCAACAGCCAATACATTGCCCCGCATTTTTATCAGTCTTACACCAGAGCTGTCATAAATACAGGTGATGGTGTCTGCCAGACACTGGTAGTCCTCGTACCATACCACCGGGTTATAATAAAACATAAGCATTGAATCGGGTGCCGAGAAGAAGAGTGAATCGCAAACAGCTTGAGCGTCATTATGATATACACGCACATTGCGGAATACCTTAGCCGATTCAAATTGACGGTCATCGTTGTTGAACGCGTATATTGTATCGCCGTGCATAAAGAGCGAATCACCCTTGTCAATATAAATGATCAGCGCAGAGTCAGTTACAAAAGACGAATGGTTCTCCTGATCGGTTATTCCAACACGCCCAGCGCATATAACCTTGTTAAGTGTATCGACAATTACAACATTGCCAAACGCCTCTCCATAATTGCGTTCACCGTTGAAAAAAAGCGTATCGGCTGTCAGCCATTTCTCACAGTTGGTAAGGCGGGTGGCCTTGAACGACTGAGCTTCGCGCGTGTCGGTGTTATATGTACCATCCTCGCTGTAAATTGTCGAAGAATCGCTATATATATACGTAGGGGAAATGAATATCGCCAGACAGGTCTGCGTATTATATAGCAGTGTGTCCGTCTCCAAATGAGAAGAGGTGTCATACAGCACCACATCGTCAAAAAGGTAGATATCGCGTGTATCGGAGTGGTAATAGCCCTTGCGGCTGTCCATCACTGCATCGTCGTGTACTGTATGTCCCCAGTGAAAATAAGAGGCTGTTGAGGTATTGCGGTCGTAGGTCAGCAGGTCCGATTTCAGCACTGTCTTGCCGTCGATCAACGTCACTGTGTCGCCCCACACGTCGGCGATACGCGTAGTGCCGTCATAGATTGCAGTTTTGCCGTAGAGTGTCGTCGTGTCAGTGATATAGATTGTCACATTCCTGTGTGCAACAAAGATGTTATTCCTTGTGTCCAGTGAAGCCGAGTCGGTAACCAACGTCATTCCGTCGTGCATAGCCTTGACATTTTGATAGAGTATCCAGATGTCAGGATTGTTCGGGTCGCGGGTACCCATACCTGCGACATACTCGATGACGCGCTGTGCGCGAACCACCGGCGAAGACACGCCCAACAGAATCAATAATACCAATATTTTCAACCAGTTCAATTGCATTATTCACAACAATACAAATTGCAAAAATACGAAAAAAAGTGGAATCAATTCAATTATAAAAAAACTTTGTAACTTAGTGTTGCACCAGTTAAGGAATTACTCAGAATAAAACATCATATTTATTGCTTTAAAAACAAAAAAGGGAAGTCTCACGACTTTCCCTTCTATGCATTATATATAATTTACAAATTCTTACTTTCCGGCACGGGGTCCAAGGCGGTCCATAGCACAGCGGAAACCAATCCACGAAGTGGAGCGCTCCTGTTCGTAGAAGCGGCGGGTTCCTGCCTGCATCCAGTAAGCACGGTCGTTCCACGAACCACCTTTCACGACGCGGACTTTGTTGCTGAGCAGCGAAGTTACGTTACGCTGGTTGGCCACATTACGACGATACATCATATTGGTGACGCTGTCGGGGTTGGTAAGGGTGTTGTCCTCGTTCATACCTGCATTCTCGTCATCGTCATCGCCAGTGGAGACCCACTCGGTTATACTCGAGTTGTTAGTATAGTCATAGATGTTCGAAGCGTAGTCGCCATCCAGGTAGTTGATATTGTCAGCCTGACGATAATTGCGGCGGTTCAAGTCGTCATCGACATTCTTGTAGATGATGCTGCCAGTGGTATCGTTGATTGCAATTTCTTCATCAATGTAGGTCGGGGTGCGATAAACGTTACCACGGAAGGGGTTCTGGTCTTCACCTCCAACGGGGTTCTGGTCCTTACGATAGACGTCCATACACCACTCGCTGACATTGCCAGCCATATTATACAGACCGTAGTCATTGGGGAAGTACCACTTAACGGGGCAGGTGTAATCCCAGCCGTCGTTCAAGTTGCCGGCTACGCCCATAGCGTCGCCACGGCTGCGCTTGAAGTTGGCAAGGAACTGACCATAGTATTTCTTGTTTGCCGAACGGACACTTGAACCAGCCCAGGGGTAGGTCTTGTGCTCGACGATGCGCTCGTCATAAGTGTTACCCACCATACCGAGGGCAGCAAACTCCCATTCTGCCTCGGTAGGCAGACGGTAGTAAGGCACCAAGATACCGTCCTCGCGACGCACCTGACGGGGTTCGCCACCGGCACTGGGGTCGAGGTTGTCGAGTTCCTTTTTCGACTCGCCACGGTACTGTCCAGCCAAATAGACATCAGTCTGGAAAGCAGTCTCACCGCGCAGGTCGGTCAGGTCGAGAACGATGATTCCCTTATCGACAAGGATTTTCTCATTAACACGGTCGGTACGCCAGATGCAATACTTCGAAGCCTGCTCCCAACTTACACCAACAACGGGATACTGGTCATAAATCGGGCTCTGGAAATAATAATCCACAAAGCCTTCGCGCCAAGCAAGCTTGTCACGCCAGCAGTTGGTGTCTGGATAGATGGCACGTACGCGCTCGGGATATTCCTCGCCGTAGGCACGTTTCATCCAATATACATATTCGCGGTAGGACTGGTTGGTCACTTCGGTCTCATCCATATAGAACGACGACACAGTAACGTTGTGAGCCACGTTGTTCCACTGGAAGCGCGAGTCATCCGACACGCGACCCATCGTGAAGGCACCGCCTTCGATGAAAACGAGGCCGGGAGCAGTAATCTGCTCGTTATAGTCCGACACTTCGAATCCGCCCCATTCCGGGTCGTTGTAGTTCCAACCCGTGGTAGCCGATTTCTGCTTGCTGCAGCCAGTAATGACGACGGCTGCCACTAACAAGAGAGATGCGATTTTGAGGTTTTTCATAATATAATATAGAATTTTATTTTTCTTTTTATACGGATGTTTCGACTAAAAGTTTCAAAAAAATGAATTTAGGCTTGCCATTCGCCATCCATTAGAACGACGGGCAACGTATTGCTTTGACTTTATGTTTCTTTTCGGGGCAAGGCAGCAATATGCCGACTGAAATTTCGTGAGCTCCAGCGGTGTTGTTGGCCAGCTTGGAAACAGTCACATCGTAGCT
This sequence comes from Bacteroidales bacterium, assembly GCA_017958525.1. Taxonomy (GTDB): domain Bacteria; phylum Bacteroidota; class Bacteroidia; order Bacteroidales; family P3; genus Colimorpha. The sequence goes on from JAGDCN010000114.1 coordinate 11,910, forward strand.
GTAGCCAATCTTGAAATAGTCCTGCTGGAAGCCAACCTGGAAAATGAAAGCGTCGGCATTTTCAATGCCGTTACGGAACCAAACACCAACAAGGAAAGGCATCCAGTCGAGGTAGAGACCATAGTTGAAATAATGGAAACCAGCCTGATATTGGTAGATGAAATTCGGTGATAGCACAGGAGTGCCAAGTCCCAGCGACGATGTGCGGCGGGCTTCTTCGGCAATATTGATAAGCGCACCGACATTGCCGGTGAATTTCATCGGGAGTTTGGTGACACCATAGAAACCGTTACTAGGCTGGGTTAGGTGCGATGCAGCAAAGCCAGCGTACCAAGCAGAACCATACACAAGCAAACCTGCATCAAAATCAAGGTACCATTTGTTAGTATGTTCAGGTATTTGAGCTGCTGACTGCAGAATGAAACCATTGACGGGATCAATCATATCGGGGAATCGGAGTCCGTCCCAATCGAGGCTGGTATTGACGACACCTGCCTTGAGTCCAGCATTGACCCAGAGGTCACGAGCCAGCTGAAAACGAAAAGCGTACATTGCTGAGAACGAGCTGGTGGAGAGGGCACCGTGGTCACCTTGTCGGTCAGTAAGGAGTTGGGCACCAATACCGCCGTGAAGAGCATCGATATACTGGTCGTAGGAAGCGGCAAAAGTGGTGTAGGCACTAACAAGTGAAGGCCACTGGCTACGATAGTTAAGCGAAATGCGTGGACACACTTTGGATCCTGCAAAAGCGGGGTTCATATACAGAGGGTTAGCATAGAACTGAGAGAACGACACGTCCTGTGCCTTTGCACCCTGAGCACCGCCAAGGAAGATAGCGGCCAAAATGATTATTTTTGTAAGTCTCTTCATCATATAATTATTATACAAATGAGCCTAAAATTAATTGGCAATATTACGATTTTTCTTTGAAATAAACACATATTTCTGTAAAATATTTTACACAACACTCATTATCAGCACATTATTTTTTAATTCTATCAAAAAAGCAGGTAACAAACTGACTGATAAAACGTTGAAAATTCCGAAAATCGACCTGTTTTTCTATACCCGTTGGAGGGCATCAAAACAGCAAAAAAGTCACTTGAGAATATACGCTTCATAGGTGTCAGTATGGAATTAACCCGAAGTTGAGTATATGCGTATCTTGCAAAAGTTTTTTGACAGCGTTGGACAATAAAAATTTTCCGCCGGCGTTATGGATAACGAATGATAAAGAAATCATATAGAATAATTGTTTTTATGTTGCTGGCGACTGGGACAACAATAGTTAATGCCCAGTATGTTGCGAACTCTGTTTTGGCCGTCGGCGACTGGTGGAAGATCGGCATTGCCGAGGCAGGCGTTTATCGACTGACAGGCAGCGACGTAAGTGCCCTGTCTGGTTGCGCCATTGCAGACATTGCTGTGTATGGAAATAGCGGCGGACCATTGGCAACGACAAACGGAGAGCCCCGTTGCGACGACCTTGTCGAAATACCAATTGAAGTTGTGGATCGAAACGGCAATGGTCAATTTGATGACGATGACTATATAATGCTCTATGCCGAAGGTGCAAATCAATGGAAATACTCCGATGATTTCCAGCGCATTATTCACATCAATCATCCCTATTCGCAATACAACTATATTTATCTGACAATAAAGAGCGGCACACACCGCAGAATAACAGAGGCTCCACAACTTAGCTCATTGGGGACAACCGTTTCCACCTGTCACAGTGTTGCCGTTCACGAAAACGATGTCACAAACACACACAAATCCGGCCAAATATGGGTCGGCGAAAGATTCTATGGAGGTAACAGCCAGCAAAGTTTCACACTTTCGCTTCCTGCGACACCCACTGGCAACGTGAAGGTACGCTATGCTCTGGCGACGGTTTCAACAGCACCAAGCGCTTTCGCTGTCACTATGAACGGTGCGACGCGAAATGTCAGTTTCTCCAGTGGGGCACACCACACCACTATCCTGGAGGAGTTTGCTGCAGGCTCAAATGCATCTCTAACATTCACCATTACATACAATTATAGTGAAAGTATGGCTACAGGATATTTGGATTTCATCGAAATCGATGCAGAAACTCCAATGGTGCAAAACGGCAACTACACTGTATTAAGGACAGCGCCATCATCTGCTACAACGAAGTATCAGGTAAGTGGGACCAATTCGCAGACAATTATTTGGGACGTTACAGACATCAACAACACAGTGCAGATGCCTGTTGAGCGCAATGGAAGCACACTAACCTTCGTCAGCAATACCGACAATTGGCGCACATACATTGCTTTCAACACCAATGCATTACGCTCACCTGTATCTGTAGCAAGAATTGCCACCCAGAACTTGCACGGAGCGGCCAACGCCGAACTGTTGATAGTAACTCATCCATCGCTGAAAGCTCAAGCCGAGAGACTGGCTAACCTACACAGAATCAACGACGATATAGATGTTTTGGTGGTAACCCAAGATGAAGTGTTCAACGAGTTCAGTTCAGGCCAACGCGACCCAATTGCGATAAGGGAATTTTTAAGAATGTTTCGCGCGCGCGCAAACGAGGATGCCAACCAGAAACCTGTTCGCCACCTACTACTTTTCGGGCGGGGTACGTACGACAACAAAAACCTGTTGGGATTTGACCTGCCAACAGTCGTCACATTTCAAACACTGACATCGTTTGACGATGACGGTCTTTCGATGGCCTCCGACGACATATTGACATATCTTGAAGACGGTGAAGGAACAGGAATGCTCTCGACAATGGATGTGTCGGTAGGTCGCCTGCCTGCCAAAAACTCCGCTGAAGCCGAGCACATCGTCAACAAAATAGAACATTATATGATGCGCAGCGACCTGATGCAGGATGGCATCCGTGGCGACTGGCGCAACAGTGTGGCACTGCTGGCCGACGACGCCGACCCCAGCTGTGGAGGCGACACGGCATTCACCCATTCGTCAGAAGTCATTGCCAACCGCATTACAAACAACTACCCTCATTTTACGATTGACAAGATTTACGCCGACGCCTACGTGCAGCAAAGCGGTGCCGACGGGTCGTATTATCCTGATGTAAACAACGCACTGAAAAAGAGAATGGATTACGGATGTATGTTGCTGAACTACATCGGTCACGGTTCATCACAGTATATTGGTACCGAACGCTTTATGATGAAATCAGACATCAGTGCCTATGCAAACAGAATGCAGCTGCCTTTTTTCATCACCAGCACCTGCACCTTCGGACGCTATGACGACCCCGCGGAAACCAGTGGCGCCGAAGAATTTTTGCTGGCCGACGGCGCAGGAATAGCCTGTCTTGCGGCATCGCGACCAATATCACACATAGAAGCAGTAAACTCCGATATGGTACTGCAGGCATTAAATCCAGCCAACACCATCGGCGACGCGATAAGAATAACCAAAAATCTGCGAGTTACCACTCAGGCACTGACACTTATCGGCGACCCTGCACTGCGACTGAGCCACCCAGAATACAAAGTTGTCATTACCGCCGTCAATGGTCGCGCCGTCGATACACTTCGTGCCGATACGGCACTGGTTCTTTCGACTGTGACAATTGAGGGCGAGATACAGGACAAGGATGGCCATTTGGTCGAAGATTTTGACGGGATAATCTATCCAGAAGTCTATGACCGTCCCAAGAATAGCCGCACTCTGGCCAACGACAATGAAGGTCACGAAGTGAATTACAGCTTACAAAACAGCCTTTTGTACAAAGGTCAATCGACCGTTAGCAGCGGCCGCTTCAACTACCAGTTCATAGTGCCGCGCGACGTGGCTTACAAGTTCGAACGCGCACGTTTGTCGCACTACGCCAAAAGTGCAACCGACGATGCCACAGGAGCTTACAACAATCTATGGTTGGGAGGTTTCGACGAAAGCGTGATAATCAGCGAAAGCCGTCCCGAGATAAAGCTTTATATGAACGACACCAATTTCCGCAATGGTGGCATCACCGATGCCAACCCGACATTGGTTGCTATTCTGCACGACAGCATTGGAATCAACGCCGTGGGCAGCGGTCTTGGACACGACATCACTGCATTGATAGACAACAATCCAAACAACATCTTGATACTTAATGATTTTTACGAAACCGACATCAACGACGAACATCTAGGTATCATTAAGTACCACCTTAACGGATTGAGTAGCGGCAGACACACTATCACACTTAAAGTGTGGAATATATTCAATTATTCAAACACTGCCGAAATCGTTTTCTATGTTTATGGATCTGACACTACTGCCACCAACTTCGTTGCATCGCCAAATCCCACCAGCGACAGGGTTCTGCTGACAATGGAACACAACAGCAAAGGTTCGATGACAAGTGCAATTCTGGAAATATACAATACGCAGGGGCAGATTGTTAGAAACTGGACTGTACCAATTTCAGACGACAACTACGTGGTTGGACCCGTAGAATGGAACCTGTGTGGCGCCAGAGAGGCAAAGGTTACACCGGGAATCTACATCGCCCGCTTTGTTGTCACCACGCAGGATGGCGAGCGTATTACGGAACACGGCAAAATAGTGGTTAAATAGAAGAAACATACAAGACATCGAATTTTACAAAAAGGACACAATATTTTATTTGAAACGACGTTTTAGAGGCACTTTTTATAATTGAAGAAATGAAGAAAAACCTTTTTAAAAGACTCTTTTTGACTATGGTCGCTATAGTTTGTGCCAACGCAGTTTTTGCACAGTACAGCCAATCCACCGGTCAAACAAACAACTACATACATACAGGTATTCCCATCTTGCAGATTTCACCCGACGCCATTGCCGGCGCTCTGGGCGACGCATCAGCGGCATACGAACCCAACGCCTATTCATCGCACTGGAACAATGCTAAGATTGCATTTGCGCCACGCGAGATGAGCATCACAACAACCTACACTCCTTGGCTGCGCAAGCTTGACCCTGAGATGAATTTCCTCTATCTCGGCGCCTACAAACGCATCAACAAAAGAAGTGCTGTAGCCGCATCGCTGACTTATTTCACGCTAGGCAAGATCGAACACCGCGACGATCAAGGCAACAGCTTGGGAACATTCCGTCCGAACGAATTTGCATTGGACGCCACCTACTCGATGAAACTGTCGGACAATCTGGCCCTTGGTGCTACGGCACGCTACATCCACAGCGACCTGACTCAAGGTCTCGACGTGGAACAGCAGACAACCAAGGCTGCCAACGCGCTGGCCGCCGATGTTGGACTCTATTTCCAGACTGATATTGACAAGAACCAGCAGGTAGCTGGTGCACTGACATTAAGCAATCTCGGTTCAAAACTCTCCTACTCAGACGACGATACCGAAAACGAATTCCTGCCAGCCAATATGCGCATCGGCGGGCGCTACACCTACGAAGTCGATGACTACAACAAGGTCAATGTCCTGCTCGACCTCAACAAGATGTTGGTACCGACACCGCCCATCCAAAACGAAGACGGCACGTGGTCGGGACTATACACCGACAATGCCGACTACCATATGACTGGCTCAGTGCTGGGTGCCATCCAATCGTTCTACGACGCCCCTGGCGGACTTAAAGAAGAGCTGCACGAAATCACTCTTTCGGCCGGTGCCGAGTACTGGTATTCAAACGTTTTTGCTGCACGTATGGGATATTTCTACGAGCATAAGACCAAGGGAGCACGCCAGTACCTGACCTTTGGTATCGGCATTCGCTACAGCCGCTTCGAGTTCGATTTCTCATACTTGCTGCCAACCACCAGTTTCAGCACCAACCCGTTGGCCAACACAATACGTATCTCTCTGACTCTCAACATCGAAAAAGACAAAAGATAATGAAAATCAGAACCGGCATAGGATATGATGTGCATCGCCTTGAAGAGGGGCTACCCCTTTGGTTGGGGGGAATACAAGTACCTCACAGCAAAGGCCTTGTTGGTCATTCCGATGCCGATGTGCTGATCCACGCCATCTGCGATGCCCTGCTGGGTGCCGCTGCTTTGGGCGACATCGGACAGCATTTCCCCGACACAGACCAAGCCTACAAAGGTATTGACAGCAAAATCCTGTTGGCCAATGTCTGCAGGCTACTCAACGAAAAAGGATGGCACATCGGCAACGTCGATGCCATTCTCTGTATGCAGAAACCCAAGGTGGCGTCGTACATCCCACAAATGCGCCAAACACTGGCACAAGTGATGCAGATGGACTTCGACGACATATCGGTCAAAGCCACTACCACCGAGCACCTCGGCTTCGAAGGTCGCGAAGAAGGCATCTCCGCAATTGCCAACGTACTGATAGAACGAGACTAACGCAGAAAGGAGAACGCGAATACCCAATACCCACAACAATTCATTTAATTGATTATGTTAATTCACGGTCATTTGCGGATTTTTTCGTTCTAAACGAACTCGCCTGCGAGCAAAACCAACAGAAAAGAATAATGAAGGACGACAACCAATATAAAGAACAAGAAGAACGAGACGTTGAATTATTGGACGATAACGGATGCAAACTCGTTGTCCACAATGATGACTACCATACATTCGACTACGTCATCAAGGCCCTGGTAGATATATGCCGACACACCTATGAACAAGCCGAACAATGTACCATAATGATACACTACACCGGTAAATGCATAGTGAAAACTGGAGGCTATGAAGAACTGCTTCCTATGCATACAGCCCTGCTGAACAAACAATTAACCTCGGAAATAATCCAATAAAAACTTACAAATAACAATACAAAAACAATATGTCCTGGCCTGTCATTATATTAATTCTGCTTGTTGGACTAGCACTTATAGCCCTTGAGATTGTAGCCCTTCCTGGTGCCATCAGCGGCATTTGCGGAGGCACTTTGGTCATAATTGGCATATGGCAGACATACGCCACCCACGGTTCGATGGCTGGCAACATCACACTCATTTCCAGCATACTTGTCGGTTTTTTGATGCTTGTTGTTCTGATGAAGAGCGGCACTTGGAAACGTTTCAGCCTCAAAGAAGAGAGCAACAGCAAGGTGAACCAAGTTGATGCCTCCACCATTGCCGTCGGTGCCCGCGGCAAAACCATATCGCGTCTGGCTCCCGCAGGCAAAGCCCTCATCGGCAACGAGATAGTGGAAGTCCATAGCGACGGAGCCTTTATCGAAGAAGGCAAAGAAATCGAAGTCACCGAAATTGAAGGATACAAGATTTCTGTTGTTGAGATTAATACTTAAAAACACAAGAAAAATAGTTTACTGATTAAAATTTTCCCCGAGCCTTATACATTTTTCAATTCCGATAAAATAATAACCCTTAAAAACAAATAATTTATGGATCCCATTACAATCGTAATTATCTTCGCGTGTATCATTTTCTTGATACTCTTCCTGTGGCTTGTACCCATCGGAATATGGTTCCAGGCCCTTATCAGCGGTGTCCACACATCACTGATTCAGTTGATTTTTATGCGCTTCCGTAAGGTGCCGCCAGCTGTCATCGTCAATAATATGGTGTCGGCAGCCAAGGCTGGACTTAAGGTTTCGCAAAACGAACTCGAGGCACACTATCTGGCCGGCGGTCGCGTAAACAGCGTTGTCAAAGCTCTCATTTCGGCCGACAAAGCCAATATGAACCTCGATTTCAAGACCTGCACTGCCATCGACTTGGCCGGTCGCGACGTGCTCAACGCCGTCCAGACCTCCGTCAACCCCAAAGTCATTGACACGCCTCCTGTTGCTGCTGTCGCCAAGGACGGTATCCAGCTGATTGCCAAGGCTCGCGTCACCGTACGCACCAACATCAAGCAGCTCGTTGGCGGTGCCGGCGAGGAGACCATCCTGGCCCGTGTCGGTGAAGGTATCGTCACCTCCATCGGTTCAGCAACCAGCCACAAGCAAGTGCTCGAAAACCCTGACAGCATTTCCAAGTTAGTGCTTACCAAAGGTTTGGACAGTGGTACCGCTTTTGAAATTCTCTCTATCGACATCGCTGATATCGATGTAGGAAAGAACATCGGTGCACAGCTGCAGATGGACCAGGCCAATGCCGACAAGAACATTGCCCAGGCAAAGGCCGAGGAGCGTCGCGCTATGGCTGTGGCACAGGAGCAGGAGATGAAAGCCAAAGCACAGGAAGCCCGCGCCAAAGTTATCGAGGCAGAGGCCGAAGTACCGCTGGCAATGGCTGAAGCATTCCGCAACGGCAACCTCGGCATTATGGACTACTATCGTATGAAGAACATCCAAGCCGACACCGATATGCGCGAGTCCATATCGAAACCCGTTACCACCAAAGAACCGAAAAGCAACGCCTAACTAAATCGCAAATAGGTATAATACAACGCATCGCCAAGGGTCGGACGCTTCTCGTCCGACCCTTGCTATTTTAATATGTGGATTTTTTTTCAGGTTTTCTACCGGAAACGGATTAAACCGATTAAAAACCAGAGCCCTTGTTTTGCAACAAGTCATTGAGGTTTCATAGAATGACTAAAAAAAAATATAAACCTATCCCAGCACTACGTCCATCACCATCATAAGGACAAAGCCCAACGCGAAGCCTATGGTAGAGAGGTTGGTATGTTTGCCTTGGGCTGTTTCTGGGATGAGGTCTTCGACAACGACGTACATCATTGCTCCGGCAGCGAATGCCAGCAAGTAAGGCAGTGCGACGCCCAGCGCAGAGGCCAGCAGGATGATGGCAATGGAGCCGATGGGTTCGACAACACCGCTCACAGTACCTATAAAGAACGAGCGCCAGCGCGAATTGCCTGCAGCATACATAGGCATAGATATGATGGCTCCCTCTGGTATGTTTTGTACAGCAATGCCTATCGAAACGGCAAATGCCGCCGACAGCGTCAGGCCATAATCCGACCCTGCAAAAACGACACCGACAGCCATACCTTCTGGCAGGTTGTGGATGGTGACGGCCAATGCCAACATAGCTGTGCGCGACAAGCGTGACCGTGGTCCCTCGGCATTGGCAGCACCGACGTGCAAGTGTGGCGTAAGTTCGTCGATAAGAAGCAAAAAACCAATACCTGCCAGAAAACCGACAGAGGCAGGAACAATACCACCACCATCCATCTCAAGTCCAGGGATGATAAGCGACCAAATGCTGGCAGCCACCATAACGCCCGAGGCGAAACCCAGTAGGGTCTTCTGAAGCCTGTCGGGAATATCTTTTTTCATAAAGAAGACGAACGCCGAACCAAGCATCGTGCCGGCCAGCGGCAGCAGTATTCCTATAATCAGAGCAGTCATAACTCTTTATCTCCTTGTCCTTTATTTCTTGTTATTATGTCATTGCCGCAAACGTCAGAGATATTGTAAATCCTGTAGTTTATATTTCCTGCAAGCGAGATACGTTTTGAACGTGAATAATCATAAATAACCGAGAATTATCATAAATAATATCTGAGGACACTCACGGACATTCGCACTTTCCGTTATTAGCTTTCCGTTCTCCGCTTTCCGCTCTCACACCTTTGCTTTCCATCAGCAGTTTCTCAATGCGGGTCAGCTGTTCTTTGAGATTGCGGAGTTCCGTCTGCACCTCGTCGTTGTTGTCGGCTACCATCGCATCAACAAAAATGGAATTGATCAGCGACATTCCTATGACACCTCCGGCGAAGAGCAACAGACAGAAATACAAACGTATAAGTGCTGCCAGCGTGCTCGATGCACCAGCGGTAATATCATCGGGAATCTCATACCATCCCTCGATTGTGAAGAAACGGAACATCGAATAGATGGCGTGTATCGGCGTGTCGAAATAGTCGGGTGCCACAGTGCGGAAAAGACAGCAGTTCACCACGGCGACAATGATAATCAACACTATAAAACCCAGCAGGATAGCCGCCGACTCTCTAAGTGCAAGCTTGAATCCGCGCACGATGCCGTTGAGGTTGGTGAAGAAACGTCCGGCACGTATCAGTTTGAACAGTCGCAGCACACGCAGCACCTGCAGGAAAGTGAGATTGACCATCGAGACAGGGAAGAAAAGCAGCAACAGCGCAGGCAGCGAAAGCAGTGTCACCGTGCCGTCAAGGGCATTCCATTTGTCGCGCCAATAGCCTTTCATTCCGAGGACACTTATCTTGACAATCATTTCGATGACAAAGAGAATTGTACAGGTTTCATCCATCACCATAAGAAACGGGGTATGTATGCCGCTTTCTTGCAAGAAAATGACTACTGCGTTAAAAATCACCAAGACAAGTATCAACTTGTCGTTAAGAAATAAATCCTGTATATGCTTTTTCATAAAATCAAGATTGTTTGTTTCCACAACGCTTGAAGGCATTTTTTATTGCCCTGCATAATTTATTTTGTAAAAACACGTTATAATGTTTAAACATATCAACAAAAAAAAATGATAACCACTGGAATTAAAGGTCATTTGGAACAGACTGTCACCGATGAAGTCTGCGCCGACCGTATCGGCAGCGGACTTGTTAAAGTGTTTGCCACGCCTATGATGATAGCATTGATTGAGCAGACTTGCAACGAGAGTGTTGTGCCACTGCTCGAATCCGGACAAGGCACCGTCGGGACACAAGTAAGCGTATCACACTGCGCTGCAACGCCAGTAGGAATGCGTGTGTGGTGCGACAGCGAATTGATTGAAATCGACCGCCGGCGTTTGGTTTTCAAAGTTGCCGCCTACGACGAGTGTGGTCTTATAGGTGAAGGAACCCACGAGCGATTTATCATCGACAGTGCCAAATTCCAAGAAAAAATCAATAGCAAAAAGAAATGAACCGTAGATTTGCTTTATATCTGATATTCATTCTACTGGCTGGACTGACCGTTTCCTGCCGTCAGGCCAACTCGCAGACTGCCGTTGTACAGTCCATAGAAGATCCACACCAATGGACACGCGACATCGACCTGCCCTCACCCATAACCGACCGTCCCGAACAAATACTGACTCGCAAGGCTTACGTCGTGTCGTACAACCGCGACAGCCGCCAGCCCAACTGGGTGGCGTGGAAGCTCACGGCAGCCCATACCGACGGACCTGTGTCGCGCCCCGTCACAGCCTGGCACGACGACAAGGAGGTGCCACAGCCGCGAGCCTACTACCAGGACTACCGCGGCACCGACTGGGACCGCGGCCATATGTGCCCTGCGGGCGACAACAAATGGGACTCCGTTGCAATGTACGAAAGTTTCCTGATGACCAACGCCTGTCCGCAGAACAAGTCTCTGAATAGCGGCATCTGGAACCAGATTGAGATGGATTGCCGAAAATGGGCGGATAAAAACGGCGAAATTTATATTGTCTGTGGCCCGATATTCTTTAACCGGGAACACGATTCTATTGGTCTGCATTGCATCCCTGTGCCTGAGGCATTCTTCAAAGTGATTGCCGACCTCAACCCTGAGCACCCGAAAGGTATAGGATACATCTGCCGCAATACCGAAGGCAATCGCAAGAAAGATTTATATGTTAATAGTATTAACGAAGTAGAGCGGATTACTGGATTTACATTCTTTCCGAATTTGGACAAAAAAATAGAGGCCGCTGTGAAGAACACAGCTGATATCAATGCGTGGTAGGCCTCAGCTGCATAGCTCATTATCGCCGTTCCACTGCCAGATGTCATCCCAAAGTCCCCAGTCCTTTATTTTGACGCGGTCGCTGATGTTGCAGTCGGCATATTCATCGAGCATACGCTCATAAGTCTTCTTGATTTCGCTGGCGTTGAAAAGCGGCTGAAGCCGGATATCCTGCTCGGCGCGCTTTCGGCAGCGATGGAAAAGGCGTCGGAACTGCCTGAGATTATGGTGGTACCAACAGGTGCATCGGTGGTTAATCCAATCGCGGTGTATTTTGAAAAGGATGGTGGAAGAATATAGGAGCACTTTGTAACTTTCGACGTGCATACCCATTTCCCACAATTCGTCGCTGTAACGCTCATATTCTTCGCTTAGCCGACGACTATAGTATTCAGCACCCAACGGGAGTTCCTGTTCAAGGCATTTGAGGAGTTCGAGACGTTTGAGGTGTTCCTGCTCGACGAGGTACATCATATCAGGATGTAGATGGGTTTGTTTGCCGTTGCTCCAGGCAAGCATCACTTTGGTTTTACGGTTGCATACAACGTTTTGGTTTTCGTTATGGTTTTCGTTTTCGTATTGATTCATATTCTTGAACGTTTAAATGTTAGACAAAAGTTTGACGAGGCATCGGGCCGCTCGCGGCTTTTGCTAAAAGTGAAGTATGTCAAAGACCTCGGTTGCCAGCCGTTGGCGAAGGCAAAAAACAAACCTTCCAACGGGCGCTTCGGGCGACCCGACGAATACTTACAATTAGTTCAAGAAAGTGATTTAAAGGAAATTAAAGCATAAATGCCATTGTTGATTGATATTGCAAAGATACGAACATTTCTGGAATTGCAATAAAAAAAGCACAAAATGCAATAAAAAAAGAGTGTGTTCGTTAATAAAACACTATGAAGCAACGAAATATTATACGTAAAGTAATGATTGCGGCATTGCTGGTAGCAGTAGCTGTGCCGGCGGTCAATGCGCAACAGACAAGGCAGCAGCGGCTGCGTCAACATCTTTATTATCTGGCCAGCGACAGTCTTGAAGGCCGCTTGGCAGGCAGTGTGGGCGGTGCCAAAGCACGTCAATACATCCTTAACCAATATAAGGAAATCGGGCTGCAGCCCTACGGTGGCAACGGCATCTATCCGTTCAGGCCCAGCCAGCAGATATACTCTCAAATGCTAGGCAAGGACAGCCTCAACAACATTATTATGATAATCCCCGGCAAGGACCCGCAGCTGAAGGATGAATACATAGTGCTCGGCGCACACTACGACCACGTGGGTATCAAAGGCGGCAAGGTGTATAACGGAGCCGACGACAATGCATCGGGCAGTACGGCGCTGATTGAGATTGCCCGCGAATTATATGCCCATCGCAGTGAGTTTAAACGCAGTGTTATAATCGCCGCCTTCGACGGCGAGGAAGAGGGTCTGTTCGGATCGAAAGAGATGGTCAAAATGCTGGGTAAAGATATCGACAAGGTGAAGGTGATGCTGAGCATCGATATGGTAGGATGGTTAAGCGCCAACGATGCCCTGATCATAGAGGGCTCCTCAACCCTCAAGGGCGGCAAGGAAACGCTTCAACAGTTAGGCGAGGAGCAGGGGATGCGCCTGAAACTCAAATCATTTGAGCGTTCGGTTATGACTGCCACCGATACGGAGCCTTTTGCCAAAACCGGGCAGCGTCCCACGCTGGCGGTGACTACAGGCTTGAAGTCGCCTTATCACAAACCTGAGGACGACGCCGACCTTATCGACTATGAAGGTATGGACCGTATATGTAGCTACATCAGTGAGTTGACACTGCGGTGGGCCACCAACAAGGTTCCGCTCGAACCCAGCGGCAAAGTGGCACCCAAGCACAGCGACCATCTGCGTCCGTTCGAGATAGGTCCAGCCATAGGGTTTGGCTCGTCAGGATTCCACTACCCAGGTTCGGCATTATACGGGAAGAGCAGCATTGAAGGCCACGCAGGAATTGACTGCCGGCTGAACTACAATCTGTGGACGCTGCAAGGCGAAGCGTTGTTCAACGCCGCCGTAATGCCCAAGCCCGACTTCGACGGCACATTGGCCGACGCCTTCGACGACTTCAGCCGCGAGACACAATTGGGACTGCTTGTGCCCGTCACACTTATATATAATTTCACCCCAAAAGGAAACTTCTTTTTTGGTGCCGGAGCAAACTACCGCCTTCTGCTGAACCACACGGCAGAATATCACAACAACCTGTGGGGTATGCATTGTGTCATAGGTTTCAGATTTGGTCAGTTAGGGTTGTCGCTGAAGGTGCTGCGACAATTGACGCCATATTACATCGATGGCACAAAGCCCAAGACAACATCTTTGCAGAGTTGGTTCACCATAAGTTATATGTTATGAACACAGGTGCGATATGGGCCATTGCCTGCGCCATTCTCTGGATGGCTGGAATGATTTATCTAGACTGGAAGAAAGGCAAAAAATAATAGCCATTAGACGCTAATCCATCCACTACAGGTAAATAAATTCCTTTACTGATTATACTGCCAAACAAAAACAATGGCTGAGCCACGTTAACACTCAGTACTTCAACCCTCGACTGCACGAGATTTTCTTTTCACTGTTTATCAACTTTGAAGTCTGCAGCCTTGCTGGTAGTCACTATCCACACGCCGGCAAATACCAACAAAGCCGCCACTATCTTGGTGAATGTCAGGCGATCACCGCCAGAAGCAATCGATATGGCAATGGCAATAATGGGCTGCAAGTAACCGTACATACTCACAAGCGTGGGACGAATGCGGGTCTGCCCTACTGGCAAAAGAAAGTAGGCAATGAATGTGGCGAAGAAAATCAAGAACCCTATCTCCCACCACACCGTCGCACTGACAGCGCCAAAGTCGCTAACCGCCACCTTCGGCAACGCAAAAGGCAGCGACAACACCAGCGACACCAGAAACATCCACTTCATCATCGTCACCACCGAATAGCGTGCCACAAGCTTGCGGCAAGTACCGAGATAAAGTGCGAATATAGTGCAATTGAGCAATGTGTATGTTATTCCCATCGCCGTAGTCTCACGGTCCGACACGCCGCCCGAAACGTTGCTCTGTAAAATAATCCACACTATGCCGACGAAGCTCAACATCACACCGCCCGCCTTCTTCCAAGTGATGGGCTCACGCAGAAAGATGGCTGCCGAAAACATCGTCAGTATCGGCGTCACCGTGGTGATAATTGAAAGATCGACAGGCTTGGTTTGGGCGATGGCGTTCAGAAATGTCACCTGCGGCAAAAAAATACCTATTACAGCGGCTCCGAATATCTTCATCAGGTCGCGAAATGGCACCTTTTCGCGCGGCATAAACAGCGAAACCAGCCAAAACAGAACTCCAGCAACCAGCGCACGCATAGCAAAAAGCACGATGGGAGCCAGTCCACTTTCGGTAGCTATATCGCGGCAAAACACGATGTTAAGTCCGAAGATTACATACGTCACCGCCGCAGCCAAATGACCTATAACAGATGCCTTTTTCACGCTGCAAATTTACTCACTTTTCGCGATATGGCAAAACCCGCGCCGAATTTTGCACTACGATGTTGAATCTACTTCCGACCGATAGTCGTTAATTCCAAATCGGTCATTAGAGAAGAGTATTGCACATCGCGACAGGAAATCATACGCAACAGCATCCCACCCGCTCCGCCATTTCTTATGTCGTTCTTATATTGATCGCATATCGTTCTTATATTCCGGATATAAGAAGTGTATAAGAACAACACAAGAAATCCCCTTGGCAATCAGCTTGTTAATATATCATTGAATCGGAGACAAGTGTGTCAAAAAAGTCCTTGATTTATCCTAATGACCGTTAATAGTTGTTTTCCATTACCAAAACACTTTTTGTTGTCCGTTTTTAATGCAGGCAACAACTTGATAAAGGGTTTAGTTGTAGGCGTGGATTCCTCCGAGGATGAAGTTGACGCCGAAGTAGGTGATTATAACTGACAGGAAGGCAAACAGACAGTAGAGGTGGAAGTGGGCTGGGCGGTCATTATTGTTTTGGTTGACGAGCGGGAAGAGGTAAATAATGAGTGTGATGAGAGCCCATACTTCTTTGGGGTCCCAACTCCAGTAGTTGCCCCAGGAAATATTGGCCCAAAGCGCGCCGATGACGATTCCTATGGCGAGTAGGGCTGTAGCGGGGTAAAGCATTAGCAGGCTTACGCGCCTCATCTCGGCGGCACGACGATGAACGATGAGTGCTGCAAGTCCGTTGAGAGCAATGAAGAAGAAGAGCGCATAGGATATCATAATGACTGTGACGTGGAGAGTGAGAAGCGGTGAGCTGAGGACGGGCATCAGGTTGGTCACCGGCGGGTTGCTGCCGCTCATCATAGCGACAAGGATGCAAAAGCCCATAGCCAGCAATCCGATAGATGGTGCCATACGGTAGCGTCGGGCCATAGCCAACGAAACGATGCCAGCCACGATGGCCGTGAGATTCATACTGTCGAAGCCGCCAGCCATCGGGATGTGACCTCCAGCCAC
>JAGDCN010000115.1 GCA_017958525.1 Bacteroidales bacterium
GCATTTTTGCCTGTTGATAACTCCCCAAAAAAAGGCCAAAAACGGGCTATAGTAACTCCCTGTTTTCCAGGTACCATCTTCTTACCAAATTCTACCCAAATTCTTATCAAATTCTACCTAAATTCTACTGTTGAAAAATATGATAAACTTTTGGTAAGAATTTGATAATATTTTTGTATAGCGTTGTAATATGTCAGTCATACCGCACACAATTTTTGTACGGGTGTTGCGTTAATCGGATATGAGCATCCTGTCGAAAAACCAACTAAAGTTTTTGGCTTCTTATCGATTGCAGAAACGCTGCGACGACGAGGGCGTATTTGTCGTTGAAGGCATAAAAATGTGCAACGAAGCACTGCTGTCGGGATTCAGAATACTATACTCCTGTGCCACAGCCGACTATTTGGCTTCGGCGCAACTGGGCACTGCCGGCGGGGAGGTGTATGAAGTGACACCCGAACAATTGGAAAGGCTTAGCAATATGAAGACTCCCAACAAAATATGGATGTTGGTGGAGCGGAAAACGGGAAGCGGGAAACGGGAAACGGGAAGTGAAGAGCGGTTGACGCTGGCCCTCGACGGGCTGCAGGACCCCGGAAATATGGGCACGATTATGCGGACGGCCGACTGGTACGGCATACGCCACATTGTTTGCAGCCGCGACACGGTGAGCTGCTATAACCCCAAGGTGGTGCAAGCCACGATGGGAGCTGTTTTCAGAACGACGGTGGAATATGTGGATTTGGCTGAATGGCTGGACAACGCCGCAGGAAGGGGTATCGTTTCATACGGTGCTATGATGGACGGCGAGGACTACAGAAAGGTACAGCTGCATCATCCCGCCGTGCTGGTGATAGGCAACGAAGGGCGCGGCATTTCGCAAACTGTGTCTGAAAAGGTCGGGCACAAACTAACAATACCCAACCTCGGCGGCACCTGCGAATCGCTCAATGCCGCTGTCGCAACGGCAATACTGACAAGCAATTTTTTTTAGAACGGAAAACGTTTTTAAAACTTTAACCTTGACCTTAACGTTAACTTCGGATAGATTTAACGAAAACCAAAAACCTTGAATTAACTTTAACCTTGACCTTAACGTTAACTTCGGAATGATTTAACGAAAACCAAAAACCTTGAATTAACTTTAACCTTGACCTTAACTTTAACTTCAGATAGATTTAACGAAGACGAAAACCTTGAATTAACTTTAACCTTGACCTTAACGTTAACTTCGGAATGATTTAACGAAACCAAAACCAAAACGAAAACCTTCCAACCCTAAAACCCTCTAACCTTCCAACACATCAAACTTATCAACAAAAATTGTATTGTCCATTTTAACTCCCAATTTAACTCCCCTTTTAACTCCCTATTACAAATAACTACAAATAGCTATCGTTTGCGGTCAAAAAGCCTTTCACGTACCTTTCAACTCCTTCGGGAACCGAAAGGAACGGTTTGTCGTAGCCAACAGCACGCAATTTGGTCAAATCGGCTTGTGTAAAATACTGGTACTGATGTCGTACCGAGTCGGGCATTTCGATGTACTCTATCACCGGTTCGACGCCCATACTGTGCGCTATGCTTTGTGCCACAACATTATATGACGTAGCGCAGCCGGTCCCCACATTGAAAAGGCCGCTGACTTTAGGATGCTCCAACATCCAAAGCATTACGTTCACGCAGTCGCCAACCCAGACGAAATCGCGCCGCTGTTCGCCGTCGGCACAGTCGTCGCGGTAGGATTTGAAGAGGCGCACACGCCCCGTGGTGCGGAACTGATCGAAGAAATGGCGCACTACACTCATTTGCTGGCCTTTGTGATATTCGTTGGGTCCATAGACGTTGAAGAATTTGAGACCCACAAGCTGCGAGGAGGCGGCAAAATGCGAATGGGCGGCAATGTATTTGTCAACGGCGTTTTTGCTCCAGCCGTAGGGGTTGAGGGGGCGCAGGGAGGAGATGAATTCGAGGTCGTCGCGGTCATAGAAGCCCTGTCCGCCATCGCCGTATGTGGCAGCCGAGGAGGCATAGACAAGAGGTATGCTGTTCGACTGGCAGAAGTTGAACAGGCTGATTGTAAGCTGGAAATTGTTCTCAACGATGCAATCAACATCCGTCTCGGTGGTCGAAGAGATTGCGCCCAGATGCAAGATGCCACCGATGGCAGCCTTGTTGGCATCAAGAAAGCCTTGCAGCTGGTGTGGAAAGACCAGCTGCAAGGCTCCGCGTTTTGCTATGTTGCGCCATTTGCTGCCGTTGCCAAAGGTATCGACGGCGACGATGTCCTGATAGCCCCTTTTCTGCATTTCGGCCAGCAGGCAGGAGCCGATAAAACCCGTGGCACCGGTGACAATGTACATTGTTTAGTTGAGAGTTGAGAGATGAAAGTTGAGGTTTTAGTTACTCACAAATTCGCGGTTTTTACAATACCGCCTTATTTTCTTGTGGCTGTCATATCGGCTGTGCCGCTGAGAGGGATGCCGTTGATGGAGGCGGTGATGTTGGATGTCCACGAGGAGACGCCGTTCACGGGTTTGCTGATGACGGGGAAAGTGATGGTCACTTCGACATTGGTACCCATAATGGTCTGCGTGGTGACGATGGGCTGGAGGGTCATACCTGCCTCGGTGACGTTGCCAGTCGTTGTCTGTCCGGCCATAGAGACGGTGACATTGCCCTCTTCGCCGTTGAGCGCGATAGAGGCGTCCATAGCGTCAAGGTCCTGATCGATGGCACCAAGAACAGGAATTTGGGCGTGAACCGTTGCCGTAACGGTGTAATTTCCTACAAAATCTTCAGCGGGATTTTTCTCCTTCTTGCACGATACAAAGGCGATTGTTGCGAAAGCAACTAAACATAAAAGAAGTTTTTTCATTTTGGATTTTTTTTAAAATTAGCGATGCAAAAATACGAATTATTTTTTGATTGGAAAGTTTTTTCTCAAATTAGGGAACATCTAATATTTTTTTTGATCACGAATTGTATGAATTCCACGAATTAATCAAGCGTATTGTTTGGCAAGCTGGCGGATAATCATTTCAACGAATTAACAAAGCTTGTGACGGTCTCCATCACTTCGGGTGCCATAGTCTCATCGATGAGCATATACTCGCTGGTGGCACCGGTTTGGCAGTGCTGCATCAGGTGGTTGAGACCTGGAAGGAGAACTGTTTTGGCACGGTTGCCGGTCGCCGCTGCTATGCTATCGAGGTTGACGGGCAGCACCTGGGAGTCGCGGTCGCCGTTGACGGCCAGGATGGGACAGCGGAGCCGCTTGAGATAGGTTGAATTGTCGAGCTTGACGAAAGTGCGCATCCACGGCAGAGCCATCTGGGTGGCGAGACCTATGGCGTCGCCGCGACGCAAGCCGATGCTTTTGCGTTGGTCGGCTGTGAGGCCTTCGGAATATTTTTCGCAAAGGGCGATGGTGAAAGGCTGGTAGTTGTCGATCGGCAGTGTGTCCACAGCCGCGAAGAGCGAGCGGAGCAGTGCGAGACGGCGTTCGATGAGCGGCTGCGGGACATTGTCGAGCTGGAAAAGGCGTTCGTTCTGCTGGAGAAGGATGTCGGCACCAGTGGTTCCGGGACCTGCCAGCAGGGCTATGAATGCCACCCTGCGGTTGCGCGAGGCTACGATGGGAGCTATCATTCCGCCCTCGCTGTGGCCTATGATGCCGACACGCTTGCTGTCAATGCCTTTCTGGCGGCGCAGGAAATCGAAGACCGCCTCGGCGTCATCGGCAAAATCGAGCGTGGTGGCTGTCTCGACCTCGCCCTTGGAACCGCCTGTGCCGCGGTCGTCGTAGCGAAGCACAGCGATGCCGTTGCGTGCCAAGTAGTCGGACAGGACAAAGAACGGCTTATGCCCCAGCAGCTCTTCGTCGCGGTTCTGCTGGCCGCTGCCGCTGACCAGCACCACGGCGGGGAACGGTCCCCTACCCTCGGGTATCGCCAGCGTGCCTGTGAGCGTCACGCCTGCCTTGCGCCGCTGGATGGTGACTTCGCGTTCGCTGTAGGGGAACGGCGGCTTGGGCGTTTGTGGGCGGACTATGTTGAAGAGCGTGTCGGCAGGGACAAAGCGCATCTGCGTGCGCAGCATCCCCTGACGGAAAGTGCCGGAGAATGTGGTGTCGGTCGGATTCCAGACCAACGTAAGGCGCAGACCCGTAGGTTTGTGGCTGATATTCAGAGTGTCGTTGTTGAAACTCCAAGCCGTGGGTATTATGGGGTCGGGTGTCTGCATCGGGCTGTATAGAACTGGTTTAAACTCGCCATTATCCACGTCCCAGGTGATGTTTATCGGCAGGCTGGCCTCCTCGAGCACGCCAAGCCACCAATGTCCCAAAAGGGTCGTTTCCGGCATCCGCTGGGCTGACAACGATGTGGCAACGCCAAACATCATTATGAGTATCAAACGTTTAAGTAGTCGCATACTTTCTACCTCCATTTAAGGGATTCAATCAGATGCACAAGGTCGTGCTGCAGGTACTCGAGTACCGGCGCCAACGAGTCGTTGTTGGGCACACAGTCGATATAGAGCGAACCGCGCAAAAAGTGGCTTACGCTGTCGGTGGCCCAGAATTGGAACGTCGAGGCAACATTCTGTCCTTGAAGGCGGTAGGTGGTGGCATAAACCCGCTGGTCTTCGTTGACAAACTGCCGTTCATCGACACCCGAGGCAAAGTTGAAATGCTTGGAGACCAACTGGTAGGAGGTATCGACCTCGGAGGCGAGTTCGTTGGGAGACCGCAAACGCTTGTATGTAAGGAAAATCACGCCATTCCACTGCGGATAGTTGATGTCGATCCAGGTCACACCCTTGGGGGCATCTTTTTCGCCGACCTCGGCATATTGGCTTGCTTCGAAAATGACTGGAAACAGATGGTACGGCTTGTCGTACTTAAGAACCTGTATGCTGTCTCCAATCCAATATGGAGTGTCTGGATGGTGCAGGGTGTCTACAAGCCAGTACTTGTGGTCGGGCAGGTCGATGCGCATATATCCCTTTGGCTTGGGGGTGTAGCCGCCTTTGCCGCCACAGGCGGCGAAGAGCACTGCGGCAAGCAGCAGGGCAACGATGGTTATGTTGTGGTGTGATTTCATTGTTTTTGACATTTTTCTTATTTTTGCATTGTGAAAAGATCTCCCTATGAACCGGCTCGAATACATAGTACGCGCTAAAACTCAATACGATATCCAGTCACCGTTTGTCTATGACCTCTATGAGAATGTGCTTTCGCCAAGACTTGACGAAGCGACGCTGTCGCGGCTTGGTTTGAGCCGCAGCGACCGGTTTGGGCAGCTTTGCTACAAACTGGCCGATCACTATGGGGCGGAATCTGCAACGGCAAGCGGTGCGCTGAGCAGCGCCGACGCTGTGCTTGCCAACGCCGACGGTCTGATTGGCCTGGTGCGCAGTCCGCACCGCAACCGCGAGCGCGAACAGCTGTGGGAGAGACTTTTCAAAGAACACGAGGTGACGCTGTCGGTCGATATGTTTGACACCGGACTGGTTTTCACCTCAAAGAGGCTGTCAAAACAGCACGTTGTCTTCAGAATTTTCTAACTGTTGTTTTTATTTTCCGCCGTAGTCGAGTTTTTCCAGCATCGGCACGAAGTTGCAGTCGCCGTAGCGCTGCTGGACAATGTCGTTGGGACCGTCGCCGGTTTTGACGATGCGCAGCATTTCCTGCTGCTCGCCACCGACGGGGATGACCATCACGCCGCCGACCTTGAGTTGGTCAAGCAGCTCTTTAGGCACTTCCGGCGCGCCGCAGGTGATGATGATACGGTCGAAGGGACTGTATTCCGGCAAGCCCTTGTAGCCGTCGCCAAGAAAACATTTGGGACGATAGCCGAGCTTGGAGAGGCGCGGTTTGGTGATGTCGTAGAGCTCCTTCTGGCGTTCGATGGAGAACACTTTCAGCCCCATAGCGCAGAGCACTGCCGTCTGGTAGCCGCTGCCGGTGCCCACTTCGAGCACCTTCATTTCGGGTTCGGTGTCGAGCAGTTCGCTTTGGAATGCGACCGTAGAGGGCTGTGATATTGTCTGTCCGCACTTGATGGGCAGGGCGCGATCCTCGTAGGCCATATAGTCGAGCATTGTCTCAAGAAAAAGGTGACGGGGCACCTGTGCCATCGCATCGAGAACGCGGCGGTCGCTGATGCCTTTTTCGCCCAAAAGGCGTACCATTTCCATACGCCATCCCTTATGTTTGAAACTGTCTTCTGTCATTTCTTTCACTCCCTAAATCCTTGTGCAACAAGAGTTATAGTACTGTTTTGCGGAGTAACCATAACGGCTGGCGCGCCTTCCTCGGTTATGTGGCCGATGATATGGACACCCTGCATATCCTTCACTTTGTCGTAGTCCTTCTGGTCGATGGTGAAAAGCAGTTCGTAGTCGCCGCCACCGTTGAGGGCATTGGAGACTGGCAGCATATTCTGGCTCATTTCGCTGCAGACGCGCGTGGTCTGATAGTCGATGGGCAGATGCTCCTCATAGACTTCGCAGCCGCATTTCGACTCCTTGCAGATGTGGAGCAGTTCGGAAGCGAGACCGTCGCTGACATCGATCATCGATGTCGGCACCACGCCTGCCTCGCCAAGCATACGGACTATGTCAAGTCGCGGCTCGGGCTTGAGGAAGCGTTCAAGGACGTAGTCGTAGGAGTCCAAATCGGGCTGGAAATTGGGGTTGGCCTGATAAGTAACCTTTTCTCGCTCAAGGATAAGCAGTCCCGAATAGGCACTACCCAAGTCGCCACTGAGGCAAATCAGGTCGTGCAGTTTGGCACCGCTACGATATGTTATTTTGTTTTCATCCACTTCGCCTATAGCCGTGACTGTCAACACCATTCCAGAGCGGCTGCTGCCCGTGTCGCCACCCACAAGATCAACGTCGTAGCGTTCGCAGCAAAGACGGATACCGGAATAGAGTTCTTCGAGAGCCTCGACGGAATAGCGATTGGAGACGGCTATGCTGACGGTGATTTGCCGCGGGGTGCCATTCATAGCTGCTATGTTGCTCAGTGCAACAGCCACAGCCTTGTAACCCAAGTGTTTGAGCGGAGTATATGTCATATCGAAATGGATGCCTTCGGCAAGCGTTTGGGTGGTGACGAGAGTTTTGACACTGCCGGTACCCAGCACGGCACAGTCGTCGCCCACGCCCTTGACAGTCGATTCGTTGCGCTTTTCGAATTCGTCGGCAAGACGCTCAATGAGTGCAAATTCGCCCAAGGCTTCGAGTTCGGTACGCCCTTCTTGATATTCTAACATCTGATGGTTTAAATTTAAAAAAAACAGGAGAAACTGAGAAGATGAGAAGGCGAGACGCTTTGTTTGTCTCAAATTCTCATCTTCTCAGTTTTGCATCTTCCCGAATAAGACTATTTTATGAATTTGAAGTCTTTGCCAAGATAGTAGGCCTCGTCGCCCAGGCTTTCCTCGATGCGCATCAGCTGGTTGTACTTGCAGATGCGGTCGGTGCGGCTGGCCGAGCCAGTCTTGATCAGGCCGGTGTTGAGTGCAACAACGAGGTCTGCGATGGTGGTGTCCTCGGTCTCGCCCGAGCGGTGCGAAATGATGGAGGTGTATTTGTTGCGCGTGGCCAGATTGACGGCATCGATAGTCTCGCTGAGGGTACCAATCTGGTTCAGCTTGACGAGGATGGAGTTGGCAACTTTCTTGTCGAGACCCATCTGCAGGCGCTGGACATTGGTGACGAACAGGTCGTCGCCGACGAGCTGGCAGCGGTCGCCGATGGCATCGGTATGCAGACGCCAGCCATCCCAGTCGTCTTCGGCCATACCGTCTTCGATGCTGATAATGGGGTATTTGGTGACCCAATCTTTCCAGAAGTCGCTCATCTGGGTGGGAGTCAGTTTGTCGCCGGTGCTCCATTTGAGATGATAGACATTCTCTTCGGGCAGATAGAACTCGGAAGCAGCGGCATCGAGGGCAATATAGACATCTTCGCCAGGACGATAGCCGGCCTTCTCGATAGCCTGAAGGATGCACATCAGCGCCTCTTCGTTAGAAGCAAGGTTGGGGGCGAAACCGCCTTCGTCGCCGACATTGGTTGACATACCCTTGCTCTTGAGCACCGAGCGCAGGTTGTGGAACACTTCGGCACCCATACGCAGAGCCTCGCTGAAGGTGGGAGCACCGACTGGCATAATCATAAACTCCTGGAAGTCGATGCTGTTGTCGGCGTGCGAACCGCCGTTGAGGATGTTCATCATCGGCACGGGCAGCGTGTAGGCGTTGCAGCCGCCGATGTAGTGGAACAGTTCCTGGTTGCTTTCCATAGCGGCAGCTTTGGCGCAGGCAAGGCTGACACCGAGGATGGCATTGGCACCCAGACGCGACTTGTTGTCGGTACCGTCCAGTTCAATCATCTTGTTGTCGATGGCGCGCTGCTCGCTGACATACATTCCGCGCAATTCTTCGTTAAGGACGTTATTGACGTTCTGCACTGCCTGCATCACGCCTTTGCCCATATACTGCGACTTGTCGCCGTCGCGAAGCTCACAGGCTTCGTGCACACCTGTAGATGCGCCCGACGGAACGGCGGCACGACCCATTGCACCCTGATCAGTAAATACCTCGACTTCCACTGTGGGATTGCCGCGCGAGTCGAGAATCTGGCGGCCCCTGATAGCTATAATTTGTGACATAAAATAAAATTATTTATATTGTTAAAATACATTAACGTTTGTTTTAATTATATATTGTGCATTAAAAAACACTTTTTGCCAAAGAGGGAAAGCAATATTGCAATACACGCTTTTTCAGCTGTTTATGATGAGATATATTCCGCTCAAAAATTGCCCGATGAGTATGCTTGTGCCTACAATGGTGGCAACTATGCAGCGTTGACGATAGCGCACATTGTCTGCAGGACGCAACGAAACACCACCAGCACTGCAAATAGAACCATCTTCTTATAACAGTTTCAATGACAGTGCATAAGAGTCCGAACCACTGACAAATAAAAGCACTGAAACCCAGTCCATTCCATCATCGAAATCACCTTCACGCTATTCCACCTCGCCCTGCGAGGTCACCGTGCCGCCTGATAGAGAATAGCATAGATTAATATAGAAAAAGGAGTGTGGAAGATTTTTCCACACTCCATCTTTCTGACTTTAAGCAATCGCTTATTCAGCCTTGGGCTCTTCAGCGACGGGGGCCTCAGCGACGGGGGCC
>JAGDCN010000116.1 GCA_017958525.1 Bacteroidales bacterium
AAACAGCGAATCGTTTTTCGTAGGGAGGGTCCAAAAAAGCAAAAGCCTGACAACCTGTCTAAAGACATCAAAATCCGCATCATACACCACTCCACCCTGCCCGATTGGCACACACACAAAGGCGAAAAGGCCTGGCTGATGTTAGACGAAATTAAAGTGAAATAGGTTTTGTATTGACATTTGCCTGACAAGATGCTTTTAGGCAAAAAATCCATCACGCACCAATTGATATATTACTGAAAAAACAAATACAAGCACAAAGAAACCAAGACCATATAATATTTCTAGTTCTAGTATTGAACCCAAAGCCACTAATACTATTCCTACAATGAACCAGAATACACAAGACAAAACTTCTCCTATAGTATCGGCTCGATTCCATTTACTTTTTAATTCTTCCTCTGAATAATTTACATATTCAAGATTCTCCTGAAGCCTTTCAACCTCCTTTTTAAAGAACTTTTTATCTTTTCTTCGCATATAAAAAGGGATTTTTGAAAAAAAACACAAGCCATCCCTTTCTTCTTTAAATTTTTCCTTTACTATTTCTACTGTATCTCCTATTCTTTTCAATCCCTCCACCACATTATCAACATCTTTGTATAAAAGCGTTCGTTTTTTTTCAGTAATTCTCCCAAAACTGTCCACCACCTCTTTCTTTCCATTTCGCGGATAGTAGTCCTTTATAAGTTCTATTTTTCCCCCAACTTCGTTATATAGTCTCGCTATATCTTTAATTGTTAAGATTCGCTTTTTAACCTCCCTGAATAATTTGTTCTCATCACCCACAAAACTCTCAATAAAACTATATGTTTCTTCCATATACCAGGGTGCATCTTTTATCTCTTTACAGTCATTGACCATCAGACGGGCTTTCTCCCGTGCCGCCTTTAGCCGTGCATCATTTTCATTATGCACAACCAATGTTTCCAGCGATTCTATTTCTTTTTCCACCTTTGCCAACGACGACCTGATGTCAAACACTGTCATATGATGGATACAAAAATCGACCAATTTGCGTCCTTGTTCTATTGCCGTCCCAGTCATACCCTGCCCCATCTGTGTTGTCAGCGCTTTGATCAAAGACCATATTCGCAACAGTTTTTTTGACAAACTGGACAGTAGCGCCAGATCCTCGTCGAGGTCGGGGAGGCTCGGTTCATCACCAAAAGAGTGTCCGTCGAGCAGTTTTTTTATGCTGTCGGCAACACCATAATAGTTTTGTATTTCCGGTTCATACTTTCTTAAAAGAGCTATGAACTGGTTGAGGTTGGATAATTCGGCAGTGGCTTTTGCTGCAAGACTGTCCAAGCCCATAGCCAAGCCAAAAAAATGCACGTCGTCCATTTTAAATTATAAGAGAGTCTTCAAATACTCGCGAACATCCTCCCAATAAGGGATGGCAAAGGTCTTGATAAAATGGATTGTGTTTTCGGCGATGCTCACATTCCGGTCATAGCATTGACTACGGTAATTCATTACAATCTCGCGAGGCAGTCCCGCCTGTTCGGCATCAGTGATGTATTCGTCGGGAAATCTAATGACGTCGGCGTTGAGCGAATCGCAAAATTCATTGAGGTTTTCAATCATACGGGTTACCGATTGTATCTCTTCAAATACTGTAATATTCATAGCCTTATCTTTTTGAGATTCTCCAAAGTTTTTCCAATTGTTCCTCCAGGAAAGGTATGTCGTTTCTTTCCAATCTTTCACACAAATCCTGCATATTGCTGGAGATGTGCGACATATATTTCTCGCGGAATTTTTCTTCCAAATCCGTCGGCAGTCCTTGGTCCCTTAACAACCTTAGGCTTGAATTCAGCTGATATTCAATTTTGTCGGCATCAAGCGGAACTTGCTTAATTTTTGCGATCAGATTCTCTAGACTTTGTATCTGACCATAAATGCTTGTTTGACTCATATTAATCGTTATCTTTTGAACTAATAAATTGCATTATTATCCATATCGGAATTGCCACCACAAAAAAGGCTACGATAACCACATATTTCATTGTTTTCGCGGCTTTTTTCCAGTTGTTGCGGCGACGTTCTTTGACCAGTTCTTCCACTTTGCGAGTGTACTCCAGTGATGATATCTCACTGTTTGAAAAGTCTTTGTATCTGTAATAATAACTGTTGTCGCCTATCAAGCGTTTTCGTCCCAGCCAGCGATACTTCGACTCTGTATGCAAAACATATTCGGCACGCGCATTCTTCCTTTCCGCTATCTCACTGAACAGTTTATCCATTGTCACAACCCGTCCAAAACCGATGCCGCCGTCGGTCAACAGGGTCTCTCTTTGGTCGTACATTCCGCCAATAAGCTTAACGAGTGCGTCATAGTCTTCAGACCAAACTGATGTCGGGTTGTTCTGCAGTTCTCTCAACATAGCATCCATTTCTACCCTCTCTTTGTCGAACTTTTGTTTAAGCCTTTCTATGCGTTGCTCGAAAGCACTGATTTTTGCCTGCTGGTCGTCGATATCGGCATAGGTCATCGTGTTCTTGGCATTGGCAATGGCTTTGTCCCAGTCGGCCATTAGTTTGGACTTACCATATCGGTCGGCATAACCGGCGACGGACTGCAACAGGTCACCAATCTTCTGCAAAAACTCAGCAAAAATGCAGAAACGTTCTATGCGTTTCTCCAGACCGGGGAAAAGTCCCTGGACATTGCCTATCTCACGGGCTACATATTGTTCCAGGTCACTGATATATGCTGTATATCCCTCCAGCAGCGAATCGTTGCGCTTGATCATCTGCAATGCCACCTCTCTGCGTTTGCTTTCGTCCGAGAACGATGCCTCTATTGTCTTCATCTTGTCGTTGTGGGCTTTTGCGGCTGCAAGGCAACGTTCCACATCGGCCATACCCATTGTCGTACAACATTCGCCGACAATGGTGTCGCACCTTTCAATCGCATCCTTACTGCCATACCTGTCGGCCATTTTGGAGCACCGTCCCCTGATTTCCTCCATTGTTGCAAGCTCGTCGCTGAGGCTCACCGCATTTGTCACAACTTCACTGACACTGATAAAATCGAAAGACTTTGCAAAATCATACTCAACGATATGTTTTTCCAACTCTTCAACAAAGTGCCGAAACCTGACAATCTTTGCCTCGGAAGACCTTAGCATCAATGACAATTCCTTTACCGCTGCAGCATCAGACACACTGGTCTTGTATGCGTCCATCAAACTAAAAAGAACCATTCCTTCCATAGCGATGCATACTTTTTATCTGAAATAAATCGACAGTAATTCTTTTATGCCCTCATTCACATCAAAACCGACAATGTTGTAAATGGAACACTGCTCGTAGTCCTCATTGTCCAGACGGGCATTGACCACCACGGCACGGCCTTCGCTGGCCAACGGCATATTGCGGCGTAAGATGCGCAGACCTATCAAATCGTTGTCTGAACTGCGCAGCAAAACGATATTCTCGAAGTAGTCTCTTGCTGTAGCTTCAATAGGCAATTCACTACCAAACAACGACTTGCTGGACTGACTGTGGATTATGCAGTGTATTCCAAGCGGTGCTCCCTCTTTGATTATCTCCGTTATTTTATTCGATATCTCCGAATGCTCCATATGCCCGTACTTGTTCGGCACCGGGCGCAACTCGTATGCGTTCTGTGTGTTCAGAATCGTCATCACAATGCGACTCGCAGTGTGCTGGTTGGCGCACTGCTCTTCCTTGCGGCGTTGCAGCTCGTTCCATACCTCTTCGACCATTGCGGCCATCTGCTGCTGTTTACCAACGGTACACCCCTCAAGAAATGTTCCCAATTTGTCAATACAGCCCTGCATCTTGTCGCCGGCATTGAAACAGTCTATAAAATAGAAACGGCTGCCTTGCGGACTCTGGCATTTCATCTGTACAGCCATAGATACCATCAGCCTAACCAGCGAATCATAGTCATCTCCCAACACAAATATGTTGGAATTGATCTTCCTGTTCAGGCGTATGCGCGTATGCCTTTCACGCAGAAGGTCGGGTTTGCCTATATACAGATCGCACGAATTAATCTCGGTAACAACATTGTTGTTGTTAATGGCATCGACCATCTCTCTATTGTCACCCATCGTAGTGAACAGTCCCGAGTCGCACACAAACGGCTTTGCCTCCACACCGCGCTCATCTTTATATTTCTTTGCCAGCAATTTCAAATACTCACCATACTTGGGCGACCAGGCATTTTGAAACAGCACGTTCGCCGACAAATCGCCGTCGGGAGTATTGTTCATTATCGCCTGGCGAGGCTTTAGATGGGAGGCTGCATTGTTGCGGATTATCGGCTTGCTGTCCGACAACACAAATGCAAAACGGTAGGTTATGAAACTGTCGGCTCCGCCGAATTCCACACCTCCAATATTTTGGGTACTGAATATCGCACATATACCATATTTGCGCCACTGGCGAATGCTGTTGCCCAATTTCTTTTGGTCGTCGGAGTTAGTTTCACTCGAACTGCTGAAAAGATAATGATACTCGTCGATGACAAAGAGTATTCGCGACATCGTTTCCCCCGTCACCTCTCTATATGCCGCCACAGTATTCACCTGCTGTCCCGACGCCAGTTCCGCCTCCTTGAACTTTTTGCCTCGTCTGCGGGCTTCATTGTCCAGTTCTTCTATCATACGCAGCGCATATTCTCGGTTGTTGTTGAGCATTAAGGCTTTAACGTGAGGCAGTCTGCGGTATTTGGCAAACGACACTCCATCCGCAAAATCGGCAAGATACAGTTCCAATTCCTCTGGGGAATATTTCAGCGCTGCGTTGACGATGACGTTGTCGATCATTGTCGTCTTGCCTGACTTGGGGTTGCCGGCCACCAAAGCAAAAAAATCTTGACACGCCGGATCTTTATCATTTCCCATATAGAAGTCGAACGTATGTGTGCGATCAGTATAACCTATCGGGACTTTGATGCCATCCAGCGTCGAGCTTTTCCAGACCTTATCATTCTTGATGAGGTCTTCCACCCACGAATCAAGCGAATAAACAGTCTCCTTAGGCTTCACGCCACTGAGGGCATCGGCATAGATGCTCCACTGGCGGCGTTCAGTATTGTCGAACACAAAGTAGCTCTCAACAGGAGCACCGAAACCCCAGTTGTCAAAACGGAAACGGTCGCCACCCAGACTCTCCATCGTGGCGCATTTGCGCTTGACATAATTAATGTCAAAATCACGGGGAGTTTCGCGACGTGCATCCTCGTCAGTGTAGTAGTTGATGAAAATCTTGATACCAGCCTTTGCTGCATTGCCGTTGCTGACAAGGTTCACCAAATCATCGACAGCCTGCGGCGTAAAGCCACGTGGGAAATCGTCGATAAAGACAAAATGATACGGGTGCGGAGCCACTTCATTCTCCTTGTTGTAGTCCTCCACCGTGGCATATCGGCTCAACACATCGGCATTGGCCGTCATCGTTTCCCTGTTCAACTCTGTAATCAAGTTGTCTATATCACTCTGGCGACTGGCTATTTGCTTGACAAACATCCTGTTTTTTATCGCACCGACCAGTGGGAAATCGTTGCCGAGGTCTCTATCGATGACCGACACCTTTATGGCGTCAAGACGCAACGAGAACAACATACGGAGTAAAAAATCCTGAAACACATTGGGCAGCATCGGAGCAGAGTTACCCATATCGAACAAGACTGCATTGACGCCTAACGTCGGCATCAGAAGCGGAATCTCCCGTGTCTCCAACTTGGCACTGCCATTTTCTACAGGTGCCTTTGCCGGAACCTTCACTTTGCCGTAACGCATCAATGGGGGTAGTATGACATTGTCAGAAGGAACAAGTTCAAAATTCCAGTCCGAAACAGCGGGCATCCAGCCTTGCTGAGCATAGTGTGAAACGATGCCGGCAAGATGCGTATCAGCCTTCGACAGTTCAGAATCATAGCGCGACTGCAAGGCTTTTAATGCTCTCCTTTCAAATTCATCGACAATAACAGAAAAAGGACTCATAGGGAATATTTATAATTTTTACATTCTTTCTTTAATTCCAATACCCACAAAGCCAGATCACTAATACACAATTACTTTCGTAACAAACATTAACGCAAACAATATTGCAAATATACAAAAAAAATTGATATCCACATAAACATACTAAACTTTTTTGGAACACAGACGCCTTCGCCTGCATACCAAAAAAAGACATTTTCCTAAGTGCTATGCCGACAAGCAGAAAAAAAACTACTCACTAAAGAAATACTGTCCCTTGCCCTGCGTGGCCTTGCCGAAATGGATGGCGTTGTTCGGACAGTGGTGGTAGCAAGCCATACAGTTGGTGCAATTGCCGTGCCATAGTGGTCGAAGACCTTGAGCCACACTGCCTTTGGGGTCTGTAAGGTCGCCAACCATAGTGATG
>JAGDCN010000117.1 GCA_017958525.1 Bacteroidales bacterium
CAGGAACAGATGCGGCGACAGATCGCCGTTGACACTGATTTCATTGTAGTTGTGACGCGGCTGAGGCATACGATAGTCGCCAAGCTTGGAGGTGCGCTGTCGCTTGATGTGGAAGTGGACACCATTGGCGACAATATAGTCATATATCGGGTTGACAGCCGAAGGAGGCAGGTAGCGCCGCAGGATTGCCTTGTTCTGTTCCTCGTTAGTCATAGTAGGCTGCAGGCAAAGTGCTTGTTTCCACTCTGTTGTCGGCAAAAGTCGGGCAGTTGCACTTGCGGCTCTTGCGGTGCTTGGACATATGCACCCCCTTGCGGCTGCACCCCGCCAGCAGCAGCGTCGCAACAAGCATCGCCACCGCCGCAGATTTTATTAAATAGAATTTTCGTTTCATACCATCATAACGCAGGAAAGGGGATAATATTATTTGAATAGATTTTTCCTTTTTTCATAGGATTTCGTTTGTGAGTGTAATTCCTAAATTCAATATCTGGGCGAATCCGTGAAACATAATTTCCCAGCTCGCTTTGCGAGAAGGAGGATTTAAACAGGAATTACCAGAAATTGGCCAGGAATTATTCAGAAATAATTTTTAAGTTTAAACAGCAATTATCAGCAATTCGCTCGCTTTGCGAGCGTTATAATCTATAAGATCTATGGATTTCGCGAGGCGGAACGTCGAGCAGGAGAAAAAAAAGAAAAATCCACAAGATCCACAAGATCTCGCTCGCCTGCGAGCAGGAGCACTAATATGCGATAGCCTAAAAAGTGTGCAATTTGAAAAAAAATTTTGTCAGTATCAGAATTGTTTGTATTTTTGTACTGTCAAACGTCGAAGTCCGAGAGGGGCTGTCAGTGCGTGCTGATTAGTGTTCCTCGGAGGTTTGGACGGGCGACAGACATAATCGAAAGACGTTGAGTTAGACGTTATTCTTGCGGTTAACCGAACTTCGCAACTTCGAAAAACCAACTGCACGATAACGCGATGACCGACGCCTATGGGTATGACGTACATAGTACTCCTATAGTTTCTATTGTATTTCATTTCAGCGTGGGCTTCGACATTGCTTATCCTCAGTTGGTGGGCAATGCGAAGGCCTCGGTTAACGGGATAAGCAAGACAGTTTAGACCCGCGCTTTTCTTTTGTGTTTATTTGAAGTAAATGGAGTAACCCGAAAAGCCTGTAAATGAGTAGGGACAATTATTAAAATTCAAACACAATGGAAGAAAAGAAACAAAATGAAGAACTGCAATCGCGTAGAGAATTCTTCAAACAAGCAGCAAAAAAAGCAATGCCTGTACTAGGAGCAATTGCTTTGGCAAGTACACCAATTATTGCACAAGCGGCAGAACCTATGGGATGCAATAATAAATGTTCTTACGAATGTTCAGGAGCTTGTGTCAGCGGATGTAAGAATTCGTGTGAGTGGCGATGCCAAAACGATTGTTCGGGGTCGTGCAAAGGTGGTTGTAAACAATCTTGCAGAAACGCTTGTGTAAATTCTTGTCGCAATTCTTGCGATGGAAGTTGCAAATACAGCAGTAGATAACATCAGTTTAATAAACGGGACATATTCGATATGTCCCCACATATAAGGAAAAAATGGAACAGAACGAATTGGAAAGCAGAAGAACTTTCTTTAAGAATGCAGCAAAAAAAGTAATACCGTTTATCGGTCTTGTTGCGATGACTTCAATACCTGTATCATTATTTGCACAAAAGCCAATCCCAACAGGATGTGATTATTGTGAAGGTTCTTGTCATAATGGATGTGAAGACAGATGTACCGGTTGCGATAATACTTGTAGAGGAGGATGCGATGGTACTTGCAGTGGAGGTTGCGAAAATAGATGTCCCCAAGGCTGTGATAATTCATGTCGTGGAGATTGTGAAGGATCGTGTAAAGGTGATTGTGATGGTAGTTGTAAAGGAGGTTGTGACAGATCGTCACGATAGTAAATACAAGAGCTGCAATATATGGCTATAAAAGAGGAAAGTAAAACTTGGCAGGAAGGTATGGCCAAGAATATCACGTTCATCGTCACAAAGGACTGCCAGTTGGCTTGCAAGTATTGTTACCTTGTTGGCAAGAATGTCAAGGAGCGGATGTCGTGGGAGACGGCGAAGGCGTTTGTCGACTATGTACTGAGCCACGAGGACGAGTTCAGAGAGGAAAGCGTGGTGTGGGATTTCATCGGCGGCGAGCCATTTTTGGAGATTGAGCTTATCGACAAGATTTGCGACTATCTCAAAACACGGATGTTCGAGCTGAACCATCACTGGTTCAACAGCTACCGTTTCTCGTTTTCGACCAACGGCATTAACTACCATACTCCCGAAGTACAACGCTTCATAGCCAAAAATCGCGACCATCTGTCGATAGGCATCACCATCGACGGTACGGAGAAGAAGCACGACCTGAACCGCGTGTGGAAAGAGGCAAAGCCCGACGAGAACGGCATTATTCACCCCTCGAATCGTGGCTCATACAAGGATGTGGTGAAGAATATCCCGCTGTGGCTCGAGCAGTTCCCCGAAGCGGGAACAAAGGTCACCATCAGCAGTGCGGACATCCCCTACATCACGGAGAGTGTTCTTCATCTCTACAGCCTTGGCATTCATCAGGTGAATATCAATGTTGTGTTCGAGGACGTGTGGCAGGAGGGCGACGACCTTCGTTTCGAGGAGCAGCTTATGCAGCTGGCCGACGCCATCATCGACGGCGGCTACTATCAGGACTATGCCTGCTCGTTCTTCAGTGAGCACATTGGCAAGCCGCTCGATCCAGAGCGCGACAACCAGAACTGGTGCGGCGCCGGTCGTATGCTGAGCGTCGACGCTGCCGGCAACCTATACCCCTGCACGCGATTTGCCCAGTATTCGCTGTGCGACAAGAAGGCTTTGATAATCGGCAACATCAAGGACGGCATCAACCAGAACTTGCTGCGACCCTTTCTGACGCTGGACCGCACAACGCAGAGTCCGCAGAAGTGCCTCGACTGCGAGGTGGCAAGCGGCTGCGCCTGGTGCCAGGGCGAGAACTACGACGCTGCGAAGACCAACACCATCTATGAGCGTTCGACAGCCATCTGCCTGATGCACAAGGCCCGCGCGCGCGCCAACAACTACTATTGGAACAAACTGTTCCGCAAACTGGAGTTGGAAGGCCGCCGCGAGGAATTCGAGAAAAACAAACGTGATGTCAAACCCGAAATCTGTTAAGGCTTATGATGCAATATTTAGTGATACTTTTGGACGACACGAGCGTCAGCTACTGCCATTGCGACAATCCGCATAAAGAACGTCGACTGATATGTCTTGACGACCTTAGGGCCGGCATCCTCTATGCTATGAAGCAGAACCTGATGATCCAGTTCGTCTATCCCGACTACGAGCTGCCGCAGGAGTACATTGACTTGATAGACACCATCGACCACCACGACATACGTGGATGGTACGCAGGCGAGGCGCCGGCGGATGTGACGGTTTTCGACAAATCGGTTCTCGCTGGCGAGACTCCTGTCAGCCAGGGTGTAGCCGTGCTGCGACTGACGAAGGCGGAACTTTTTGAAAATGTGGAGGCCATAGGCAAAATTTTGCCAAAGATGCAGAGGCTGAACATCGTCGTCACCGACATCGAGACCATAACGGACGAAGAGTTGAAGAGCTATGCCGCTGTCCTCGAGGGGTTGGCTTCGGTGCTGAAGGACGAGTACCTTGCCGGTCGTATGCCACAGCTCAACCTGCTGACCGACCGTATGATGCTCGACCGGCCGAACCACTGCAATGCCGGCGTCGAGAACATCACGCTGGCCCCCAACGGCAAGTACTATCTGTGTCCGGCGTTCTACTACAGCAATCCCGACGACAGCATAGACCCTCAGGACATCAGGAACCAGCAGCTGCTTCGCCTCGACCACGCTCCGCTGTGCCGACACTGCGACGCTTACCAGTGCCGTCGCTGCATCTGGCTTAACCGCAAAACGACACTGGAGGTCAACACGCCAAGCCGCGAGCAGTGCATTGTCGCCCATACCGAACGCGAAGCCTCGCGCCGCCTGCTGGCAGCCATCCGTGAGCAGGCTGTGTTTATTCCCGAAGTGGAAATCAAAGAACTTAATTACAACGACCCGTTTGAGGTCAGAAAGGAATGGTAATCAACAATGAAAGAAAAAGTAGGACAAGTAACCCCTGAGGAGCGCAACGAAATCCAGCAGCTCTTCGAACGGCGCAACGGCCTCAACGAACTGGCCAAAATATTGACCCCCGACAACGACGCCCTCTACCAGAAGCTGGTGAAGGACCTGGGCGAGACAGGCACCAAATTCCAGAACTGGTGGGACCGTATGTCGCAGCAGTACAACTGGAAAAGTACGCCCAATGGACATTGGGAGATTAATTTCGACTCGTGTGAAATCTTTCTGTCGGAGGAATAGGCTATGCTTTTGCTTGGAGTTATCGGTGGACCCGAAATCATTGTCATCCTGCTGATTGTGCTTGTGCTTTTCGGCGGAAAGAAGATTCCCGAACTGATGAAAGGCCTCGGCAAGGGCGTCAAGGAATACAAAAAGGCAATGAACGGTGTCGAGGAGGAGATTAACAGCGTTGCAGACGAAGCACCCAAACAGGAAAACCAAGCTGATGCCTGATGAGTGAAGGCAAGACTTTTTGGGGCCACGTCGAGGTGTTCCGCTGGCTGCTGATACGCTGCATTGCTGTGGTGTTCGGCATTGCCGTGGCGGCGTTTTGCTGCAAAGACTTTGTCTTTGGGCAAATAATCTTCGCCCCCTGCAAGGCAGACTTTGTCACCTACAGGCTGCTGGCTAGGTTGGGCCTTGCCGTAAATGTTGGCCATATTGACCTTATCAACATCAATCTGGCCTCGCAGCTGATGACGCACCTCAGCATCTCGTTCTATCTGGCCGTGGTGGTGGCGTTTCCATACCTTATCGTGGAAATCTGGCTCTTTGTCGCGCCGGCACTCTACAGCAACGAGCGCCGGCCGGCCATTGTCGCCATACTGGCATTCTTTTTCCAGTTCTTCCTTGGCCTTGCGTTGGCCTACTATCTCATCTTCCCCTTGACATTTAATTTTCTCGGCACCTATCAAGTGTCGCAGGATGTTGTCAACCAGATTTCGTTGACGTCGTATATGGGCACCTTCATCGGCTTGATGCTGATGATGGGCCTGGTGTTTGAGATGCCGATTGTGGCCTACTTTTTTACGAAGATAGGAGTGCTGCGGTCGGACTTTCTGCGTCGTGGACGCAAGGTGGCAGTTGTGCTGGTGCTTGTGGCAGCGGCATTCATAACGCCAAGTACCGACGTCTTCACGATGGGGCTTGTGGCCTTGCCGCTATGGCTGCTCTACGAGTTTTCGATAAGGGTGGTGAGAAGGGTCGAACCTAAGGAAGATACGGAGAGCGACGAGGCTTAGTTCGGGAAATGCTTGATGCGGTCGGCGTCGATGCGCTCGCCGCTTTCGGGGGCACCCATATCGATTAAGGGGCTTTTGCTTCGTGGCATACCGACAATCATTACAGGAATCCCTCCCAATACCGTTGCAGTCTTTTGCAAAACAGCCGCGCCGATGGTCAGGGTGTCGGTGTTGAGGTTTAAGGTCGTTTTCTGAGTGGCGTATCCAATATACGCGAATTCGACCTCGTATTTCCCTTTGGGTGCGCGGATGGTAAAGTTGCCGTCGAAGTCGGTATGTCCTCCGCTGATTACTGTGCCTTTTTTGTCTTTTAGAACAATACTTGCATACATCAATGGCTCGCCGGTTGTGCTGTCGATTA
>JAGDCN010000118.1 GCA_017958525.1 Bacteroidales bacterium
ACCCTGGAACACGGGCAGCATACGTTCCTAAACAGCATCCCAATCCACGGTCTCTCTGTCCCAGAAAAGATAACCCTGGTCGATGCCGGTCCATACAGTTTCAAACTGCGACACATAGTCGTAACAATAATGGCTATTGGGATTTATAACTTCCAAAGCTTCCTTGCGGCAGGAAGCGAAAATGAGAGTTACTAAAACAATATAAAGAAAAGATTTGCGCATATGGGGGGGGTGAATGTTGATATGTTTTATGTTGAAGGGTTCAAAAATTGAAAATATGTTTTAGTTTTGCTTTCCGTTTTCCGCTCTCCGTTCTCCGTTTTACAGCCAATACGCTATTCCGAACTGCAACGAGCGGGTGGTGTTGTAGCGAGGATTGAGGCGGGACATATACTGTTTCTGGACGTCTGTGAGGGCGTAATACCATCGCAGTTCAGCACTGAGGTCCAGTTTTTTGATGATTGTACAGCGCAATGCAAAACCATATACCAGTCCTGCATCGAACCTGTTGTCACGCGAGCTGTTGAAGGTGTAATCCTCGTCGAAGTATGTGTATTCCTGATTGTTGGTGACGAGGTATGTAACCGACAGGCTTTGTCCGCTACGGTGTCCCGAAAGCCAGTAGCCTGCATATCCGCCAATGATGCCACTGAATCTGAAGGTGCGTCCCAGCGAGAGGACTGCCGTCACGGGAAGCGACAGGTAGTTGTTTGTCGATTCGGTATAGGCAAAAGGAAGGTAACGGTTGTCACGATCGAGGCGGTAGTTTTTTTGCACCATAGCCACATCGGCCCTTACAGCCAGCCAGCCTTTAAGGTGATATGCGGCAGTCACTCCTGCGGTATATCCACTCAAATCGGTGTATTTCATATCGGTGGCATAGAGCACATCGATAACGTGATGATTGTTGGTAAAGCCTCCGAAAAGGCCTACCGACCAGGGCGACAGCGCCGTGTCTGGAAGCATTGAGCCACGGAAAGTGCCGTCGCTGCCTTGAGCTTTGATCAAGCCCGTCGAAACAATGGCCAGCGCCAATAGTGTTAAATATCGTTTAAGCATCAACTTAATTGATTGATTGTAAAAACAAAGGGGACGTCCATATAGCGGGCGTCCCCAAATTATGAAACAAGTGCTTATTTCTTCTTGGCAGTTGTTTTCTTTGCTGCTGCTTTCTTAGCTACAGTCTTGTTGGCTGTTTTAGTGGCACCCTTGACGTTTTTGGGGGCAACGTAGGGGTTGTCTTCATTGCTGACAAAAGGATAGCTATAGTTGCTGGCTGGGTCGAAGGTTTCCTTGATGGCCTGCGGCGAAGTCCAGCGGATCAGGTTCAGATACGAACCTGCCTTGTCGTTGGTACCGCTGGCACGTGCTCCTCCGAAGGGTTGCTGACCAACTACTGCACCAGTAGGTTTGTCGTTATAGTAGATGTTGCCAGCAGCGTATTTGAGGATATCGGCACCCTGGCGCAGAGCTTTGCGGTCGGTGGCGAAGATAGCGCCAGTGAGGGCATAGGGTGAAGTTTCGTCACACAGGTGGAGCGTCTTTTCGTAATCCTTGTCGTCATAGACATAAACAGTGATGATAGGTCCGAAGATTTCCTCACACATCGACTTGTAGTCGGGCTTTTTGGCCAGGATGACGGTGGGTTGGATGAACCATCCGATGCTCTTGTCGCCAGTGCCACCGAAGACGATTTCGGCGTCTTTGCTCTTTTTGGCGTGGTTGATGTAGTTCATACAGTTGTCAAACGAAGCCTCGTCGATAACAGCATTGACGAAAGCGCTGAAGTCGCGCACGTCGCCGACTTTGATTTCCTTAAGCATCTGTCCAACAATTTCCTTAACTTTGGGCCACAATGACTTGGGAACGTAAGCGCGGCTGGCTGCTGAGCATTTCTGTCCTTGGAACTCGAAGGCGCCGCGTACGATGGCGGTAGCCACTTGAGCAGGGTTGGCGCTGTTGTGGGCGAAGATGAAATCCTTGCCGCCTGTTTCGCCGACGATTTTCGGATAGGTGCGGTAGTTGGCGATGTTGTCGCCGATGCTCTTCCAGAAGCCGTTGAAAGTCTTGGTACCACCTGTGAAGTGGACACCTGCCAGATTCTCATTGGCGAAAGCAACTTTTCCTATCAGTGCACCGCTGCCCGGAAGGAAGTTGACAACGCCGTCGGGAAGACCGGCTTCCTTGTATATATCCATAAGGATGTAGTTGGACAGCATAGCGGTTGTGGAGGGTTTCCAGATGCAGGTGTTGCCCATCAGGACGGGCGACAGGCAAAGGTTGCTGGCGATCGAGGTGAAGTTGAAGGGAGTGATAGCAAAAACGAAACCTTCGAGCGGGCGGTAAGTCATATAGTTGAGAGTACCTTTGTCGCTGCAGGGCTGGTCGCTATATATTTGGCTGGCATAGAAGGCGTTGTAGCGGAGAAAATCAACCAATTCGCAAGCCGAGTCGATTTCTGCCTGCATAGTGGTTTTGCCTTGTCCGAGCATAGTGGCGGCGTTGATGAGCCAACGGTATTTGCCGCTGATGAGAGTGGCGATTTTAAGCATAACACTTGCACGTTCGATCCAGGGGGTGTTGGCCCATTCTTCGTGGGCTTTCATAGCGGCATCAATGGCCATTTTCACCTCTTTCTCAGTGACTTTATAGTATTTAGCCAAGACGTGCTTGTTCTCGGTAGGCATCACGATGGTGCCAGTTTCCTTGGTTTTTATTTTTTTACCGCCGATAACGGGGCAGATTTCGAAATTTTTCCAGTTGTACACTTCGTTGAGTGCTTCGCGGATTTTTTTGCGTTCGGGACTGCCGGGAGCGTAGCCGAGTACTGGTTCATTCTCGGGCTTTGGGAAAGAAAAAAGTGTGTTGTTCATTTGGAATAATATTTATAATATTTTAATTTATAATCGATTGTTCGCGATTTGCAATTTTGTTTCATTGGAAAACAGATGCAAAAATACATTTATTTTCTCATATTCGGAAAAAAATGTAACTTTGCGAGTTGTCCAAGAGCGGGCGCTCAGGCAATATCAAATTGAGTATCAACAATAAAAAAAGAATAAAAAAATTTACGATTATGAAGAAATTCGGAATCATTATGATGTTTGTCGCGATGTTTGCATCGACATCGTGCAGTTCGTTGACTGGGGCGACGGATGCTGCCGCTGTCACTTCGGGTGCAGCTTGCGGCAGGGCCCTTATAGCCTTGAACAACAGCAAAAAGGCGGGCACGTTGGCCATCACCAATCCTACCGACCTGAGCAATATGCTTGTGGTGATTGGTGCGTATAACGATTTGAAAGCCAACAAAGCTAACAACAATTACAAAAAATCGTTCACGACGGGTATGGTTACTGGTGGCAACAACTTGATCAACCGCACAACGGCTGCTGCCATTACCAACAACCTGTTGAATTCCACTGGCTTGGATGGTGTGAACACTGCCAACATACAGCAGAAGG
Source organism: Bacteroidales bacterium (assembly GCA_017958525.1). Classification (GTDB taxonomy): domain Bacteria; phylum Bacteroidota; class Bacteroidia; order Bacteroidales; family P3; genus Colimorpha. The sequence continues at coordinate 3,462 of JAGDCN010000118.1, forward strand.
CGCAAACTGTGGGTACAATCCTGCAGCTGCTCAACGCGCTGAACCAGTAGAAAACAAATCAATTACAGAGCACAGCGAGGGCATTTGTAGAAATGCCCTCGCTGTGTTTTTGTCTATTCGCCTCACAAGAGGTTGCAAATGCAATTTACACGAATACACGAGGGGAGTAACGAGTAACGGTTAAAGACTTTATGAACACGAATTGCCATTAATTATCCGAAAATTATTTATGGCTCGATGAAATCTCGCGGTTTTTTTTTGAACACGAATGGAGTAACGGTTAAAGAGGGATGATGTGGAAGGTTTGATGTTTGATGTAAGATGTATGAGCTTTGAGGTGGTAAGGATTGAAAGGTGTTGAAATTGATTTTGGTGCGACAATTAAAATAATTTGTGTAATTTTGCAGCGTGAAAAAAAGAAAATAGTAATCAAATAAAACGACATAAAACAGAAATATAAATAAACGATAAATAACATAATATAGAAGCGTTTTTGCTTTTCTTTGTAAAGTCGAAATCTGGTAAATTTCTACAACTTAGTACACAAGAGAAGGAAAACGCTCGCGGGTAATCCGTGAGCTTTTCTTGTTTGTACTAAGGGTTTACCAGAACCTCGACTTTGAACAGAAATTCTTCACGGATTTCTTTTTATGATGCTTGGAAAGGCGGAGCGCCCCAAACCGACAAGCACTATGGCACAACAAAAAGTACATACAACTAACAATTGGCCCTGCGAGAAAAGTAATCTAGGAAACGAAGCATCAGTCGAAACGTTCTTCATTAATAGATTCGTTGATTATCTAGATACAATTAATGACAATTGATGTTCAAGAAAGCAAAACACCTGATATTACCCCTCGTGCTCCTTGCGCTGCTCTTTGTCTCCTGCGATAAGGATAACGGTGCTTCTCCGCAGGACACCTCTGGTGCCGCATCGTACGGTGAGCAGGATTGGAACTGGAAAAAGCAGTCGCACGGTGGCTTGCAGATAGACACCGCTTGGGATGGAGAAACAACGATATTCTTCTGAAACTATGAAACGCTGCAGACGAAA
>JAGDCN010000119.1 GCA_017958525.1 Bacteroidales bacterium
CGAGCCGGGAAAGCCGTCGCTCCAGGGCGAGGGCCATCGCATAATATGCTCAGGCGAAGCTTTTTTCCACAGGGCGAAGTCGCCGGCAAAGCGTTTTTCCTCCTGTCCGTCGAGCTCACGGGTGGTGGCGAGCATCTCGTCGATAACGCGGCCGCTGAGCTGGCCGTATTTGTGGGTGTTCTCCTGATACTTGCGGATGTCGAAATAGACGCTGCCGTTGCTGACGTATGCCAGACCGGCATCGAGTATTTTCTGCACCAGCTCTATCTGCTCGATGATGTGGCCGCTGGCGTGGGGCTCGATGCTGGGACGCAGCACGCCCAAGCGGTCCATAGCGGCGTGGTAGCGGTTGGTGTAGTACTGCGCCACCTCCATCGGTTCCAGCTGCTCCAGGCGAGCCTTCTTGGCTATCTTGTCCTCGCCTTCGTCGGCGTCGTGCTCCAAGTGTCCCACATCGGTTATATTTCTGACATAGCGCACCTTATATCCAAGGTGCATCAGGTAGCGGTACAAAACGTCGAACGTAATTGCCGGACGCGCGTGTCCCAGATGGGCGTCGCCATACACCGTCGGGCCGCAGACATACATTCCCACACGCCCGGGCGTCACCGGTGTAAATAGTTCTTTCTGACGTGATAAAGTATTATAAATCAAAAATTGTTGTTCCATATTATTAATTCTCTATTATTCTATTAAATTGACACTTTCAATAAAGCAATCTACCTTCTAAAATCACTTTTTCGAAATGCAAAAATATACATTTTTAACTTTTACAAAAGTGTTTTTCTCTTATTATTTCACTTTTTGAGAAACGAATCCATCCTATCATTTACAGCTTGCCATTGTTAAATCTTTCCTTTTATAATTTCTGTTTGGTCGTCGAATGTATTGGATACGCCCAACAAAGAGTGTTTCTTGTATTTTGTATTAGGATTAAGAAGCCGCACGGTTTTCAGACCAACACAAAACAGAAAAGCCTGTTTGCCAATTTCTTTCACAGATTCTGGAATTACTACTACCGACAGATTGTTACAACTACAAAAAGCCCCTATGTGTATAATAGTAACTCCTTCTGGAATTACAACAGAAGTAAGATTAATGCATTTAAAGAAAGCAAAACCTCCAATCTCGGTGACGCCGTGAGGAATAACAACCGACATAAGAGATTCGCATCCTGAGAAAGCGTTACCTCTAATTTCCGTTACGCCTTTAGGAATAATAACGGATACCATCGAATTACATCCTTCAAAAGCACTATAGTTTATTGTTTTTATCCCTTCTGCGATTCTTATATGTGTCGCATCTCGTGGTACATCTTCTTTCTCTAAAACCATTTTCCCTGTACCTACAACGACATATTTATCATCTTCTTTGGCCTTTCCTTTTGCGCTGCCTTTACTATAAGCATCTTCCTTGGCCTTGCGGTCGGCTTCTTCCTTCGCCTTGCGGTCAGCTTCCTCTTTAGCTTTGCGATCGGCCTCTTCTTTAACTTTACGCTCAGCCTCCTCTTTCGCCTTGAGATCGACTTCTTCCTTGGCTTTACGCTCAGCCTCCTCTCTAGCCTTGCGGTCGGCTTCTTCCTTGGCTTTACGATCTGCCTCTGCTTTGGCTTTGCGGTCTGCCTCCTCCTTTTGCTGCTCTTCGCCTTTACCGATCCAACAGCGCAGGTCACGCAGCAGTTTGTTGCGCTGAGGCTGATTACGCCAGGCAATGGTGTCGGTGAGGCTGTATTTAAAGAAGAATTCGTCGGTCATAGTACTGTCGTCGATATTGACCAGCACTATGCGTTTGCCCTTGCGTTTGGCAAAATGGAGCTCCAGCAGGGCATATTCCGACTGTTGCGACTCGGCACTGAGCATAAAAAGGAACACCTGGCTGGCGTTGATGCCACCAATGATGTCTTTCTCGAAGCGTTCCGAGCCGCTCTCGATGCCGTTGAGGTCTATCCAGCACTCCGTTCCGACATCATTGTCTATTTGTCGTTTGACTTCCATCACCATATCATAGTTGCGGCGGCTGTAGCTTATAAATACGTCGTGGTTCATAGGCTTTTACTTCTTAATGTATGACAGGAAGTCGAGGTCTATCGACAACGAAATAAATGGCTTTACCAGCCACGATTTGGCGGTGATGTCGTCGAGCGTCAGCACTGGCTCCAGCGACTGACCGGCCGTGTAGCCATCAATAAGCATCTCGTATTCGCAGATATTGACACCTATGGTAAGGTAGAAAAAATCAACAAAGCGGAAACTCGGACCAATATAGAAATTCTTGAACAGGTTGGTACCGCCGAAGCCAACATAGATACCCAAGTCGTAATTGAATTTCTGGTCAAAGCGCGGAATTTCTGGCAGTCGCGACAACGACAACGTGTCCTTTTTCGACGTGCCGTTAAAGAAATCTGTCAAGTCCCACAGCATCACCGACGCACCGGTAACGAAATCAAACTCAATATCTCCCGCATTACGGTTGCGAATCACCTTCGAATATGTCACTGTTCCGCCATCAACGGTTTCAGGCGTAAGGCGTATGTCCCAGTCTGGCGTGCGGAAAAAACGCATTGCAATACCCTGTATCGGTCTGACTTTCTTTTTCTTATTGAGCGTTATCACAGCCTTTTCCTCGGCATCTTTTGCCTTTTGTGCCAAGTATTTATTCTCTTCCTGTTTGCGGATATTTTCAAGTTCCACAGCACCCACACGCTTCTGCAAAGAATCGACCAAATGGCGATAGTGTTCCTTCTCAATCAGCAGATGCGAATAGTTTTCGCGCTGCGACTGCAGTGTAACTTCTTTGGCATCAATATCTTTCTGAAGATAAGCTATTTCGCGGCTCTTGGCGTCGATGCTCGTCTCTTTGGCCTTCAGCTCTCCCTCCCATTTCGCCTTGTCGATGGACGAATTGGTCAGTGCCTGTCTGTACAGTTCCTCCTTTTCGGCCACAAGGCGCTCCTTCTCCTCCATCGCCAGCTTCTGCTCGGCCATCAAGGCGTTTTTCTCCTTCAATTCTCTCTGAAACAAGTCATTAGCGGAAATAAGCGAATCTTTGAGCATTATCAAATCACGCATACGGCGACGCAGAGTGGCAAGGACAACATCGTTGGAGTCCAGCTGCTGCGTCAGCAATGACACTTGCTCCTGATACATTCGCAACGAGTCGCGCACATCGTCGTCCGACTGTGCCTGGCAAGGTACTACTGCCGACAACGACAATACAATCAAGGCGAGCAATCGGAGGCCACACATACCTTTTATAGCTTTTTTTGTTGACAATTCCTGCAATAAAAAACTGATTATAAATATATTCTATAAATTTAATACACAAAAATACAATTTGCAAATATAAATAAAAAATTTGGATTTACACACAGACGAATGAAATTGGTTTTGTAAGCAGACGCCCTCGCCTGAATACAAAATTATCAAAGGGAAAAAACAAAAATAAAGTCTAAACAACAAAAAATCACTAAAAAAACGTATTTTTGCAAATCAATTCATACTGTTATGTCGCCACAGAAACATCAATTAATCAGAACGATAACGGCAAATAAATGTCGCTTTCTCCTTCTTCTGGTGTTTGCCGTTGCGACGAACGGCAACCTGGCAGCACAACAAACGCTCAACGAAGGCATAACCCTCCTCAATGGCGACAAACACATCGCCTTGGAGTTCAATTTATTCAACCTTTCCTCCAACTCTTTCGGCTCAGACTTTTCCCTGATTGTCACTCCCGCCACCAACGGCTACAGCCACGATGCCGAAAAGCCAATGCTGCCTCTATACCGGCGAATCATCCTCCTCCCCGAAGCCAGCAGCTTCAGCATCGAGATAGAGTCCGAGAGCTGGAGCATCAGCACACTGTCGCAACTCGGCAGCGACTCACCTCTGGCACCAGCATTGCCACCGACATTCAAAAGCTCAGAAACAATCGAATACCAACCCGACAGCACTGCATACAACACCGACGAATTCTACGGCAGCAACCTGATTCGCATCGACACCCTCGGACAGATGCGCGACAGCCGGCTGGCACTGCTCACCATCGCGCCCGTCAGATACAACCCCGTTGCCGGTCAGGTCGCCGTATGCAACAGCCTATCGGCAAAAATTCATTTCGACAAACCGCTGAAAAAAAGAACCGACAACTCTATGCTCATCGGCCTGTTGCCGGACAAAAGTAGAAAAGAATACAACAACCAACTGATTGCCAACGATAATCCCCAAACATATTTGATTGTCGCGCCTTCGCGTTTTCAGCACACTCTGCAACCCCTCGTCAGATGGAAACGACAACAGGGTTACATCGTCGAAGAATACTATACAGATTTCCGTAGCCTGGATGGCATAAAATCACACCTGCAGCACCGCTTCGACAACGCGACACCCAACCGCCCAGCACCTCTTTTCATACTGCTTGTCGGCGACACTCCCGACATACCAATATGGCCTGGCAACCACCGTATTCAAGGTCTCGACCCACACCGCACCGACCTCTATTATGCCGAATACACAGGCGACTGTCTGCCCGACGCATTGATAGGCCGCATTTCTACAAGCGACACCACCACGCTACAACATATAATCGAAAAAAGTATCCGCTACGAACTTTTCGACATCCCCGACAGCAGCTATCTGAACCGCAGTATGCTAGTCGCAGGAAAAGAAGAGACGCCCCCGGCACCGACCGTCACCAACGGACAGGTCAACTACATTAAATCGCACATCATACAGCACGACAGCCAGCACGACACCCTCTGCTTCTACAACCCCGCCTCGGACACAATGGGCAACGCCATACAAAACCATCTGCGTCAAGGCATTGGCTTCATCAACTACACTGCACACTGCACCGCACACGGCTGGAGGCACCCGATGCTTAGCAACAACGACATCGATTCACTCACCCTCGGCACACGACCGTTCCTCTCCATCAACAACTGCTGCCGTTCCAACGAAGTCAGTGGCGACTGTTTCGGTGAACACCTGCTTTGCAAAACACCTGGAGGAGCCATCGGTGTTATCGGTGCCAGCAACGAAACTCTCTGGGAAGAAGACTATTACTGGAGTGTCGGCGGCAGCGGCGCACCATCGCTGACACCGCAATACTCGCCGACGATGCCCGGCGCCTACGACCGATTCTTTCACACCAACGGCGAACCCTACGCGCAACAGGCTGTAACACAAAGCCAGATAGTACTTGCAGGCAACTGGGCCGTCACCGCCAGCGGCTCGCAATACAGCAACTTTTATTGGGAGATTTACAACCTGCTTGGCGACCCGTCACTAATGCCCTACATTGGCATTCCGGCACCACAGCAGCTTGAAATAGAGCCCATAACACAAGGTGACGCGACAATAATGATGCACGGATCTCCCGGAGCGCGTGTCGCAGCGACAATCAACGACACACTGCTCGGCATCTGCACCATCGGCGACGATGGCAACGGTCTGATGCACACATTCTTTCCCTCGCCCGACAGCATCCTTATCACAGCAATGGCACAATTCCACAAACCGCTGCAGAGAAGCGTCGCAACCGCCATAGCCGATGCTGCGCGAATTGTGACAACCTCGTTTGCAATGCACAACACCGACGGTGAAAGCATCAGCCAACTGACGCTGTACGACACGGCTATCGTCACCGCCACCGTCCGCAACGTCGGAGCATACACCGCCACGAACCACAGGTTGAACATCACCACATCCGAATCAACCAACGGCACACAGCTCGTTTTCACCTTAGCATCACTGCAGCCGCAGCAGGACACCACCGTCAGTTTCGTCATCTATCCC
>JAGDCN010000120.1 GCA_017958525.1 Bacteroidales bacterium
AATCAGTGCCAGGTCGGCTTCAACCGTGCGAGGATATTTCTACAAATCTTCCTTGTTGTTGAACTGTATCGGGTTGACAAACAGGCTTACAACAACGACATCGTTCTCCTGTGCGGCGCGACGTATCAGCGACAAGTGCCCGTCGTGCAGTGCACCCATCGTGGGCACCAGACCTATGGTTTTACCGTCGGCTTTGGCTTTGGCGACAGCCTCTTGTAAGGCTGCTACAGTGGTGAATTTCTGCATATTATATTCTTTGTTTGATTAATCTTGTTAGTTTGTTTGCTTGTCGGTTTCGCGGGCGGCTAACGCGTCCGCCAGCCAAGACCAAATTTTAACGCCACAGGTGGTATTTTATTTTGTATCGGTCGCGAAAAAAAAATGTCGGCCTCTTTTCGCCATCGCTGTCCACCACCAACTCGCGATGATACAAAAACTATTGAAAGTTTTATGAAAGTTTTATTATACTCTACTCAAGTAAAATTTGGTAAGAATTTGATAAGAGTTTAGGTAAAATTTGATAAGAAGATGGTACCTGGAAAACAGGGGGTTAGCATAAGTCGATTTTGGCCGTTTTTTGGGCTTTTTCCAGGCTGTCTCCGACACTGTTTTTCACCCATTTTTTTTATTGGAGTTTTCTGTCGGGTTTTCTGTTGCCGCGCCGGTGCCATCGGCTGACAAAAGATTTTTTGTCAAATGTGTCTGATTCGTTTTTTATTTGTAATTTTGCAAATCGAAAACCATATATTTGCAAATCGAAAACCATTTACCACTATGACTCGCGGAAAGAAAATCTGCAGCCAGTTGAAGGCTGTGCGCCAGCAAATTGCAGACGAAAACGGCATACCTTTCGAGGTCAAGGAATGCACCCACCAGGGCGATTGCCGCGGCACCTGTCCGCGCTGCGAGTCGGAGGTGCGCTATCTGGAACGCGAGTTGACGCACCGCCTCAGTGCCGGCAAGGTCGCCACCGTGGCCGGCCTGACGCTCTCGCTCGTTGCCTGCGGCGGTTCGGGCGGCAGCAGCCTTGCCACCGACACGCCCCTGGCGGGCGACACGTCGCTGCCTGCCGGCAGTGGCGACAGCTTCGATGACGACAGTCTTTATGTAGAGGGATTTGAGGACGAACCGGAAGTCGAAACCGAGTTAGGAATCGTTGAACCGATGACGGAAGAAGAATTGCCAGAAATAACGATGGGTGATATCGAAATAGTAGAAGGAGAAGGGGAAGTCTCTTTTGTAACCGACATAACAGCGACTGACGACAATCCGGAGGAGGAAATCTATGTCTTCGTTTCCGATTATCCTGAATTTCCGGGCGGTGAAAAAGCTCTGTATGAGTATATTGACAAGAATTTGCATTATCCCGAAGAGGCGCTCCGGAACGGCACGACAGGTATGGTTGTCATCAGGTTTGTTGTCGAAAAGGACGGCTCGCTGTCGAATGTTTCGATTGCGCGCGAAATCGGTAACGGCTGCGGTGCCGAGGCCAAGCGCATCGTCAAGGGTATGCCCAAATGGAAACCCGGCCGCCAGGACGGCAAGACCGTCCGCACCGAGTTCACCCTTCCTGTAAGGTTCACGCTGCCGTGATAAACTATGCCATTATCGTTTACTCCACTTCCTCGTAATTGGTGAAGCCTTCGTCGTCGGTGTCAGAATCGCTGCGGGACTTGTAGGTGCTGCGGTTCAGCCATCGGTTGGGAAGCTCAAGGAGGTAGTTGAGGACTGTGATGATGAGGCTGAAGAGGAGGGCGTAGCCGAAGGTATCGACTTGGAAGGGTCCGACAAGGGCTGCGGCCATCTCGATGATTACAGCATTGATAATGAATATAAAAAGTCCCATAGTGACCACCGTGAACGGGAGGGTGATGAAAATGAGAATGGGACGGATAAAATTGTCGAGGAGGGAGATGACCAGTGCGGTGAAGATGGCGACCCAAACGCTGCCTCCTTCAATGCGAACGCCTGGAAGGAGGCGTATGGCGATGATGACAGCGAGGGTGAGGATGATGGTGCGTGTGAGGAATCCGAAGGGGCCCGACTGGCGCTGCTGGTTGAGGTTGACATTTATTCTCATAGTTCTATTTCTCCTTTTCCGTGGCGGATCACTTCCAGATTGCCGTCGCTGCAGTCGATGACGGTTGAGGGTATATCTTCGCCAATGCCGCCATCGACGACGATATCGACCTGACGGCCAAAGAGTTCGTGAATAAGTTCAGGGTCGGTGAGGTATTCGCTTTCGCGGTCGGCATCAAGAGTACGGACTGAGGTGCCGATGAGAGGGCTTCCGACGGCTTGGATGATGGCGTTGCAGATGCTGTTGGCCGGCACACGTACGCCGATGGTGCGGTTGGGGTTGAGGTAGTTGCGCGGCACGTTGCTGTTGGCGTCGAGGATGAAGGTGTAGGGTCCGGGGAGGCACTGTCGCACAAGGCGGAAGGTGTCGCGGTTGAGCGGACGGACATATTCCGACAGAGTGGCAATGTCGGGACAGAGCATCGAGTATTTGGCTTTTTTAAGTGAGAAACCTTTAAGGCGTGCGATGGTCTCGACGGTCTTTTTGAAATCCATACTACATACGAAAGCATACAAAGTATCGGTAGGCAAAATGGCTATGCCCCCGTTGTTGAGGATGTCGGCTACACGATTGACGTCGTTGTAGTTAGGATTGTCTTGGTAAATTTTAAGAAGCATTTTTCGGCATCGATTTGAAGGTGCAAAATTACGAATGTTGCAGATACTGACAAAATATTTTTTATAATTGTGCGTTATTGGGGAGACTGTGGGGGAGTTAAGGGTTGGAAGGTTGGAAAGTTGGAGGGGAGTTAAATTGGAAGTTAAAAAGGAAGTTAAAAAGGACAATACGATTTTTTGTTGATATGTTGGAAGGTTAGAGGGTTTTAGGGTTGGAAGGTTGTTGTTTTCGTTAAATCATTCTGAAGTTAAGGTTAAGGTCAAGGTTAAAGTTAATTCAAGGTTTTTGTTTTCGTTAATTCATTCTGAAGTTAAGGTTAAGGTCAAAGTTAAGGTTCGTTAGATAGTTTAAAAATCAATGTTAATGAAATTTTTCAGGTTTTTTATCTTGTATGTTTTATGTGTGGCGGCGTTGGGTGCTGCGGGACAGGGGAATGTCCGTTTCGACGAATGGTTCAAGGACGCCACCTTGCGTGTTGATTATATCCGGTCGGGCAATTTGAAGAGTGACACCTGCGTGTTGCAACGTTTTGTGCTTCAGAACGACATCTGGGCCGGTTCGCTGACGCAGCTGCTGGACCCTATCGACAACGGCGAATTCCGCCTGATGGTGAAGGATGCCGCTACGGGTCGCGAGCTCTATTCGCGCTGCTACAACACCCTGTTTGAGGAGTACCGCTACACCACCGCCAGCCGCGAGCGCGACAGTGTGGCCGCCTTTGAAGAGGTGATGGTGCTGCCGATGCCGAAGAAGCCGGTGGATGTCTGTCTGCAGAAACGCGATGCGAAAAACGAGTTCTTCACACAGGCCACCTTCCGTTTTGATCCTGCCACTTTCCGGCCAGCCAAACGGCTGCCGGAGAAGGCGCCTGTCACGCTGCTCGACAACGGCGACCCGCATACGAAAATCGATGTCGTCATTGTGGCAGAGGGCTATGGTCGCAAGGACAGCCGCAAGATGAAGAAAGACTTTGAGAAATTCACCAAATACCTGCTGGCACAGGAGCCTTTCAACAGCCGCAAGGGCGACTTCAACGTATGGGGCGTGGGGTTGCTGATGGACGAAAGCGGTGTGAGCGACCCCGGCCAGGGACGCTATGTGGAGAGTGCTGTCGGCTCATCGTACAACACTTTCGGAATGGACCGCTACCTGATGACAACGCAGCTGTTCAGGCTGCACAACCTGCTGCGCGGGGTGCCGTACGACCATATCATCATTATGGCCAACTGCGACACCTACGGTGGCGGAGCCATATACAACTACTACGCTTTCAGCGCTGTGCAGGAGATGTCGGGCTGGATACTGCCCCACGAGCTGGGTCATTCGATTGGCGGTCTGGCCGACGAATATGTGGAGGACGACACCAACTACAACCGCCGCTATGTGAATCGCGAGCCAATAGAGCCCAACATCACGTCGCTGGTCGATTTCGACAAGAAATGGAAGGCGCTAGTTCCCGAAGGGACACCGATACCGACGCCGCCCGTCGAGGGTTTGGGTCGCCGCGAGAACGGACCTGTGGGGGCCTACGAGGGTGCGGGCTATATGGACAAGGGCTGCTACCGTCCCTGCACGAAATGTATGATGCGCGACTATGCCGAGTTCTGTCCGGTGTGTATGAAGCGAATGAACGAGGTGTTTGATTTGTACGTCAAGTGAGGAGACAAGACATTAGATTAAGAGTGTTTTTATAAAAATCAAATTGAAAATAAAGGGATTATACAAACTGATTGCTGTTGCGGCGGCTGTTGTGGGTTTGACCACGTCGTGCATCAAAGACGAGCGCTACCTGACCGACAGTTCGGCACGGCTGGTCTTTTCAGAGGACACGGTGACCTTCGACACCGTCTTTGCGACGATGGCGACGGTGACGCGCTCGGTGCGGGTATATAACTGCTATGACGAGCCGCTGCTGATCAGCACTGTTGCGCTGCAGGGCGGCGGAGCATCGCGGTTCCGTATCAATGTCGATGGCGACACGTCGCGCATAGCCCGCGATGTGGAGATAGGCGCCCACGACAGTATTTTTATCTTTATCCAGGCAAACATCAACCCCAACGACCAAACGACCCCCTATCTGGTGGAGGATGCCATTGTGTTCGGTTTCAACAACCGTCAGCAGCGGCTGCCCGTGACGGCCTACGGCCGCAATGCTGTGTATCACAATCCGACATATACCCATCAGGTGTATAGCCTGTATATCAATTCGCGCGGTCAGATAGACACCAACTGGATACCTTTTTCCATAATAGACTGCGCCAACTGGGATCACAGCCGTCCGCACGTCATAATGGGTTATGCTGTGGTGAACAGCAATGAGACGCTGCACCTTCTGCCTGGCGACGAGCTATATTTTGCCGACGGGGGCTGCCTGTGGGTTTATGACAGTGCGACGCTGGATGTGCGGGGCAGTTTGAGCCAGCCTGTGTTGTTCAGTTCGGTGCGTCAGGACAGCTACTACGACAGTCTGCCTGGCCAGTGGAAAGGCATCTGGTTTTCGACAGGAAGCAAGGACAGCCACATTGAATGGGCCTGTATTGAGAACGCCATTGTCGGCATTCAGGCCGATACCAATGTGAACAACAATCCCACGCTAGACATCAGCAACAGCGTCATACAGAACCATTCGCGGATGGGTATTTTGGGACAGGGAGCCTGGATTGAGGGCGACAACCTGCTGGTGCATAATTGCGGCGAACAGCTACTGGCTATGGTCTATGGCGGCCGCTATCTGTTCAGCAACAGCACTTTTGCCAACTACTGGCGTTTCAGCAGCCGCAAGACCCCTTCTGTGTGGATCAACAATTACTACAAGTACGACGAGACGACCACCTTCCCGCGGCCGATACAGCAAGCCGAGTTCCGCAACTGCATTATCTATGGCAACTACAGCGGCAATGACAACAAGGGAGAGGTGCTGTTTGACTGGCTGGAGGGATGCGATATGAACTGTGTGTTCCACAACTGCCTTGTGCGCAGTTCACTGATTGACAGCGACGGCAATGCCACATTTACACCGGCACCGCTGATAAGCGGCAGCAGTGTGATTGTGGACAGCGACCCGAAATTCAATGATATACACAAGCACGACTATGAATTGCAGGATGAATCGCCAGCAAAGGGTGCCGGCAACAGCGTCTGGCTGAAAACAAGCACAGACCTGAAAGGCAATCCGCGCGGCAATCCACCTACGATAGGAGCGTATGAGATAGGGAGTTGAGGAAACGGAGAAAGGAGAGCGGAGAGATCAAGGTTGAAGTTAAGGGGAGTTAATGGACATTTCATTCTGAAGTCAAAGTTAAGGTTAAAAAAGATAAATCAAAATCAGATGTATAACTATATTCGAGGAAAACTGGATGAGGCGACACCAGCGTATGCGGTGATAGACTGCGGCGGTGTAGGCTATTTGCTTGAGATAACAATAAACACCTATTCGCAGATAAAAGAGCTGAAGGAGGTGAAACTGCTGGTCCACGAGATTGTGCGCGAGGATGCCCACCTGCTGTTTGGATTCTACAGTGAAGCCGAACGCGAGATGTTCCGTTTGTTGATAAGTGTGAACGGCGTGGGAGCAGCGACAGCACGGATAATGCTGTCGTCGCTGACTGTTGACGAGCTGACACGCGCCATATTGGACCAGGATGCCAAAAGGGTGCAGAAAGTCAAAGGCATAGGTGCCAAGACAGCCCAACGTATCTTGCTGGAACTGCGCGACAAAGTGGATCCGTATGCAATACAGACTCTGACAGGCGACACTTCTCCAATGGCATCGAACAATAAAAATGTCGAAGAGGCGTTATCTGCTCTGGTGATGTTGGGATTCCCCAAAGCAGCTTCGGAGAAGGTGGTGACCTCGGTTGCCAGCGCCAACCCAAGTGCTACGGTGGAAGAGATAATAAAACTGACTTTAGCACACGGAATATAACTTTTTTTAACCTTAACTTTAACCTTAACTTTAACCTTAACTTTAACGTTAACTTTAACTTCAGATAGATTTAACGAAAACAAAAATGTAATGTCCATTTTAACTTCCACTTTAACTTCCTTCCACTACTTCCATTTTAACTTCAGAATGCAATGCCCTTTAACTTCCATTAATTCCTTTTAACTTTGACATTGACTAACTATAACTTTGGATTTAACGATATAACAACTAACTGATTGAGACTGTCGGAACGCATATATAAATACCTTGTAACCCTGTTGCTGCTATTGGTGGCGACAGTTCCTTTATATGCGCAGGACGAACCTGATGACCCGCCCGACAGCATTGCCAATGAGTTGCGTTTTCCGATACCTCAGGATGGCGACGCACCACAAAGTCCTCTATATCTGGGCAATCCGTCGAATATGACCACCACTGTCGAGTACGACGCCAACAGCCACAGTTATGTCCGCATCACAAGAGTGGGAAGCATTGTCATCAGTCGCCAGTTTCTGACCTTTGAGGAATACCAGGACTACCAGATGCAGCAGCTGATGAATGACTTTTGGAGTCAGAAACTTGAGGAGAACAGCCTCAACGGCGGAGAAGACGGGCTGTTGAGCAAGATACCAGGGTTCAACGAGATAAGTCGCAAACTGGAGAGTTTGATGGACAAGCCCGAAATCAAGATTACGCCCAGCGGCAGCGCCGACCTCACGCTGCAGGTTATCAACAACTACACAGAAAACCCGTCGTGGGACGAGTCGCAGCGCAGCAGGACCAATTTTGACTTTGACGAGAATATCCAGCTGACCCTCAACGCCAAAATCGGCGACCTGATAAATACCGACATCAACTGGAACACACAGGCAACGTTCGACTTTGAGAATCAAGCGAAACTGAAATATGAGGGTAAGGAAGACGACATACTGCAGTTGCTTGAGGCTGCCGACATCTCCTTCCCGCTGAACACCACCCTTATCAAAGGCAGCCAGCGGCTGTTCGGATTCCATACCAAGTTGAAATTCGGCAACTTGACTGTCGATGCCGTTGCCAGCCAGAAAGAGACCAGCACTGAGAATATGCAGGTGCAGGGCGGATCTTCGTCGCAGGAGTTTGAAATCCGCGCCGACGAATATGAAGAGAATCGCCACTTTTTCATCTCACAATACTTTTATGACAATTATAACAAGGCGATGTCCACGCTGCCAGTGGTGAACAGCAACATCAAGATTATCCGACTTGAAGTGTGGCGCACCAATATAGGTGCTGCTGTTACCAACAACCGCGACATATTGGCTCTCACCGACTTGGGCGAGCAGAAGACCTCGTCGCCAGGTATCTATGGCGGTGCGTCGGCACTGCCCAACGGACAGACATCCAACAACCTGTTGCAGCTGATCAATACCAATGCCGTCCGCAACATCAACAATGTCAATTCTTATATGGAAGGCTTGGGGTTCACAAGCGGCGCCGACTACGAGAAGTTGCAGAGTGCCCGTCTGCTGCCCGCCAACGAATACACCTTCAACGCCCAACTGGGTTTTATCACCCTGTCGCAGCCGCTGGCCAACGACCAGATACTGGCTGTCGCTTTCCAGTATCAGGTGATCGGCGACACAACCGTCTATCAGGTCGGAGAATTGACCACCGACGGTGTAAACGACCCCAACACACTGATAGTAAAACTTATAAAGGGTACTTCCATCAATAGCCGCAGTCCGCTGTGGAAACTGATGATGAAGAATGTCTATTTCCTGAAAAGCACACAGATAAGTCGTGAGAACTTCCGTCTCAACATTCTCTACGAGAACCCCGAAGGCGGAGTAGGCATAGGTTATTTCACCGAGGGTCCCTACGAAGCGACGCCGCTTGTGGAGGTGTTTGGACTGGACCGTATGGACGCGTCGCAGAGCTACTACTATCCCGATGGCGTCTTCGACTGGTTTGACAGTGCCGCTTTCAAAGGCGGCACCATCCAGGCATCGACAGGCCGCATCTTTTTCCCTTATGTCGAGCCCTTCGGCAAAGACCTGCGCGAGATGCTGGGCGACAACACACTGGCCAACCGCTACTGTTTTGATTCGCTCTACACGATGACGCAAACCCTGGCGCAGCAGTATGCCGACAAGAACAAGTTCTATCTGGAGGGCTACTATACCAGCTCGGTGAGTGGCGAGATACAGCTGGGCTACAGCGTTACGCCCGGTTCGGTGTCGGTGACGGCAGGAGGTATGCCACTGATAGAAAATGTCGATTATACCGTCGATTACACGATGGGAACGGTGCGCATCATCAACGAAAGCCTACTGTCGTCGAACACCCCCATCAGCGTCAGCAGCGAGAACAGTTCGTTTTCGATGATGACCAAGCGGATGCTGGGTCTGCACCTCAACTATGAGTTCGACCCAGACTTCAACCTCGGAGGTACCTTTATGAATTTGAGAGAGAAGCCTCTGACACAAAAGAACAATTTTGGCGACGAGCCCACCAGCAACTCCATTTGGGGACTGGACCTCAACTACCGTCACGATGTGCCATTTATCACCAAATTTATGGACCGCTTGCCAGGCTTACAGACCAAGGCCCCCTCGACGCTGACGCTGCAAGCCGAGTTTGCCCATTTCATACCCGGTATGGCCAACACAGGCAGCGACGACGGCAAGGTGACCTATATAGATGATTTCGAGGGTGCCGAAAGCAATATCGACCTTAAGAGTTACAGCTACTGGCATTTGGCATCGACGCCGCAGGACTACAAGAGTTCGTTGCCGATGTTCCCCGAAACATCGCTGGGCACCGGTCTCGCATACGGTTTCAACCGCGCCAAGCTGGCTTGGTACACCGTCGGGCGAATCTTCTTCGAGAGCAACTGTCCGGAAAATATCGACGAGAACGATCGCTCGCACCCTTATGCGCGACAGATCAACCAGCGCGAGGTGTTTCCCAACAAGAGCATCGCTGCCGGCGAAAACACACGCATCTATGAACTCACGATGGCCTACTATCCCAGCGAGAAAGGCCCCTACAACTATGATGTGGCACCCACGGCGTTCAGTGCCGGCATAGACCAGAACGGATTCCTGAACAACCCGCAGAGCCGCTGGGGCGGTATAATGCGCGAGCTGACCTACACCGACTTTGAGACCCAGAACATCGAGACCATCGAGTTCTGGCTGATGGACCCATTCATCGACCCCACCACCGGCGAGCACGACGACAGCAAGAGCGGCGGTCGGCTTTATATCAACTTGGGAGATATCAGTGAGGATATTCTGCGCGACGGTCGCAAGACCTTTGAGAACGGACTGCCCACCTCAAACACGTTGCAGGCTTTTATTGACAATCCTGTTGATACGACAATATGGGGTCGCGTGCCGAAGCTGACAAGTGTTGTCAATGCCTTCGACAATAATGAAGATAGCCGTCATTTTCAGGATGTCGGCTACGACGGACTGGGCAGTGCTGTCGATTTGAACGACGAGCAGAGTTTCTTTGCCGACTACATCAATGCCATCGGTGCACTGCACGGCACATCGTCGCAGGCCTATATGCAGGCACTTGAAGACCCGTCGAGCGATGATTTCCGCTATTTCCGCAGCAGCTACTACGACCAGAACGATGTGAAAATCAACGACCGCTACAAGAAATACAACAACCCCGAAGGCAACTCGGCCAGCAATACAGACAACCCGGAAGACTACTCAACAGAAGGTTCGTCGCTGCCCAATGTGGAGGACATCAACCGCGACAATACGTTAAGCGAGAGCGAGAACTACTACCAGTACATTGTCAATCTCACTCCCGACCAGATGCAGATTGGAAAGAACCACATCGTTGATATTCAGGAGGCTGAGAATGTGCAGTTGGCCAACGGTACCACCACCACCTGCCGCTGGTACCAGTTCAAGATACCTATCCGCGAGCCCGACCAGACCATCGGCAACATCAACGGATACCAGTCCATCCGCTTTATGCGTATGTTCCTTAACGGCTTTGAAGATCCTATCATCCTTCGTTTTGCCACCCTTGAGTTGGTTTATGGCACTTGGCGCAAGTACAGCGAAGACCTCCTCCAGCCCGGCGACTATCCTACCGGAATGGGCGAGAACACCAGTTTCACCCTCTCGACCGTGAACATCGAAGAGAACGGCAGCCGCCAGCCAGTGCCTTACAATCTGCCTCCCAACATCGAACGCGAATCGTGGTATTCCACCTCATCGTCATACACAGAGCTCAACGAACAGGCCCTTGAACTCGACATCAACGAACTCAACGCCGGTGACGCCCGCGCTATTTACCGCAACGCACAGTACGACCTGCGCTACTACGGCAAACTGAAGATGTTTGTACACGCCGAGAAGAAATACGACATCGATAACCTTTACGACGGTGACCTGACGCTGTTTGTGCGTTTGGGAAGCGACTACACCAACAACTACTACGAATATGAGTTGCCGCTGACGCTGACCCCGTGGGGAACATCGTACGACAGCAAAGAGATAATATGGCCCGAAGCCAACAATGTGGAGATTGACCTGCAGAAGCTGGTGGAAATCAAGACCAACCGAAACCGGTTGATACGCAGCGGCGATGTCGATTACAACAGCACAACGCTCTACAGCGAGATGGTCGATGGCCGCCGCTACACCATTATGGGTTCGCCGAACCTGGGCAAGGTAAAGGTGATAATGGTCGGTGTGCGCAATCCGAGGAAGCAGACCCTTGACGACGGCAACGATATGCTGCCTAAAAGCGCGATAGTGTGGATCAACGAGATGCGACTGGCCGACTATATCAACAATGGAGGATGGGCCGCGATGGCACTGGCACGCACCAATCTGGCCGACGTCGGCAACCTGTCGCTCTATACAGCCTACACCACAAGCGGCTTCGGCAACCTCGAAGACAAGCTGAACAAGATAGAACTGGTCAACACCCTCAACATACAAAGCACGCTGAACCTCGAAATGGGCAAGTTCCTGCCCGACGAATGGGGTATGCACATACCTCTCTATTTGGACTATAGCAACCAGATAGGCAGTCCCGAATACAATCCTCTCGACCCCGATGTGAAGCTCAAAGACGACCTGAAAACATACAAGACGCAGGCTGAGCGCGACTCGATAAAGCAGATGACACAACAGCGCCACCAGACCACCAATCTGACGCTGACCAATATGCGCAAGGAGCGCACCGGCAAGTCGGCACTGAAGCCACATTTCTACGACATCGAGAACTTCTCGTTCTCCTATGCCTACAGCGGCGAGCACAGCAGCGACGACGACATAGAATACTACAACAAGGCACAGCACCGAGGCGGTTTCACATACAACTTCGCCATCAACCAGCCCAAACAGTTCAAGCCCTTCGACAAGATGAAGCCCTTCCAGAACAAGAACCTCAAGTTCATCAAGGACTTCAACCTATACTACCAACCCAAAAACATCAGCTTCACCACCGAGGTCTATCGCGATATCGAAAGCACCCTGCTGCGTAACAAAAGCGCCGCACTGGTCATTATGAACCCCACCTATTTCAAGCAGTTCACCTGGCGACGCGACTACAATGTGCAGTACGACCTGGCACGCAGTTTCCGCATCACCTACGACGCTGTTGCCAATGCACGCATCGACGAGCCACCGGGACAGATAGACCGCACAGCCAGCGACACCATCTGGCAAGCTCTGATGCGCGGCGGAACGATGCAGAACTTCCAGCAGGACATCAACATTACTTGGGATCTGCCCATTAACAAGTTGCCCTATATGGACTTTCTGCGGACCCCATTCACCTACCGCAGCAACTACACATACAACGGCACCACACAGGCGCTGGCATCGCAGGGTAGCATCATCAGCAACAGTACACAGATGAATATGTCGGCACAGGCCAATTTCCAGACACTCTACAACAAGTCAAAACTGTTGAAGAAAGCCTACGCACAAAAGCCCAAGAAGAAGGTCGAGGTCAACAAGAAAGGCAAGGATGCCGACAAAGAGCGCAACGACCTTGACAAGAAACGCAACCTCGAACAGAAAAAAGCTGACGCTGCGGCAGCCGATTCACTGCGCCGAGTGCAGCGTGAAGAGATGTTGCGCGAGCTGGGCTACTTCGGATTGCGGTTCATAACGGGCGTCAAGACAATGAACATCACCTACAACAACTCGTTTGGATCAACGATAGCAGGCTTTATGGGCGAGTCGCGTATCATAGGACTCGATCCCTCCAACAGCTGGCAGCCAGGAGTGGGTTTCGTGCTTGGATTCCCCGAAGGCAACCCCTTCTCGATGGACAACAGTTCGATGGCCACCGGCAGCACTATCGAAGGTCTGCTGCGCGACGACTTGCTCTCGCACGACACCCTGATGAACACCCCGTCGGGAGCCACACAGAACCGTC
Source organism: Bacteroidales bacterium (assembly GCA_017958525.1). GTDB lineage: Bacteria > Bacteroidota > Bacteroidia > Bacteroidales > P3 > Colimorpha. The sequence continues at coordinate 13,026 of JAGDCN010000120.1, forward strand.
AGTTGAACTTCACGGCAACCGTCGAGCCCATACGCGATTTTCGCCTTGACATCAACGCATCGCAGACCTATTCCACGCACGAGGAATTCTATTATAAATACAGCAACCAAACGGGCCGCGTAGAGGGTCCGCTCAGCCATACGATGGCAGGCAACTTTATGTCAAGCACCTGGTCGTTCCGTACGGCGTTCAGCAACAGCGACGAGCTGTTCGACGAATTCCTGGCAACGCGCAACACTGTGGCAGCACGATTAGCACAACTGAACGGCGACCCATACAGCGACCAGATGGTGCAGGACACTATGAACGGCGAATGGTACCCCGCCGGCTACGGTGCCAACCAGCAGACGGTGCTCCTTACCGCTTTTCTGGCCACCTATCTCGGCAACGACGCCGCCAAACAGACGTTCTCGCCATTCCTGAAAATGCCATTGCCCAACTGGGGCATCAGCTACAACGGTCTCAACAAGGTCGAGTTCCTCAAAAAATGGTTCACCAACATCAGCATCCAGCACAAATACACCAGCACCTACACCATCGGCAATTTCTACACCGATGCAGCCATTGCCGCAGTTCTGGACGGCTATGACTATGGCACCGAGACCATCGTCAACAGCAATGGCGACTATATAGCCCCCGTTTCGATGGAGGGCGTCATCATCAACGAGCAATTCCAACCGCTCATTATGCTGTCGGTCAATATGGTCAACAGTTTCCAATTCAAGTTAGGCATTCAAAAGAGCCGTACCCTGAATCTGAGTTTTTCGAACAACCAGCTGACCGAGACCTACCGCGACGGCGTCACCTTCGGCACAGGCTATCGTTTCAAAGACTTGGAATTTCACGTAAAGACCGGCGATAAGACAATCAATCTCAAGAGCGACCTCGTGCTGCAAGCCAACCTAACCTACAACAACAATATGACGCAGATACGCAAAATCAACCAGATGTCGCGCCAGATAACATCCGGCCAGAAAATCTGGATGGTAGAGTTGCGTGGTGAGTATGCCCTGTCATCGACACTGACTTTGATAGCATTTTTCCAGACCAACATCAACAAACCGTACATCACCAACGCCTATCCAAACTCGACGACCAAAGGAGGTCTGACGGTTCGGTTCTCGTTCTAAAAAAAAAGCCCGAACATCAGTTCAGGCTTTTTGTTCATTTTTTTTTATTTGATTAGAACAGTCCTTCGAGGATGCTGTCATCAACGATGTTGGGCATCGTCACTTTCAGTTCGGGGCAGATGTCCATAGCACGCTTAATGGCGAACATAGCACCTTCGTTGCGAGCCCAGCTGCGGCGGCTGATGCCGTTGTTGACATCCCAATGGAGCATCATACGGAGACGGCGGTCGCAGGCTTCGCTTCCGTCAAGCACCATACCAAATCCGCCGTTCATCACCTCGCCCCAGCCTACGCCGCCACCGTTGTGGATACTGACCCACGTGGCACCGCGGAAGCTGTCGCCAATGACGTTCTGGACTGCCATATCGGCGCAGCGGTTGCTGCCATCATAGATGTTGGAAGTCTCGCGGAAGGGGCTGTCGGTACCACTAACGTCGTGGTGGTCGCGACCAAGCACTATGGGAGCACTGATTTCGCCCTTGCGGATAGCTTCGTTGAAGCGGGCTGCAATCTTGGTGCGGCCTTCGCAGTCGGCATAGAGGATACGGGCCTGGCTGCCCACGACGAGGTGGTTTTCCTTTGCGCCCTTGATCCACTGGATATTGTCGTGCATCTGCTGCTGTATTTCGGCGGGAGCAGTGGCAGCAATTTCAGCGAGGACATCCATAGCGATGTGGTCGCTCTTGTCAAGGTCCTCAGGTTTGCCGCTGGTACATACCCAACGGAATGGGCCAAAGCCGTAGTCGAAGCACATCGGGCCCATAATATCCTGAACATACGACGGATAGCGGAAGGCGCTGTGGTCGGCATTCCAGATGTCGGCACCGGCGCGGCTGCTTTCGAGAAGGAAGGCGTTGCCGTAGTCGAAGAAGTACATACCCTTGGCAGTGAGCTTGTTGACAGCGGCCACGTGGCGACGGAGTGATTCCTGCACCTTTTCCTTGAAAAGTTCAGGCTTTTCTGCCATCATAACCTTCGAGTCCTCGAAGCTGACGCCGACAGGATAGTAGCCACCTGCCCAGGGATTGTGCAGCGAAGTCTGGTCGCTACCGAGATCGACGTGGATGCCCTTTTCTGCGCAGTATTCCCAGAGGTCAACGACATTGCCCTGATAAGCATAGCTGCGGGCCTCTTTCTTTTCGATGGATTTGCTGACAGCCACGAACAGTTCGTCAAGGTCGGAGTGAACCTCATCGACCCAGCCCTGCTCATAACGTTTCTGAGTGGCAGCAGGGTTGATTTCAGCGGTAATGCTGACCACACCGGCAATGTCGCCAGCCTTGGGCTGGGCACCGCTCATACCGCCGAGACCGGCAGTGATGAAGAGTTTGCCAGCGGTACCGCCACCAAGTTTACGTGCAGCGTTGAGCACTGTGATGGTAGTTCCGTGGACGATGCCCTGCGGACCGATATACATATAGCTGCCGGCGGTCATCTGGCCGTACTGCGTCACGCCGAGGGCGTTGTAGCGTTCCCAGTCGTCGGGTTTGCTGTAGTTGGGAATCATCATACCGTTGGTGACAACGACACGCGGGGCGTCCTTGTGGCTGGGGTAGAGACCCATCGGGTGGCCGCTGT
>JAGDCN010000121.1 GCA_017958525.1 Bacteroidales bacterium
GGGTGTTACCAACTTCAACACCCGTAATATAGCGCAGTATCCCAAGTTGATAAGCAAACATCTGTCGGGGATATTGAGTATCAAGCTGATGTTGCTGGCGTTGTACGTTGTGGTATCGTTCAGCGTGGGTGCGCTGATGGGTTACGACTCGACGCAGTTCTATTTGCTGGCGTGGCTGAGTTTCAACCAGTTCCTGAGTTCGCTGATACTCTATCTGCGAAGTAATTTCGAAGGACTGTTGCTGTTCAAGTGGGACAGCCTTCTGAGTGTGATGGATCGTGTGTTGATGATAATCATTTGCGGTGCAATGCTTTGGGGGCCGTTTGGAGATGGAATTTCCATATTTAAGTTCGTCTATGCCCAGACGGCTGCCTATCTGATTACCGCTGCGTTGGCGCTGTGGGTCCTAGTGCGCAAGACAGGATTGCGTAAACTCCATTGGAACAAGCCTTTCACGTTGGCAATACTGAAAAAGAGTCTGCCGTTTGCGTTGCTGGTGCTGCTGATGGCAAGTTACAACCGGCTCGACCCTGTGTTGCTGCAGTTGCTCTCTCCAGAGGGCGCAGGCGACTATAATGCAGGCGTTTATGCCGGCGCATTCCGTCTGTTGGATGCGTTAACGATGATAGCTTATCTGGTGTCGGTGCCGTTGCTGCCGATATTCTCGAAGATGACTAAAGGAGAAGAGTCGGGCAAGGAACTGGGCGAGACGGTGAGAATGATGTTCTCGATGGTGATGGTGTTTGCCGTCGCTGCTGCTTGCGCGTTGTCCTCTTTGGACAGCGAGTTGATGAATTTGTTCTATGATGACAATGTAAACGATTATGCATCAGTATTCTGTGTGGTGATATTTTGCATAATACCCATCTCGACAACATACGTTTTCGGCACTTTGTTGACGGCTGCCGGCAGATTGAAGAAACTAAATATTTTTGCTGCAATATCTTTAGTGCTGAATGTGTTGATTAATATCATTCTCATTCCCCGCCGAGGGGCGGAAGGCAGCGCGTGGGCGGCAATAGGGGCGCAGAGCTTCATGGCTGTGGCGCAGGTTGTGGCGGCTGTAAGGATTTTTAAATTAAAACCTTCGGCAGGATATATACTAAAACTGCTGCTCTTTGCGTTATTCATTGTAGGATGCACTTTTTGCACGCCGCACCAGATATGGTGGATCAAGCTTCTGGTGGTTGCCGTGATAGCAACAGGACTTGCAATGGTGCTGAAATTGATTGACATAAAAGAAATTATCAAAATAATAAAAACAGAAAAACAAGACACAAAATGAAAAAAGCATATGTATTCCCCGGTCAGGGAGCCCAATTCGTAGGAATGGGTAAAGACCTCTACGACAATAACAAAGAGTGCCGCGATATGTTTGAGACGGCAAACGATATTATAGGTTTCCGCATAACCGATTTGATGTTTGCCGGCACCCCAGAGGATTTGAAGCAGACAAAGGTTACGCAGCCTGCCATCTTCCTGCATTCCACTGTTTTGGCAGCCTTTATGGGCGACAAGTTCCAACCCGATATGGTTGGCGGTCATTCGCTGGGTGAGTTCTCGGCACTTGTTGCCGCAAAGGCTATGAGTTTTGAGGATGGTTTGCGTCTGGTCATTGCCCGTGCCAACGCTATGCAGAAATGCTGCGAGGCCAATCCGTCGACAATGGCAGCCGTGCTGAAGCTTGACGACAAGACCGTCGAGGATATCTGCGCTTCGATAGAGGGCGAGGTCGTTGTGGCAGCCAACTACAACTGTCCCGGTCAGCTGGTTATCAGCGGCACCATAGAGGGTATCAACCAAGCATGCGAGAAGGTGAAAGAGGCCAAAGGCCGCGCTTTGCCGCTGGCAGTAGGCGGAGCCTTCCATTCGCCTTTGATGGAGCCTGCCCGAGTGGAACTTTCGGCAGCAATTGAGAAGACCGCTTTCCACCAGCCGATATGCCCTTGCTATCAGAATGTCTGCGCATTGCCTGTTAGCGACCCCGAGCAAATCAAGGCAAACTTGAACAAGCAGTTGACGTCGCCTGTGCGTTGGACCGCAACGGTTCAGAATATGTTGAAAGACGGAGCCGAAGAGTTTATCGAGGTCGGTCCGGGAACGGCTCTGCAGGGAATGATAAAGAGAGTTGACGCTAATGCAAACGCCCATTCGGCAGAATAATATTTTGTGAAAATGGAAGGAAATTATAAAAAATTGACACGCAGCACCACCGACAGGAGAATTGCCGGTGTGTGCGGCGGTGTTGCTAAATACCTCAATGTGGATCCTACCGTGATACGTATTCTGTTTCTCTGTGCCCTTATATGCGGTACGATGGGATTCTGGATGTATCTCATTATCTGGATTGCCGCTCCTGAGGACAATATGCTGGAACGTTAATACTATATAATATGAATCTTTTAGGAATAATAGGCGGACAGGAAATAATCATCATATTGGTGATTGTTCTTATCCTTTTCGGTGGCAGGAAAATCCCCGAATTGATGCGTGGGCTCGGCAAAGGTGTGAAAGAGTATAAGACTGCCGTTAACGGCGTTGAGGAAGAGGTGAAAAAGGCCACGGACGATAAGCCGTCGGAAGACACCAAAGAAAAACAGCAATAGCCGGGAAAGCTATGAATTTTTGGGGTCACTTGGAGGTCCTGCGATGGCTGCTGATAAGGTGTGCCATCGTAGTGCTGGCATTGGCGGTGGTGTTGTTCTGTTTCAAGGA
>JAGDCN010000122.1 GCA_017958525.1 Bacteroidales bacterium
CCGATTCAAAGTGGATTTGGTTTTCTACCATTGCATACTGAAATGCTATGTATTGATAGACCTGAAAAGGGCAGAGATAAAACACAGCGACATCGGACAGATGAATCTTTATTTGAACTATTCTATGCGCTGGGGTTCCCGTGCGACACCATCGACAAGAGATTCGGCAACATCATCACACCTATTTTCACACCGGGCGACAAACGACTTTGGTATATAGATTTCGGCGCAGTCGATATGGGCGGTTTGTACAGGAACAACCGTTCAACAAATTAACATATCAACCTATCAACAATGAACATATCTGTTTTTTGCGCCTCGTCGCATCCTCACGACAAAAAGATATCCGAAGCCGCCAATGAGTTGGGACACCGTATCGCACTCGGAGGCCACACTCTGCTCTACGGAGGCAGTAACTTAGGCCTGATGGGCACCGTCAGCGGTGCAGCATTGGAATCTGGCGGCACAGTTATCGCCGTCATTCCCACCTTCTTCAGCGAGGAGATCATCACATCGCAGAAGGTCAGCGAGACCGTTCGTGTCAAAAGTATGGCCGAACGCAAGGAATACCTTATTGCCCACAGCGATGCCTTCATAGCCCTGCCCGGAGGCATCGGTACACTTGACGAAGTGCTCGAAGTGATGGTACATAATCAGCTCGGTCCGCTGCGCGACAGCAGTCACTGCGACAAGCTCGTCATCCTCTATAACCCCGACGGGTTTTGGAACCCTTTTTTGCAACAAATCGACCTAATGGGCGAACACGGCTTCTTCCGCAGCGGAAGACGACCGAACGTTATGGCATTCAGTTCTATAGAAGAAATAATGCAGACCCTCTAACCTATCAACAATCGTCTTGGATGAAACGCGAGCGACAATATATCGCCATCGACCTCAAGTCGTTCTACGCCTCGGTTGAATGCAACGAGCGTGGACTCGACCCATTGACAACCAATCTCGTGGTTGCCGACGCGTCGCGCACCGACAAAACCATCAGTCTGGCTGTCTCGCCATCGCTCAAAGCCTACGGCATCGGTGGACGCGCGCGTCTTTTCGAAGTCATACAACGCCTCCGCCAGGTCAACGAGGACCGCCAATTCCACGCTCCTGGCTACCGCTTTTCGGGCAAATCGACCGACGACAACGAGTTGAAAAACCACCCCGAGCTGGCGGTCGATTACATCGCCGCACCGCCGCGGATGGCCTACTACATCCAGTATAGTACTCGCATCTACCAAATCTATCTGCGCTACATTGCTCCCGAAGACATTCACGTCTATTCCATCGACGAAGTCTTCATCGATGCCACCAACTACTTGAAAACATACAAAATGACCGCCCACCAGCTGGCGATGACGATGATTCGCGAAGTGCTGCGCGAAACAGGCATCACCGCCACCGCCGGCATCGGCACAAACCTCTATCTGGCAAAGGTGGCTATGGACATCGTTGCCAAGCACATACCCGCTGATAGCGATGGTGTGCGCATCGCCGAACTCAACGAGATGTCCTATCGCCAACAACTGTGGAACCATAGGCCATTGACCGACTTCTGGCGTATAGGACCAGGTATCGCCCGCCGTCTGGAACGAAACGAAATATACACAATGGGTATGCTGGCTCGACAGTCGGTCGTCAACGATGAAAAACTTTATAAGATGTTCGGTGTCAATGCCGAACTCATCATCGACCACGCTTGGGGATGGGAACCCGTCACCATCGACTACATAAAACGCTACCGTCCCGAAACCAACTCCTTCAGCAGCAGTCAGGTGCTGCAAAGTCCTTACGCAGTGCAGAAAGCCCGCATCGTTGTGCAGGAAATGGCCGACGCCGTCGCCCTTCACCTCGTCGAACGGCGACTGGTGTGCCACCAGCTGGCACTGACTGTCAACTACGACACTGAAAGCCTCGCCGACCCAACAGTCCGTGCAGCATATACAGGCGAAATCACCATCGACCACTACGGACGTCCTGTGCCGAAGTATGCTCACGGAACCTTCACTCTGGCAGCACCTTCATCATCAGCACGTCTTATAATTGACGCAATATTAAGCATCTACGACCGCACGGTTAATCCTCTGCTTTTGGTGCGCCGACTGACCATTGCCACCCTAAACGTAATTCATCAAAATGACATTGCAGAGACAACACAGCTAAACAACCAACTGGACCTTTTCATCGACTATGACGAGCAGCAGCAACAGGAACAACAAAAGACTGAAGAATTTGAGAAAGAACGACGTATGCAGGAAGCCGTAATCAGCATCAAGCGCCGCTTTGGGAAAAATGCCATCCTCAAGGGTCTCAACTTCCAAGAAGGCGCCACAGCCAAAGACCGCAACCGCCAGATAGGAGGACACAAGGCGTGAGAGCGGAGAACGGAAAACAAACCATAAAAACCATCAACCCTCTAACCCTTTAACTTTCAAACCATAAAACATATCAACATTTAACATATCAACAACTAAATGGAAGCACTGATTCTTGCAGCAGGTTTGGGCACGCGGCTGCGGCCCATCACCGACGACCGGCCGAAGGCACTGGCCGAAATCAACGGGCGGACACTGATGGAGATTGCAATTCAGCGAATTGCAAATGCCGGAGCCAAGCGATGTGTTGTCAATGTCCACTATTTCGGCGACAAATTGATTGATTACATCAACAGTTGCCGATGGCCGTGCGAAGTGCTGGTCAGCGACGAACGGCAGCAGCTGCTTGATACCGGCGGCGCCATAAAGCACGCTGCACCACACTTCAGCGGCAGCGAGCCTGTGCTGATACACAATGTCGATATCCTTTCCGACATCGACTTTGCTGCTCTTGAACAGTATCACAAAGCATCCGGCAACCTTGTCACGCTATGTACCAGCCACCGCCAAAGCAGCAGGATGCTGCTTTTTGATCAGTCGGGCAACTTGGCGGGAATCTATGGAAACGACGACGCTTCCGGACTTACTCCGCTGCCGTTCAGTGGTATATCGATGGTCAGTTCCGAACTCTTCGACCTTATGCCCCCCGACGACCAGCCCTATCCCGTTTTTCGTGCCTATCTGCAAATCGCTAAAAAACATAGAATTGGTTATTTCGAGCACAACGGCGACAACTGGTTCGACCTTGGCACTCTTGACGACCTCGCTCACGCCAACGCTCTTTTCAACGCCGCTGCCCTCGACCAATACATCCGGAACGGCCAATTCCCGAAACTCTACTGACCGATATTGCCGGAAACCTCTTATTGGCATTTTTTATATAATTATGATTTAACAAGTGGATTACGAAGATATTATAAATCTGCCACATCACGTCTCGAAACGACATCGCCCGATGTCGATGCTTAACCGTGCCGCCCAGTTTGCCCCTTTCGCTGCGCTGACAGGATACGAAGATGCAATTGAAAAGACTGCCCAATGGCACGAAACCGAATTTGAAAACCAGAATCAAGATTCCCAACAAACAGATTTCTGGTTTTAGACAGCACCGCTTTTTTTAGATAGCACTTCTTTCAACGTGCCCTTTCTACCGTCCGTTAATTTTACCAAAATCGGACGGTAGTTTTATCATTTTTTACTGAAGTGGTATTTGGGTAAACTTTGGTAGGAGTTTGAGTGAACTTTGATAGGAGTTTGATATAGTGAATCAGGCAGTTAGAAAAGGTGAAAAAAAGGTGATTTCCGTGTTTTTGTAAAATTTTTGTTCGATTGCTGGAATTGTCTGGTTATTAGTGATATATGTGCTTTAGGGGAGGGAAGGCGCTTTTGTGGCCTCGGATTTTGCATAGAGGCCTTTATTTGTAAAATCTTCTTTGTGGATGGAGTGGTATTTGTTTTTTTTGCGTATATTTGCATTTTATATAGAAGTACTAATTATTTAAGTAAAGATATGAGACATAGATTTTTACTATATTTGATGCTTTCGTTTTGCGGCTATGCCGGTGCGCAAAATGTGTCGAATGTTGCTTTTACACGTCAGAACAAGGAGGTTACGGTGACTTACGACCTGAGCAAGGATGCCGACATCCGTGTGTGTGTTTCGATTGACGGCGGCCGCTATTACGGCGAGTATATCGAGAATATGGCCGGCGATATGGGCAAGGGCATCAAGGCTGGCAAGGGCAAGAAAATCATAGTGTATGACCTTCCCGACCTGCGTATGCTGCCTTGGGAACCCGACTCGACGGGATTCAATGCGTCGGACACGCTGATTCGTTTTTCAGTCGAGGTCGATGACGGTTCGGTTGACATTAAAGTGAATGGTATGAAATTCAGGATGATGCCTGTCGCCGGCGGCACGTTTACGATGGGGTGCACCCGCCCTGGAAGTGCCAAACATAACTATGAGGTTGAGTTTCCGACACATAAGGTGACTGTTGATTCGTTTTATATCGGCAAATTCGAGGTCACACAGCGTCTGTGGAAAGAGGTGATGGGTAACAATCCCAGCCGCTGGACGTATAATGACAGTCTGCCTGTAGAACAGGTCTCGTGGAATGACGTTCAGATGTTTATCGCCCGTTTGTCGCAGATGACAGGCTACAGATTCCGCCTGCCGACCGAGGCCGAATGGGAGTTTGCTGCCCGCGGAGGCAACAGGTCGAAAAACTGCATCTATCCGGGTCAGGATGGCGATCCCGGCTCTGTTGCCTGGTATGGTATGAATTCGGGCAACACGACGCATCCCGTTGGCCGCAAGAAAGCCAACGAACTGGGACTGCACGATATGGCTGGCAATGTGTGGGAATGGTGCTCGGATTGGTATGGCGCTTATAGTGCTGAAGAACAGCAGAATCCGCGTGGACCGAAGCACGGTGAAAGCCGAATACTGCGTGGCGGTAGCCTGAACAGCCCTTCGTGGGGATGCACTGTCAGCGACCGCAGCTGGTACCAGCCTGACTATGGTTATGGTTTCCACGGTTTCCGGCTTGTTCTTGATTCGGTCGAAGAGCCGGAAGAAGAGTAATCACGGACGGCGGATAACGTTTTTTCAATTCACTAATCATAATTCACCAACAACAATGATAACAGTACACGACAAAAACTTTGAACTCTATATGACGGAAGCGGAGATTCAGCGCGACGTGAAGCGTGTTGCCGCTGATATTTCGCGCGACCTCAAGGACAAGAATCCTCTGTTTTGTCCCACTTTGACGGGCGCTTTTATGTTTATGACCGATTTGGCGCGTGCACTGGATTTTGACGCAGAGACATACTTTGTAAAATACAGTTCGTACAGCGGTATGAGCAGCACCGGCAAGGTGAAGTCGGAACTGCCGTTCCCGGCGAAGTGCAAGGGACGCCACGTGGTTATTGTGGAAGACATTGTCGATACTGGTATCACGATGGAGGCAATGCTTGGGGAATTGCGCAAATTGGAACCTGCCGGCGTGTATATTGCCACATTTCTTTTCAAGCCTGAGAGTTTCAGTAAAAACTTTAAGATAGACTACATAGGTCGCTCAATTCCAAACGATTTTATTCTCGGCTATGGCTTGGATTACGATAACTTCGGCCGTTTTTACAAGGACATTTATCAGGTGGTTGGATGAAACTGTAGAATAGTAATTGTGTTGGTTCTCAAAATAATAACCAAATGTTTAGAAGGAAAAAATTTTTAGTTTGTTTGCTGCTGATGGTTGGCTGTTTGGTTGTCAACTCGTGTGGCAAGGAGGATACTTTTGACGGCAGTTTGATAGTGGGCAAGTGGGTGAGCGGTACTGAATACTATCGTTATGATGTTGACAGTACTGGTGTTACGTGGGACACTTCTGACGATGTCTATGAGAGTGAGGGCCAGCCGTTTACTTGGTCGTTTGATGAAAGCACCAGCCGTTTGACCGTCATTCACCAAATGGAGATGGGTGGTGTCGTCCCTAAGAGTTATACGATGAAGACGCTGAACGACAGCGTGATGGAATATAAGGACAATTACGGCAATTTGTCTAAATATACAAGGGTTACAAATTGACATTCAAGACGGAAATGGAAAACAACGAATTGAAAGAAACAATAAAGACCAATGAAAAACCCAGACGCAAGATGGCGAAAGGGTGGAAGATAGCCCTTATTTCGTTGGGGTCGTTGTTGGGACTGGTGGTTATAGTCGCCGTCATTGCCCTATGGCTTATATTGACACCAGCACGGCTAACTTCGATAGTCAACAAGTTGTCGGACAAATTTATACTCTGTGAGAGCAACTTTGACGATGTTGATTTGACGCTCTTCAAAACATTTCCTTATGTGGGCTTGAATGTAGAGGGTGTCACGCTGGTCAATCCGATGGAGGGAGCAGTGAGCGACACTGTGGCGCGCATAGGTTCGTTAGGAGTTGGTATCAATTTGCGCGAGTATCTGAAAAACAAGAATATAGTTGTTACTAAACTGGTTTTGGACGGTGTGTCGGCCAATCTTTATACCGATACTGCCGGATACTCGAACTATGACATTTTCCCGTCGTCGGACACGCAGGACACAACGTCTTCGGAACCCTTCCAAATGCCCGAACTGGTGTCGCTGAAAAGCATCAGGGTTAAAAGCCTTGATGCCACCTACTTTGACGACAAAGCCAGAATGGGTGCGACGTTGGGCAATCTTAACCTCGATGTTGACGGCAAATATGTGCCTGACAACATTGATGCCAAGGTGCGGCTGGATATTGATGATGTTGAGTTCTCGCTTAAAGGCGACAGCAGCGCGACTGATGCGTTGCTGAAAGACATTGTCTTTAAACTGGACGGCGATACGAAAGGGTCGAAATTTGACGGTGACTTAACGCTGAAAGTAAAAGAGGGCAAACTATTGTTCAATGGTCAAGAGTTTGTGAATGAAACTGTTGGCGCTATGAGTGGCAATTTGGTCACTGTTGACGGCAAGTTGTCGGGCGATATGGATAACCGTCAAATGCTGGTTGACAAGCTTGTCGCCGACTTGAAAGGCTATGAACTGTCTGTTGAAGGCGCGGTCAATCTGCCTACGGACGAGGCTCCTATGTCGATGGATTTGAAGTATAAAACCAACGAGTGGGGCGTGAAGGAATTGCTGACAATGCTGCCTGCAGAGTTTACTGAATGGCAGGGGAAAATGAAGATGGATGCTGACGCTGAGTTGACAGGTACAGTGAGAGGGGAGTTGGGCGACAGCGTTATGCCGTTGGTTACGGCTCAGTTGAAACTTGTCGATGGCAAATTCAGCGACCGCAGTATGCTGCCTTATGACTTGACTGGAATCAATGCCGACATCAATGCAAATCTGGACTTTAACGACAAGGGCGTTTCTGATGTGTATATCAGTAAGATAACTGCTCGTACAGGAAGGAACAATCTTGAATTGTCGGGCAGGATTGACGACCTGTTGGGCAAGATGGATGTGGATGCCGTGGTGAAAGGACTTGTCTATCTGCCTGATTTAAAGCCTATGCTGCCTGACGATATGAATATCCAGATGGAAGGAAAGGCGCGTTTGAATCTTAAAGCTCACGCAAATATCGACCAGCTGCAGAAGAGCGATTTTGCCAATATGAAGCTCACTGGCGACATAGGACTTACGGATGTCGATGTTGTATATGACACGATTTATGCGAAGATTCCCAAAGGCAATGTGAATGTCCAACTGCCGTCTAAGTTAAAGCGTGGACTGTTTGCCGAACTTCTGTCGGCAACAATCACGGCCGACGGTCTGGATGCCAGTTTGCCAAACAACAATATTGATGGAACCCTTGGAAAGACCAGGCTTCTGGTTGCTGTAAACGACATTTTCGACACTATGCAACCGTTCCGTCTTGTCTGCGATTACGATTTTGCGTCGCTGAGAGGTTCGATGGACTCGATCCGCGCTTCGATTTCGAATCCGAAAGGTACCTTTGCGATGATACCTATTTCGAAAGAGAGCGACAAGGTGAAATATAAAATCGATTTTGCCAGTAGCGCTATGCATTGCGATTTGGATGACAGCACCAGTGTCGATCTGGCTGGTCTGACCATCAAGGGCGGTGCCAACTACGACCCGTCGAAGTCAAACACTTTGCAGCAATGGTCGCCCGATTTGGATGTTGATTTTAAACGCGGATATATTGATCTGGAGCAGTTTGACTATATGGTCCAGATCCCCGACATCAAGTTTAACTACAAGCCTGAGCGTTGCGAGATATCCAGTGCCAATGTTGTTTTTGGTAATTCTGACTTCTACTTGTCTGGTGCTGTTACAGGTTTGGAAAAATGGCTCAGCCACGAAGATATGCTTAAAGGCGACCTTTATTTCACCTCCAACTACACCAATGTCGATGACTTGCTGGATGCGTTGAGTGGGCTGGGTACAGATGCTGATACCCTTGAGGCTCAGCGAAAAGAAGACAATGTCGATACCTCGGCACATCCTTTCATCGTGCCGCGTGATGTCGATTTTACGCTGCATACCCGCATTAAGGAGGCCCGTGCTTTCGAGAACGACCTGCGCGAGGTAGCAGGCGACGTTCAAATAAAGGATGGCATTGCCGTGTTGAACCAGGTAGGTTTTGTATGCAAGGCGGCAAGGATGCAGCTGACAGGTATGTATCGCACACCGAGAGTCAATCATATCTTTGTTGGAATGGACTTCCATTTGCTGGATATTAATATTCAGGAACTTGTGGAGATGATTCCGTACGTCGATACTCTTGTCCCGCTGTTGAGCGACTTGGAGGGTAATGCCGATTTCCACCTATGTGCCGAGACTTATGTCAATGCCTTCTACCAACCCAAAATGAGCACACTGCGCGGTGCCGCTGCGCTGACTGGGCAGAATCTGGTGGTGCTTGACAACAAGGATATTGACCGTATAGCCAAGTTGCTACAGCTTAAATCGTGGCGCGAGGATGATTCCAAAATCCACGTTGATAGTCTCGATGTGGCGATGACGGTATTTCGTAAAGAGTTGGAAGTCTATCCATTCCTGCTGTCATTGCATAAGTACGACATCGTAGCCGAAGGCCGTCATAATTTGAACAACAACTACGACTATCACGTTGAAATAGTGCAGAGTCCGCTGCCTGTCAGACTTGCAGTCGATGTCAATGGTACGATGCCCAAACTTAATTTCTCAGTGTCGCCCAAGCTGCGCTACAAGAACCTGTACCGTCCGGCAAGACGCAGCGAACTTGACAATGAAGTGTTGAGACTCAAGAAAATGATACGTGAATCGCTCGAAGCCAACGTCAAGGAGAGCACACGCGAGTATGAAGGGCTTGGAGAATGAAAATGAAATCTTAATTTACTAAATTTGACTAGTAATGGTAAAAGTATCGGTAATACTTCCGGTTTATGGAGTAGCAGAATATATAGAGAAATGTGCGCAGTCGCTGCTGGACCAGACGCTGCAGGAGATGGAGTTCATTTTTGTCGATGACCACGGTCCGGACAATAGTATTGAGCTGGTGCAGAATATGATATCCAGCCACCCGCGCAAGGAGCAATTTGTGTTCTTGAAGCCAGAGCACAATATGGGTGCCGGAATGGCTCGCAACTTTGCTGTTCCGCAGGCCAAAGGCGAGTACATAGCCTTTGTAGATAGTGATGACTGGGTTGAGCCGACGATGTTCGAGGAACTATATGATGAAGCTGTAAGGCAAGGTGGAACAGACCTGTGCTATTGTCAGATTGCAAAGAACTATTTGGATGGGCAGCCTGCCGAGATACAGTGCAATCCAACCATTGAGGCCGGACCGCTTACTGACGAGAGACGGCGTTTTTTCCTAACGCATTATGTGTCGCTTTTCACTACGTTCATTTTCAAGCGCGAGATGGTTCAGCGTTACGACATACATTTCCCGTCGTCGCGCAGTGCCGATGATAGCTTTTTCGTCACCAGTAGTCTTTTGCTTGCTTCGTCTTCTGCACACGTTGACAAGCCATTCTATCACTACATTATTCGCCCTGGTTCGGTGTGTACCACCAAAGACAGTGTCAAATATCAGAAACGCTTGGAAACGTTCAGATCGCTGATGGCATTTCTTAAGGAGAAAGGTGCATATGACAAATTCAAGAACGAGATAGATTTCATATACATCAAAAAAGGATATTTTTCATCGGTGTTCAATTATGTATATAATTCGTTGGAACCGAAGAAAGAAACCATTGCCGAGATACGTCAGGAACTTAAGAAGCAGGTTCCTGACTATGATGCGAACACCTATTTCAGAAAAAAGAAAAGTCTGGTTGCGTTTGACGCATTGTTGCGTCGTTGTCCAGGATTGGCTCTGAGGATTATACGCATATATGTAAAACGTAATAATCTTGTTGTTTGACGATACAAATAAACGCAAATGAAAGAACTAGCAATGCACGTCTATGACCTTATGGAGAACAGCACTGCTGCCAACTCCACTGAGGTGCGACTCACGATAAAAGACAGTTTGAAGGAAAACATCTATGCCTTTACCATTGAGGATAACGGCAAAGGTATGTCGCCTGAGTTTATGGCCAAAGTTACTGATCCATACACCACTTCGCGTACTACACGCAAAGTCGGTTTGGGGTTGCCGCTCATCAAAATGAACACTGAGAATTGCGGTGGCGGAATGAAGTTGCAGAGTGAAGTGGGCAAAGGTACCAAACTTGATTTCTGGTTTCAGCACGACCATTGGGACCGTCCGCCTATGGGCGATTTGTCGGGAACGATAGTGATGCTCTGTGCCGCTCATCAGGATATACATATTATATATAAGCATATCACCGATGAAGGAGAGTTTGTTTTCGATACCGAAGAAATCAAAGAGGCACTTGACGGAATGGATATGAATGACGTCAAGGTTTATAACTGGCTGAAAGATATGGTGCAAGAAAACCTCGAAGAAATACATTACAACGATTAGAATATGCTTCGCATCGGCATTCTCTCGGACACTCACGGTACTGTACCCAAGCAGGTCTATTCGTTTTTCAAGGACTGTGACGAACTGTGGCACGCTGGCGACATCGGTGCTAATGTGCTTGAACAGCTTAAGGAGTTCAAACCTGTCGTCGCTGTGTATGGCAATACCGACGGGTGGGATGTTCGCTATGAGGCCCCGCAGAATCAATTGTTTAAACGTGGTAGGTTCAAGATACTGATGACCCATATAGGTGGTTATCCGGGACATTATGAGAGTCGCATTCTGCCGATATTGAAATACGAGAAGCCGGACATATTTGTCGCAGGTCATTCGCATATTCTCCGCGTGATGTATGACAAAACATACAACTTTTTCCACATTAATCCGGGAGCTGCCGGACGGCAGGGATTCCACAAGGTATCGACGTTGGTGCGCCTGACACTTGATGATACGCCTAAGGATTTGGAAATATGCGAATTTGATAAATTCGGAACAGAGTAAAAACATAACACTATCAATCACTTTCAACCACTGATTATATGAACAGCATTTCAAAGGAAAAGATATTGCCTCCTTTACTGATGATAATAGCATCGGCATTTTGGGGTGCATCCTTTATTTTCACCAAAGGCCTTTTCCTGAGCGAAAAAGCCATCACGCCGCTAATTATTCTAACGGGCAGAATGCTCATTGCCAGTGTTTTCACAATTCCTATCCTTTGGATGAGCGGCAGGCTTGAACCAATAAAAAAAGGACATTTGAAATACTTTCTTTTGTTGGCTTTCACCGAACCTTTCCTCTATAGCATCTGCGAAACAGGCGGAGTGCAGTTTGTTTCAGGCAGTTTGGCATCCATCATCATAGCAACTATACCACTTTTTGTTCCGTTTGCTATGTCGCTTGTTTTTAAAGAAAAACTCAAAATCAACGCTATTATTGGTGTTGTCCTCTCCCTGATGGGTATTGCACTGATGACACTTAACGACGACTTCTCCTTTTCCGCTAGTCCCAAGGGACTAATTTTGTTGGCTTGCGCTGTTGTTATTGCAGTTATATACACGCTGATACTAGTCAAGATACTCGACCACTACCGTCCGATGACTATCACCTGCTATCAGAATCTTATCGGACTTGTCTATTTTCTGCCGTTAATGCTCGTTTTTGACGGGTCGCACCTCAATGCCCTGTCCTTCTCGGCATCGATGTGGATGCCGTTGGCTTTTCTTGGTATTTTCTGTTCCACAATAGCTTATATGTTTTATAACTATGGAATGAAGAATCTTGGTGCCACTGCTGCATCGGTCTATAATAACGTTATTCCTGTCTTCTCACTTATTCTGGCCCTTGCTATAGGGCAAGAGCAATTGAGTTTGTTCAAAGTGTTGGGAATGTGTGTTGTGCTTGTAGGACTCACGGTTGCCCAGAAATCATTTGCACCTCGCACAATAAAAAACAAGAAGTGACGTTTATAAATATTACTATATTTCTATGTCGTTTATAATGAAAAACAATAATCATCATATCAGCTATTTGGCATTTATCTGTCTATCACTTGCTGCACTGGCAGCGTCGTGCGACCGTTTCGATGGCGACACTATGGTGCCTTCATATATTAAAATCGATGCCATAAATGTCGTTGATAACCCTTCCGATTCGTGGAGTCAGGAAACCGGTTTCTTTTCAAGCGACATTGATGCCGTGAATATCGTTATCTGGAAAAAGGGAGATACAGCCGAAACTACCATTGGCACATTTCAACTGCCCTGCAAGGTTCCGGTGCTTCGCAGCGGTTTGATAGACTATGTCCTTATAACTCCCGCCGTGAAGCAGGACGGCATATCTGGCAAGCGCATATCATATCCGTTCTATCAGGTGATAAGACTCGACAGTGTCACATTGGTTGCCGATTCGGTTATTGATTTCGGTACGCTGCAGACAAAATATATCTCCAAAACGCAGATGAAAGTGCTGTGGAAAGAGATGTTTGAACCGGGTCCCGGCGAGTTGACGCTCGACTCTACCGTTTTGCGATGCTACAGCCTTGATACTGTCCGTGCCTCATATGGCGACTATGGATGCGGTGTGGTGCGAGTTCCAGCGGGAACCACCTCGGTTGCTTTCGCCACCGATACAACTTACACCATCAATGACCCCCAAGCCACACTCTATCTCGAAATGGACTACTGGAGTGATTTTGATTTCAGCATTGAGCTCAAAAATCCTTCCTATCAGCAAGGTCCGGTAAACCTTGTTTCCCATATGGTGATATTTGGCAAACCAGAAAAAGGGTGGCAGAAAATCTATATAAATATAGGCAGCACTTGGTCGCAGCATTTTAACCACTATCCCGACATCCGGCCTCATTTCACTATCCTCAACAACGAAGGACGGCCTGGCAATCTTTTCATAGACAACATCAAGCTGATTGTGATGTGATAAAACTGAATGACTTGAATACAAGACTGCAAACAATAAAATATATCACTTGGGATGCCCTGTCGGCCTTGTTGGCGTGGGCACTCTTTTTCCTGTTTCGCAAGTTGTCCATCGATCAGGGTAACTACAACGATGTATGCTTGGTGTTCAAAGACGCCAACTTTTGGTGGGGGATTGGTTTGTTGCCCATAGCCTGGTGCTGTCTATATGCCCTTCAAGGTACATATAAGAATGTCCTTCGCAAAGCTCGTCTAGAGGAACTGCAGATGACATTCTGGGCGTCAGTTATCGGTGTGATAATAATATTTTTCGCCCTATTGTTGGACGATAATATCCAGACCTATCGTAACTATTACGTTTCTTTTTTTGTGCTTTTCCTGCTGCAGTTCGGACTGACCTATGTAGGCCGACTGTGTATCACCTCGCGAACGGCGCACCTTATCCACACACGTCGGATCGGCTATCCGACCCTCCTTGTCGGCAGCGGTGCAAAAGCCTATAAAACGTATCAAGAACTTGACAATCAGGCTGTATATTCGGGCAACATTTTTGTTGGATTCATTAAAGTCAATGGCAGCATCGACGAACATCTCCAGTCTCTTATGCCAAATCTCGGTGGACCTTCCGACATCAATGCCTTGATAGAAAAATATAATGTCGAAGAAGTAATAATCGCAATTGACGATTGTGATTACGCAAAAATCAACAACATTATTCGACTGCTGGACCGTAGAGATGACGTGATAATCAAAATCACTCCCGACCTGCGCGATATCGTGTATGGCTCGGTAAAAATCAATTCCATTTTCCACTCGCCACTCATCACCATCAATCCTCGACCGATGGAGGAGTGGCAATACTCCGTTAAGCGCCTCTCCGACATTCTCCTCTCCGTCTTCGCGCTGATATTGCTCTCTCCGCTGTTCCTTATCACCGCCTTCATCGTCAAAATAACTTCGCCGGGCCCTGTTTTTTATGCCCAAGAACGAATCGGCTATCGCGGTAAACCATTTAAGATGCATAAATTCCGCTCTATGTACATAGATGCCGAATCCAACGGACCTGCACTTTCCTCAGATGATGATCCGCGCATCACACCCTTTGGACGTGTTATGCGCAAATACAGACTTGATGAAATACCACAGTTCTACAATGTTCTCAAAGGGACAATGTCGCTCGTTGGTCCGCGTCCTGAGCGCCAATATTTCATTGACCAGATCGTCGAACGGGCTCCAGAATATTTGCTTCTCCAGAAGGTGAAACCAGGCATAACATCGTGGGGGCAAGTGAAATACGGATATGCTGAGAATGTGGATGAGATGGTGGAGCGTCTGCGGTACGATTTGCTTTATTTGGAAAATATGTCACTTACAACCGATGTCAAAATACTGCTATACACAGTTCTGATCATCATTCAGGGGCGTGGAAAGTAAAAAGATTGAACTTTTAAATATTAACCTTAACTATAACTATAGAAACAACTATAACCCCTTCCAAGGCATAAACTCTCAAACCTTTCAATAATAAAACGTAAAACTTTTAAATATAAATACATAATGAAAAAAACAATTTTAACCATTGCAACTATGGCATTAATCGCTACGGGTTGTCACAAGAAAACCGAACTGACTTCGGGTATCAACCTCGACAACCTCGACACAACCGTGTCGCCTCTTGAGGACTTCTACCAGTACGCCTGTGGCGGCTGGATGAAAAACCATCCGCTCGATGCGGAACATTCCCGTTACGGTTCGTTCGATTTCCTCGCTGAAGAAAACCAGAAACAGCTGCGCGGCATCATTGATTCCGTCTCCGCCAACCAGAACGAACCTGGCTCGATAGCCGACAAAATCGCTACGCTATACAACATCGGTATGGACAGCGTTCGTCTGCAGGAGCAAGGAGCTACCCCTCTCGTACCTTACCTTGAGGAGGTCAACAACCTCAAGACCCGCGAGGATATCTGGAACGAAATTCTCAAGATGCATCATCGTGGCAACCACGTATTCTTCGGCGTTTTCGGTGAGGCTGACAAAGACGATGCAAAACAGTGCATTGCTTGGGCTTATCAGACAGGCCTTGGACTTGGCGACCGCGACTACTACCTCCTTGACGAGGGTAACAATGCCAAACTTCGCGTCGGTTATGTCGAACTGATGACTAAACTTTTTGCTATGTCTGGCTACGACCAGATGAGCGGCATCAAGGCCGACAAACTCGCCAAGATGGTTATGGACTTCGAGACTCGTCTGGCAAAAGCTCAGAACACACAGCTTGAAAACCGCGATCCTTTTGGCACGTTCAACCGTTACACTGTCGAAGAAGCCGCAAAACTTGCTCCCAACATCGACTGGAAAGGCTATTTCACTTCTATGAATATCCTCGATGGTATGAAGAGCTTCAACATTGCCCAGCCCAAATACATAGCTGAAGTCAACAAGGCTTTGGCCGATGCCGACATCAACACCATCAAGGCTTATTTCGCTTGGCACGAGATCAACGGTGCAGCTTCCTATCTCAGCGATGACTTTGTCAGTGCTAAATTCGACTTCTACGGCAAACAGATGAGCGGTAAGGAAGTCAACCGTCCCCGCTGGAAACGTGTCACCGACGTTGTTGATGGCGCTATGGGCGAAGCTCTTGGCAAACTCTATGTTGAAAAATATTTCCCTGCAGAGGCAAAGCAGCGTATGGAGGTCCTCGTCAACAACCTTATCGAAGCTCTTGGACAGCGTATCGATATGGCTACTTGGATGACCGATCAGACCAAGGCCAACGCACACGCCAAACTTGGCACCATCTATGTCAAGATTGGATATCCCAACAAATGGCGCGACTACAGCGGACTTGAGATCAAGGACGACAGTTACTATGCCAATATTGTCCGTAGCAACGAGTTCGATATGGACTATATGCTTAGCAAAATCAACAAGCCTGTCGATCGCGACGAATGGGGTATGACTCCGCAGACTGTCAACGCCTATTACAACCCGACCACCAACGAAATCTGTTTCCCCGCAGCTATCCTTCAGCCTCCTTTCTTCCAGTTTGACGCCGACGATGCCGCCAACTATGGTGCTATCGGAGTTGTCATCGGTCACGAGCTGACCCACGGTTTCGACGACCAGGGCCGCAACTATGACAAGGACGGCAACCTCAACGACTGGTGGACCGAGGAAGACTCCAAGAATTTCGACAACAACAAGCAGGTTCTTATTGACGCTTTCAATGCTGTCAAGGTTCTTGATGATCCTGAGACATATGCCAACGGTGCCCTCACCCTTGGTGAGAATATTGCCGACAACGGCGGTCTGCACGTCAGCCACCTTGCTATGATGAATGCTATGGAGAAAGGCCAAATTAACAAGGAAAAAATGGATGGATTTACTCCACAGCAGCGCTTTTTCCTGGCATACGCTGCTGTATGGGCATCGAATATCCGTCCAGAGGGTATTCTCCAGCTGACCCAAATGGATGTCCATTCGCTGGCTTGCAACCGTGTCAACGTGACCCTACCGCATATCGGCGAATTCCACGATGCTTGGGAAGTCAAAGAAGGCAATAAAATGTGGCTCGATCCCGACAAACGGGCGCAGCTCTGGTAAACAAACACTTTGATATGCGAGTGAAGGCAAACAGTCAGATGACTGTTTGCCTTCATTGTTTGTCTCCATATTTTTGCAAAAAAAATGATATTTGCATTGTTTGGATTTTTTTTCGTAAATTTGCAAATTGAATTAATGTATGTAATTTTATGCAAAACTTCATAGTATCAGCGCGTAAGTATCGTCCGGCGACTTTCGACAGCGTGGTGGGGCAGTCGCATATCACCACTACGTTGAAAAACGCCATTCGCAGCGGACAACTGGCGCAGGCTTTTCTGTTCTGCGGTCCACGTGGCGTGGGTAAGACGACCTGCGCGCGTATTCTCGCAAAGACTATCAATTGTACAAACTTGACACCAGACACTGAGGCTTGCGGTACCTGTGAATCGTGCCGTTCTTTCGACAGCGGACAGTCGATGAATATCTTCGAACTTGATGCCGCGTCTAACAATTCGGTTGACGACATACGTACACTTGTGGAGCAGGTGCGCATCCCACCGCAGACAGGGAAATACAAGGTCTATATCATAGATGAGGTGCATATGCTTTCGCAGGCAGCCTTCAATGCTTTTTTGAAGACCCTTGAAGAGCCGCCGGCATACGCCAAATTCATTCTCGCAACCACAGAGAAACACAAGATTATTCCTACCATTCTGTCGCGATGCCAAGTATTCGACTTCAAGCGTATCGAGACCGAAGACATTGTCAAACACCTCGAATATGTCGCCAACATCGAGGGGGTGACCTTTGAACCCGAAGCATTGCAGGTGATTGCACGCAAAGCAGAGGGTGGACTGCGCGACGCACTTTCGACCTTTGACCAACTGGTGAGTTTCACAGGCTCAAATTTGACTAAGCAACTCTGTCTAGAGAACTTGAATATGCTTGACAGCGACTACTATTTCCGCTTTGTGGACCATTTCCGCAACGGCAATGTCGCAGAGGTGCTTAATCTTTATCAGGAGATTATCGACAAGGGGTTTGATGGCCAACATTTCATCACCGGTCTAACGGAACATCTGCGCAACCTTGTGGTCGCCATTGATCCCGCCACACACAAACTACTTGAAGTCAGCGAGGCAAACCGCAAACGCTATGCTGAACAGTCGGCTGGTTGTGGACTTGGTCTGTTGATGAAGTACTTGGAGATTGCATCGGAATACGAGTATCGTTTCCGTGAAGCCAACAACAAACGTTTGTTTGTAGAGGTGGCATTGATGAAACTCGCAGCCCTCACCAAAAATCTTCAAGCCCAAACTGCCGGATAGATAGCAAGATCGCCGGAGGCGGAACATATAATTGAACAGAAAACAACTGAGAACGGGAATCGCAATAGGGAAATCGAAGAGAAGAAAGCGGAAAAAGAGGAACCGAAAGCGGAGTGTGAAGAAAAGGAGTCTGATCGTGAGGATGTGGAGGCTGCCGTTGCGGCGGTGGGCATTCCGCATCGCAGGTTTACGTCCATTTCGATTAATACAGGTGGGAAACCTGTGGAGTTGAAATCGCTTGAAAACCGTACTGTAGAGCCGCTTACGCAGGAGCGTCTTGAGGAGTTGTGGAAGGAGCTTGTTGAGCGTAACGGGGATGATGAGAAGTTTGTTGCTTTGCTGTCAGGCAAGGAGGTAGAACTTAAAAACAACAATCTGTTTTTTATCAAAGTTCCCAATTTTTATTTTGACTCGCTGTTTCGTGAATATCAGAACCGTATCCTTGGCTTTTTGAGGGAATCGACGGGCAACGATTCATTGCAGTTCAGGGTGAATGTTGTTGCTGAGCGGGTTGAGCACAAGGCTTATATGCCGCGTGAGAAATTTGATGAGCTTTATAAGGTCAATCCTGCAATCCTTTCTCTGCGAAAACTATTCCCGGATATTGATTTTTAGTATCAGCTTAAACCTTATATTTAACTATAGTTTAATCTTTTTTAATTGATTTAAACCCTCCAACCTTTAAACTTATCAACATAAAACTTATCAACAATTAATAACTGGTGTCCGATTTTGCTGTCAATAGTACGTGGTTGATTTTCATCTTTTTGGGTGTGCTTATTTTCTGTGCCCATTTGTTTTCGGCTATTTTCAGCCGCCGAAGGGTGCCCGATGTACTTTTTTTGGTAGCTATTGGTATTGTTCTGGGTCCTGTGTTGGGATGGCTTACTCCTGATATGCTTGGACCTATGGGAGGGTTGTTTGCTTCGATTACGCTTGTTTTTATTCTCGTAGATAGCGGTATAGATATGCATATCGACGATTTGCGTCGATATTGGGTTGGCGTGGTGCAGGTGATGTTTTATTCGTTCATTCTCACTATGACAATTTCCGCGTTGGTGTCGCACTATCTGGCGGGTATGGAATGGATGTCGTCGTTTCTGCTGGGCAGTATGGTCGGTGGTACGGGTGCTTCGATTGTGATACCTATGGTGCGCCAAATGAGGGTTGGCGACCGCACGCGTACGGTATTGACGCTTGAATCGGCGATTTCGGCAGTGCTGTGTATTGTTGTCGCGCTTGCCATTATGGAGGGTTTCAAGCTTGGTGAAATCCGTTTTGCGAGCATTATAGGCAATGTGCTGGCTTCGTTTTTTATGGCTCTTATACTTGGTGTACTTGGCGGAATGATATGGTCGGGGATGTTGCAGCGCGTACGACGTCTGCAGAACTCAATGTTTCTTACTCCGGCTTTTGTCTTTGTGATTTACGGTGTCACCGAGGCACTTGGATATAGTGGTGCCATAGCGGCGCTTGCTTTCGGTGTTGTGCTTGGAAACTCTTCTTATTTTGAGTTCTCTTTTCTGCGCAAGATTTACGGCAGGCGTCGTCCTCGGATGGAGTCGCTGGAAGTGAATGAAAAGTCTTTTTTCAAGGAAATAGTCTTTATTCTCAAGACTTTCTTTTTTGTCTATATCGGCATCAGTATTCCTTTTACTGACTCTATGGCTCTGCTATACGGGCTTGTTGTTGCTGCTGCCATTTTTGTTGGGCGTTTTATCCTTATCGCTTTTGTGGGCCGCAAAAACACTCCCACTGATCGATATATTGTTTCGATAATGATTCCCAAAGGTTTGGCGTCGGCGGTACTTGCGTCGATGCCGCGTCAGATCAATCTTATTGCAGGACGCTCTGTTATTCCCAATGCTGAACGTATTGAATGTATGGTATATGCCATCATTTTCTTTTCTATCATTATCTGTTCTGCATTTGTGCTGCTTTCGCGCAAAAGGATTATCGACGAGGAGTTTAGTCTTGAACAGGAGGAGGTTTATGATTATGAATAATTATAGTATGTTAAATTGTTGATATGAAGACGCTTCGTTTTTATAAATATGATGGTGCAGGGAATGATTTTGTGCTGTTGGATATTAGGGGCAACAATCCTCATTTGACTATTGAACAGATTGAGCGTTTGTGTCACAGGCGTTTCGGTATTGGCGCCGATGGGCTGATGACGTTGGACAACGCCGAGGGTTTTGATTTTGCAATGACATACTACAATAGTGACGGCCGCATAGGCTCTATGTGCGGCAACGGAGGACGCTGTATTTCTGCGTTTGCCGCAAATCTTGGTTTAGGGCATATAGATGCAAACTCGGGTCGTCGTGTGCTTGATTTTATTGGCTTTGATGGCCCACACCACGCTGAGATACTAATCTGGCACGAAACTGAAAATATTGGTATTGTGCGTCTTGGGATGTGTGATGTCGCTGTGGACTCTATCCGTCGTTGTCTGGATGGGTGGTTCCTTGATACAGGTTCTCCACATTTTGTACAGCGTGTCAATGATTTGGAACATTTTGATGTTTGTGGTGAAGGACGTCGTTTGCGTAATCTTTCTAGTGTTTTCCCTGAAGGCACCAATGTCGATTTTATTGAGGATTTGCCTGATGGACGTCTGTTCGTAAGAACTTACGAGCGTGGTGTGGAGGACGAGACCTGGGCTTGTGGAACAGGTGTTACTGCATCTGCCATTGTGAGTGGCAACAGAAATCTTGTGACTCGTGGTGGCGACTTTAAAGTGGATTTCAATCCTACAGGCAAAGCCTTTATCGATGTAACCCTTACTGGTCCAGTCTCATTCAATTTCAAGGGAGAAACGTTTGTTAAAGGTTGAAAGGTTTCAGGGTTGAAAGGTTATGGTTTTCGTTTTTGTTTTCGTTAATTCTATCTGAAGTTAAGGTTAAGGTCAAGGTTAAAGTTAATTCAAGGTTTTCGTCTTAGTTAATACATTCTGAAGTTAAAGTTAAAGTCAAAGTTAAAGTTGATTCTGAAGTTAAAGTTAATTTATTATGAATGATATAATTGTTGGTGCAGGAGTTTCTGGTCTGTCGTATGCCTGGTTTTCAAACAACGATTACACTGTATTGGAAAGTACAGATAGCATAGGAGGCTATTGCAAAACGACGAAGAAAAACGGTTTTGTGTGGGACTATTCTGGACATTTCTTTCATTTCCAGGACAAGGAAATAGAGGAAATGATAATGCGGGATATATCTGAAGAAGACTTGGTGGAACCTGTAAAGAACACGAAAATCAAGTATAAGGATCTGCTGGTAGAGTACCCATTCCAAAAGAACATACACCAACTGTCTAAAGAAGAACTGATAGAATGTCTATATGACTTGTTCAACAACAGCCAAACTGAGTACAGCAATTTCAAAGAGATGCTCTATTGCAAGTTTGGTGCCGCAATAGCTGAGAAGTTTTTGATTCCATACAACACAAAGCTTTATGCCTGCGATTTGAACCGATTGGACAAAGATGCTATGGGCAGGTTTTTCCCTTATGCTGAAAAGGAGGAAATCATCAAAAATTTCAAGTCTGAAAACAACAACTCTTATAATGCCACTTTTGTCTATCCCAAACAGGGTGCGTTTGAATATGTTAAGAGCATTGTCGCAAACCTTGATGAAAGCAAAATCAGACTGAATTCTGCAGTTGTTGCAATCGATATCAAGAACAGGAATGTGACGACCAAGGATGGTCAGACTATGCATTATGACCGTCTGGTCTCGACGTTGCCGTTCCCTAAACTTTTGGATTTGTGTGGCATAGAGTATGACAAGAGAGTTTATTCTTGGAACCAAGTGCTCGTGTTTAATATCGGTTTTGACTGCAAGGGCCCTGTGACCGAACCTCATTGGATTTATTTCCCTGAAGGAAAATATGTTTTTTATCGCGTCGGGTTTTACGACAATATTCTTTCGCAGGACAGGACATCTGTCTATGTTGAGATTGGATTTTCCGGCAATGAAAACATCGATCCTGATAAGTATTACGACAGAGTGCTGGAGGATATGCTTGCTGCGGGATTGATCAGTAAGAACCAGAAGGTCGTTGACCACGAATCGGTCATAATGAATCCGGCATATGTGCATATTACGGAAAAATCAATTGTGGATGTCAAAAACAAAAAGGATTCGTTGGCGCATTACGGCGTTTATTCGATAGGCCGTTATGGCAGTTGGACCTATTGCTCGATAGAAGACAATATCAAAGAGGCGCGTGAACTTGCAAACAGATTGAACAGATGACGGATGCTTCGGTGTATAAATGTTTGAATACTATTGCTTTAGTTAGTTATAGTTAAACAATAACGTAAAATGATAACTATGTCAACTTACCGCCGAAGGCGGAATTAATTTACAAGATTTCGCAAGCAAAGCGAGCAGGAGAAATTATTACCTAATTATTTAACGATTACTTAATTCTTAATTTTAACTTTCAAATTTCTTTTCCTTGGACCTTTTCAGCAACATAGAAAACGACGATGCCAGGCAGCGTATTGACCAACTTACACGGCTGATCGACAAGTACAACTATGAGTACTATATGAACGACCGCTCGCTTGTGAGTGACTTTGAATTCGATGCCCTCCTTCGCGAATTGACAGATTTGGAACGTCAGTATCCTGAACTGGCGTCGCCCAACTCGCCCACCAAGCGCGTCGGTGGCGAAATCAACAAAACCTTTCGTCAGGTTGAACACCGTTTCCCTATGCTTTCGCTCGGCAACACTTATTCTATAGAGGAGATTGAAGAATTTGAAGCCCGTACTCGCAAACTGCTGGGTGACACCC
>JAGDCN010000123.1 GCA_017958525.1 Bacteroidales bacterium
CGGGATGCCCAGATTCGAACTGGGGGTCTCCTGCTCCCAAAGCAGGCGCGATAACCGGACTACGCTACATCCCGCGATGTGTCATTAAAAAAACGCCTCTTAGTTTGGGGCGTTTTGCGGAGAAGGGGGGATTCGAACCCCCGGTACCCTAATCGAGTACGACAGTTTAGCAAACTGTTGGTTTCAGCCACTCACCCACCTCTCCGTGGTCAATGTTGAATGATGAATTCCGAATCTCGAAATTGCATTTCTAACCTCATTGAAATCGGCTGCAAAAGTACTAACTTTTTGTATTCTGACAAAATTTTTTTTCTTTTTGCAGTCAAAAACAATGCTTTTTATTTCTTTTTTGCTTGGTTTGCAACACTTTCCATTTTTTTGCGAATTTCTTCAGGGTCGCCTAAAAAGTAGTGTTTCTGAAGCTGCATTTGGTCGTTAAATTCAAAAATATATGGTACTGCGGTAGGGATGTTGAATTTGATAATCTCCTCATTTGTCATATCTCGCAACTCTTTGACGATGCCGCGCAGACTGTTGCCGTGAGCAACCACCATCACGCTATTGTAACGATCAAATGCTTTTAGGATAACATCTTTATAGTAAGGCATCAAGCGAGCGATGGTGTCCTTGAGCGACTCGGTCAACGGAATTTCGCTGTCGCTGAGTTCTGCATAGCGCGGATCCATACGAGGGCTACGCTCGTCGTGCAAATCCAGTGCGGGAGGTTGCACGTCGAAACTGCGCCGCCATAGAAGCACCTGGTCATCGCCGTATTTCTTGGCAGTATCGGCCTTGTTTAAACCTTGGATGGCACCATAGCTTTTTTCGTTCAGTCGCCAGCTTTTCTCTACAGGCAGGTAGTCCATATCCATTGCTTCAAGCACCTGATTAAGAGTGCGTACAGCACGTTTTAAATATGATGTGTAGCACATTTGTGGACGAAAACCCTCTTTTTTGAGCAGCAGACCAGCTTCGTAGGCCTCCTTGCGGCCTGCTTCGGTCAAATCGACGTCGGTCCAACCGGTAAAAAGATTCAGTTTATTCCATTCGCTTTCGCCGTGGCGGATCAGTATTAGTTGTTTCATTTTTTTAGGATTTTATCGTCTTTTTTCAAAAAAATCTTGTCGTTGAATTTGTTTTTGTAAGCCAGTATGCAGAAACATATACCCAGCAGTATGAACGGAATGCTGAGCCATTGACCCATATCAAGTGTCATTCCTTTTTCGAAAGAAACTTGTTCTTCTTTGACAAATTCAATTAAAAGGCGGACACCGAACAGGGCTATCAGCCACCAGCCAAACAGGGCTCCAGGACGCAGTTTGCCGTCCTTTTTGCGATAGACAATCAAACAAACCAGGAAGATGATAAAGTAGCTGAGCGACTCATATATTTGGGTCGGGTGTTTGGGAAGTGTCTCGTGGTTGCGTTCATAGATGAAACCCCAAGGCAGATCGGTAGCAACGCCATATATCTCGCTGTTCATTAGGTTGCCCAGTCGGATAAATGCACCTCCAAGGGCAATTACGATAACCAAGCGATCGACGATCCATACAGGATTCATACGATGTTTGCGGAAGAACAGCCATAATGCCACCAGAATGCCTATTGCGGCACCGTGGCTGGCCAATCCTTCATAGCCTGTAAAGTGCCATCCGCCGTTATCGTGACCGAATGGAAGAATAATCTCAATCCAGTGACTTTTAGTAAGGAAATAGTCAGGTTGATAGAATAGGCAATGCCCCAGCCGTGCGCCAATCAGCACAGCCAGAAAGATATACACCAATAACGAGTCGAGGTATTTGGTATTGACTTTCTCGCGTTTAAACATTCGTGAGATAATCAGATATCCCAGCAGGAATGCGAAAAGGAATCCCAGTGAATACCAGCGAACCCCGAAGGAACCGATGTGAAAAATTACAGGGTCAACATTCCAATGGATTGCGTTAAGCATCGCTTTTTTATTTTGCGTAGTTTACGGCGCGGGTTTCGCGGATTACGGTTACTTTGATCTGGCCTGGATAGGTCATTTCGCTCTGGATCTGACGCGACAGGTCATAGCTC
This sequence comes from Bacteroidales bacterium, assembly GCA_017958525.1. Classification (GTDB taxonomy): domain Bacteria; phylum Bacteroidota; class Bacteroidia; order Bacteroidales; family P3; genus Colimorpha. The sequence goes on from JAGDCN010000123.1 coordinate 2,062, forward strand.
AGTTTGTTGGCTTCTACGTCGCTGACTTTTTCGGCACCGACGATGACGCGTAGTTCGCGGCCAGCTTGGATGGCGTAGGTCTTCACAACGCCGGGATAGGTCATTGCCATTTCTTCGAGCTTATTGAGGCGGTTAATATAGGCCTCTACAACCTCGCGGCGGGCACCGGGACGGGCACCGCTGATGGCGTCGCATACCTGGATGATAGGCGAAAGCAGACTGGTCATTTCGGTTTCATCGTGGTGTGCGCCAATAGCGTTGCATACGTCAGGATGCTCTTTGTATTTCTCTGCCAGACGCATACCCAGTATTGCGTGTGGCAAATCAGGCTCGTTTTCAGGTACCTTGCCAATATCGTGCAACAAGCCGGCACGTTTCGCCAGTTTCGGATTTAATCCTAGTTCAGCGGCCATAGTGGCGGCCAGGTTGGCCACCTCACGACTGTGCTGCAGCAGGTTCTGGCCGTAAGACGAGCGGTATTTCATACGACCCACCATACGCATTAGCTCGTGGTTCATATTATTGATACCCAAGTCGATGCAGGTGCGTTTGCCAACCTCTGTTATCTCCTGTTCAATCTGTTTACGTGTTTTTGCCACCACTTCTTCGATGCGTGCAGGGTGGATGCGGCCATCGGTAACCAGCTTGTGCAGCGACAAACGGGCAATTTCGCGGCGGATGGGGTCGAAGCCGGAGAGGATTATTGCATCGGGCGAATCGTCGATTATAACCTCGACGCCAGTCAAGGATTCAAGTGTGCGGATGTTGCGACCCTCGCGGCCAATGATACGACCTTTAACCTCTTCGTTTTCAAGATTGAAAACGCTGACAGTATTTTCAATGGCGTGTTCTGTTGCGGTGCGTTGGATAGATTCGATAACAATCTTTTTTGCCTGATCGTTGGCTGTTATTTTGGCTTCTTCGACGATGTCCAGAATTGTGTTTGAAGCCTCTGCGCGAGCATCGTCTGTCATCATCTCCACCAATTGCTGCTTTGCCTCTTCAGCTGTCAGTCCTGCAATATGTTCCAGTTTTTCAATGCTTTGCTTATAGACTTTCTCGGTTTCCTCCTTACGTCTGTTCAGCACTTCAATCTGGCTGTTCAGATTCTCACTGGCACTTTTCAGTTCATTGCTTTTTTTCTGGAGATCTTCAACCTTCTGGGCAAGAGCTTGTTCGCGTTGTTTAAGTTTTTGTTCCTGCTGCTGTAGTTTGCTGTTGCGTTCGTTGGCCTGCTTGTCGTATTCGCTCTTCATCTGAAGATATTTCTCTTTGGCTTGCAGGATCTTATCTTTCTTGATCACCTCGCCTTTTTCTTCGGCATCCTTAAGTACTTGCTGGCTTTTACTCAGCAGCTTGTTTCTGAGGATGGTAGTCGTGGCAGCTATTCCTGCACCGGCACCTACTACCAATCCAATGATAATCATCACTAGTGGGTTCATAATTGTTTTTAAATGTTTTGTGGAATCCGCTGTACTCAGAACGTCTTCGGCAAATAAACCTGCATCGCTACCCTCCGAGAGTTATGGTAAACTCTGATACTATAGGATTTGAGCGCCGGGTGTCTCAGCTTTTTTGCCCTCCTTACGGCAGGCTAACCTACCCACCCCTGAGCAAACTCGGTTTGTAAATGGTGTTGAGTTTACAAACTGTTTTGGGTGGGATGCAGGTTGTTGTTCAGCATAGAGTCAATCTCTGTGAGCTTCTCTATCAGTTCGTTATCTTTATATTTAAGACTGTCCTGTGTCTTCTTCAATTCTGTTACTTGTGCCAGTGCCACCATTGCCAGCAGGTCCTGGTTATCGCGATGTCCATACTGCTTCTTGAACATTTTGGCCTGTGCGTCTATCAATGCAGCTGCATCGCGCAGGTAGGTTTCCTCCTGCGGTGATATCGTCAGTTTGTAGCTGCGTTCCAATATATTCACTGTAACAGATACACTCTCCATCAGGTCAATCTACTTTGGTTAATAACATCAAACTTTTGTCAATATTGCGGATCATTTGATTGATCTTGAGCTTTATTTCTGCTGAATCGCCCTTTTGAACAAGCGTATTCCTTAATTTTATTATTTCGTTTTCTTGTTTTAAATCTATTATTATATTTTCTTGACTTTTAATTTTTTCCGTTAGTTCTTCATTATTTTCTGTCAGCCTCGCAATATCCTGCTTGAGACGGTTGTTCTGTTCTATCAACTGTCTTATTTTGTAGTCAATTCCGCTTAGTGTTGTCTCAAAATCGAACATTGCTTTGCTGAAAAATAATAACTATTTTTGCGGATGCAAAGTTACTATATTTTTTATAAATACGGGAATATATTTTATTAATAAATTAATAGAGGGTTTATAAAAACTTAAAAAATAATTATTTAAGATTGAGTGTATGACCCATTCTTTCTTGTTTTGTTTTCAGGTATTTCTCATTGTACTTGTTGGGTTCCACCACAATTGGCAATGTTTCAATGATTTCCAATCCGTAACCTTCCAGTCCTCTACGTTTGACAGGGTTGTTGGTGATCAGACGCATTTTCTTCACACCGAGGTCGCGCAGAATCTGTGCTCCAATGCCATAGTCGCGTTCGTCAGCTTTGAAACCAAGCTTTAGGTTGGCATCGACGGTGTCGAACCCCTGCTCCTGTAAATGGTAGGCTTTCAGTTTGTTGACCAATCCTATGCCACGTCCCTCCTGACTCATATACAGGACAAGGCCTTTGCCCTCTTTTTCGATCATCTCCATTGCGCTATGCAACTGTTTTCCGCAGTCACACTTGCACGAACCGAAGATGTCGCCAGTTGCGCAGCTGGAGTGGACACGCACCATAAGCGGTTCCTCTTCGTTCCAATCGCCTTTTTTCAATACAAGATGAGTGGCTCCGTTGTTAAGTTGCGTATAGGCAATCAGCTGAAATTCACCCCACTCGGTGGGAAGGAATACTTCTTCTTCTTTTCGAATCAATGATTCGTGGGCGACACGGTAGGAAATCAAATCTTTGATAGTTACTATTTTAAGCCCAAAACGTTTTGCCACTTCTTGCAGCTGTGGCATACGTGCCATAGTACCATCGTCGTTGATAATTTCAATCAGAGCACCGCACGGTTTCAAGCCTGCCAGTCGGGCCAAATCAACTGCCGCCTCGGTGTGGCCAGCTCTAACCAGCACACCACCGTCGCGGGCACGCAAAGGGTTGATGTGACCAGGCCTACCCAAATCGTCGGCTGTCGTGCTGTCATCTGCCAATGCCTTGATAGTCATTGCCCTGTCGTGCATACTCACGCCTGTGGTACATCCGTTGCCAAGCAAATCGACGGTCACAGTGAAAGGCGTACCCAGCAGCGACGTGTTGTCGTGAACCTGCATATCAAGATTCAGCTCGTGGCATCTCTGCTCAGTGATGGGTGCACACAATACACCACGTCCGTTCTTGAGCATAAAATTAACCTTCTCAGGGGTAATTTTTTCTGCCGCAATTATGAAATCCCCTTCGTTTTCGCGGTCCTCATCATCCACCACAATCACAAATTTGCCCTCTCTGAAATCTTCTATCGCTTCATCTATAGTGTTGAGTTTAAATTCCATAAGTTAATAAAAGTGTTTATATAATAGATATAATATATTTGCAAAGATACAACAAAAAGGCAATATAAAAATTTTTCTACTAAACAGCAATCAGTTTCTTAAGCCTTTTTGCCCTGCTTTTCGACAATTTGAAATAATTGCTGTCGATGCGGATAAACCGGAATGAACTGCTGACATACATACGGTAGCGAATACCTTCATCGTCGAAAAGATGGACTTCTTTTGCCGGTACAAATCCTCCGAAGCTCCGTTTGGCACGTGATATTATAGACATCAATTCTTCATAATCAACCTGTTCGAAATCGTCTTCTTCGTAGTTTGAAACCTCAGCATCGATAATGATGTAGCATTCGTAAAGATCTTCGAAACGCGGAGCACGTTTTTGGAAAGACGTAAGCAGTATAACTGCTGCAACAGCAACTGCAAATATCTTTAAAAGACGTGACCCTGTGCTCATTTTCATTTTGTTGCTTTAATTGTTTCCCCGTGGTCGTTGACAATCTGGCGGTAGAACCATTCTGGATAGGGCGGCTGTTTGAGGCCTGTGACTACGCCGGTCGGCGTGGTCTTGATGCGACCGTTCTCGACGGTCTTAATGTTGCCGTCTATATACTTCATCAACAACAGTCGGTCGAGTGCAGTCCACTGATTCATCATCTGTTCAGCGCAGCGGTTGCTGGTTTTGTTGAGAGCCGCCACCAGGCGAACATCTTCGTAGTTTGCATACTGACTGCTGACACCTTCTACAATACGGATGAAATCCTTTTCTAGACTTGCCTGTTCACGGCGCACATCTACAATCATCGAATCATAACGCAGATAGCAGAAGTTGCTGACACGGTTGAAGAGCCAGAATGCCGACGTTTCCGAATATTCGGCCATTGAGCCGTTACCCTCTTCAAAGCAGATAGGCACCTGCGTGATGCCGCAGAACATAGGACAATAGACGGTCGAGTAGGTATCATCGACTCCAAACCAAATTATACCACCAAGCTTGTCGGGCAGCCAGTCGCGACATTGTGCAACAAATGAGAATCCAGTCTGTTGTGTAGATATGGCACGCTCGTGGACATACTTCTGTCCATCGACTTCGAAGTCCATCGGACGCCAGCGATAGGGGCAATGGAACGGGCCGGCACCCACATCGCCCGTCATATCCATCGGAGTGCCTTCAAAGTGGTCGCGCATCAGCTCCATAATGTCCTGTACACTGAGCTTGCGGTTGGGTTTGACCCACAGGGGCAGACGCTCGGCGTTCTTGTCACCCATAGCGAATTTCTCATAGCGCTGCATCCCGTCGGCACAACGGTTGAACATTGCATACACACGCGCTTCGCAGGCGCGGAGGCCAGAGAAGGTCAAGGGATTGTATGTGTCGGCAAAGGAGAAGTCGGCATCGGTGTTCTTTGGAGGCATCGCGAATATTGCTAAGCCGTTCTTTTTGGCAAAACTGACGACATCGGTGGCATAGACACACTCCACTTCGGGTTCGAAGATGTACTTCAGATTCTTGCTGCTGATGCTCTTGTGCGATTTCTTTACTTCTTGCGGGAAGGTGGTGATGCGGGCTTGGTTGGCGTGGCCGCAGACATAGCCGTCGGGCACACGGCGCGCCACCCACACAGCACCCTTCTCGAAGTGCCCTTTGCTTGTAATCTCGAATATCCATACCTCATTGGGGTCGGCAAGCGAGAAACTTTCGCCTCCGTCGGCATAGCCGTAGGTTTCAACGAGTTCGGCCATAACCTTGATGGCCTCGCGGCAGTTCTTTGCGCGCTGCAGGGCAAGGTAGATAAGGTTGCCGTAGTCTATGCCTTCGGCGTTGCCTTTGTCCAGTGGGCTGATACCGCCCCAAGTAGTTTCGCCTATGGCCAGCTGGCATTCATTGATGAATCCAACAACGTTGTAGGTGTGTGCCGCCTGCGGTATCTCAATCTGGAACTTCAGGCTACCGTAGTTGTAGAGACGCACCATCTCGCCAGGCTGATGGTCGCCGCCCTTGTGGTAGCGCAGCTGCCCGTAGCGCGTATGGCTGTCGGCAGCGTAGGTTATCATTGTACTCCCATCAACCGATGCACCACGACTGCAAATAAAGTTGGTGCAGGCTTGGGAAGTTGATATTTGAAAACTGAAAAATGAGATAACGAAGACAAGAAGAATATGCTTTTTCATTGTTTGCATAATAATACTTTAACCTTAACATTGACTTTAACTTAGGCGAACGCAAGTTAAGGTTAATGTTAAGGTTAAAGCTAAGGTTAGAAACTACTTCTCTTGAATGATGTTGCCGTGGTCTTTGACAATCAGGCGATAGAACCACTGGGGATATTCGGGCTGGTTGGGCGAAGCGCAGCCACCAAACTCGGTACGTTTGAACTTGCCGTTCTCTTCCTTCTTGACGTTGCCGTCCATATATTTGACCAGCAGATATTGATCCAGCTTGTTCCACTCATCCATCATCTTCTTTGCCTGACG
>JAGDCN010000124.1 GCA_017958525.1 Bacteroidales bacterium
ATGATGACGACGATGATGATGCCGATGACCACGACCATCACCACCATCGCGACCATCACGACCATCATCACCACCACCACGATCACGACGAAGGCGAAGCCGAAGAATACGGTATCAGTACCTTTGTTTATTATCGTCGGGAGCCGATGAATATAGCCCGTTTCGATGAGTTCATCGCACGTCAATGGCCGAAGGGCATCATTCGTGCCAAAGGTATATGCTGGTTTCTGTCAGAACCCGACACGTGCTACCTCTTTGAACAGGCAGGCAAGCAGGTCTCGTTGCGCGACACAGGTCAGTGGTATGCCACTATGCCTGACAATGAATTGTATGACTTTATGCTGCGCAATCCTGACTTGCAGCGCGACTGGGACGACACATACGGCGACCGTATGCAGAAGCTTGTGTTCATAGGACAGCATCTTGACCGCGAGGCAATTACCGCTGCCCTCGACAAGTGCCTGGCAAAAAGTGGTTTTTAAATATTTAAGTTAGATGGACTTAATCCTCAAATACTTTCCGCAGCTCAGCAACCGGCAAAAGGAACAGTTTGCCGCTCTTCCGGAACTTTACGCCGACTGGAATTCGAAAATCAATGTCATCAGTCGCAAAGATATGGACAATTTTGTGGAGCACCACGTGTTGCATTCGCTGTCGGTTGCAAAGGTGATACAGTTTAAGACGATGGCGGACATAATGGATCTCGGCACCGGTGGCGGTTTCCCAGGCATACCGTTGGCCATTATGTTTCCCGACGCCAATTTTTATCTTGTCGATTCAATAGGCAAGAAAATCAAAGTGGTGAAGGATGTGGCGGAACAACTGGAACTGACGAACGTAACTGCTGAGCAGATACGCGCCGAGCAAGTCGATCGCGATTTTGATTTTATCGTCTCCCGCGCTGTTACTGATTTGTCACAGTTTGTTGGCTGGGTGAAGGGTAAGATTTCGGACATACACTACCACAAGCTTCGTAACGGCATCATATACCTGAAAGGTGGCGATCTGACCGAAGAAATTGCTCCCTTCCGCAAGAAGGTGAGGATGTTTGATATATCGGATTATTTTGAGGAACCTTATTTCGAGACCAAAAAAGTTATCTATTTGCCGTTGGGTCGATAGAGTTGGTTGAGTGTCGTTACATCGATTTGAATGTTGCTTATATCGGCATTCGGATCGACTGGAACCAGTGTGGTCTTTATGAACTGATTGCGTTTGAGGTTGAAGAAGTTGTGTGTGAAGTGGCCGTCGATGTGCGGCGTGGTTTCGAGGCACACGTCATAGATGTCGGCGAGGGCCTGGAAATATACATTCAGCTTGCCGTCCTCAATTCTCGTATAATAGTGGAAATTGGGCTTGTCGTAGTGACGGTCTTTGGGGTAAACACTGTAGTAACGCTGCCATTCGGGGAGGTCGGCGGTGTCGGCATAGAGCTCCTGGGCGCGGTGGTGCAGCGCTTTCCAGTTGCCATAATAGTCGATTGACGACCAACTTGCCACGGGCCAGCAGTCGTTGAGCTGCCAGTAGAGGGTGCCGCTGCAGCGCGGGTCGGTGAGGTGGCACAGTATGCCGTAGCCGGTGCCCCAGGCCTGCAGCAACTGGCTGACGTAGGCGTAGTCTTTAAGGCTCAGTGTGTGGCTGTCGAAACCGTAGTAGCGTAGCATCGCTTTGTCGATAATCTCGCGTCCGCGGGCGTGCTTCTGGTGGTTGCGCAGGGTAGGGGAGTCGATGCTGAGCTGGTCCTCGGGGCAGAATTGCTTGATTGTCGAAAGCATGGGATAGCTCTGGAAACCGTACTCGCTCATAAAGCGGCCCGTCTTTTCCTTGTATTTCTCGAAGGGCTCTTCGCCCCACCATACGCCCCAGTAGTGGCTGTCTCCGTGGGTGGTGCATTCGGGATGTCCCCATCCGTAGAGCGGCGAGGTTGTGATGTAGGGGCGTTGCAGCGGGTCGCAGTCGCGGACAGCTTGAGCCAGAATGCTGGTTGTGCTTGTGTTGCTGCTCGTACTGGTATAGCCGAAGATAGTGTCCATAGCTTTCTCCAGTCGGGCGCGCTGCTCGGGTGTCCAGTTGAATTGGC
>JAGDCN010000125.1 GCA_017958525.1 Bacteroidales bacterium
AAATAATCCTCAAGGGCCGGAGCAAGGCTCTTACCGTGTGTTGCGTGGCGGTTGTTGGAGTGGCTATGAGGGATTTTGCCGAGTATCGTCACGAGGCTATTTTTCCCCCGATTCCAGATGCGACCGCAACGGATTCCGCCTAGCGCTTTCCGAATAAAACTGACTTAGAGGAATAAAATCTAACACGAATGATAGGAAAAACAATTAACGGATTTACGCTCCAGCGGAAGTTGGGCGAAGGCGGTATGGCCGAGGTGTGGTATGCCGAGAACGAGATAGGCAAGCCTGCGGCTGTGAAGATTCTCAGCGCGAGCCTGTCGAACAACGAACAGATTGTGGAACGCTTCCATAACGAAGCCTTGGTGATGGTCAAGCTTGACCATCCCAACATCAGGCAAGTATATGGTTATGGCTATATCGACAACCGCCATTGCATTGTCATGGAGTATCTTGAAGGCGATGATTTGGAGGCACTATTGAAAAAAGGCCGCCGTTTTACGGATGAAGAACTGAGCAAGTGGTGGAACCAGATCATATCGGCCCTTAATTACACCCATAGCAAAGGCATTGTTCATCGCGACATCAAGCCGTCGAACATTTTCCTCGACAACTGGGGCAATGTCAAATTGCTTGATTTCGGCATAGCCAAGCTGAAGGAAAGTATGTCGATGACGCGCACGGGTACGATGATGGGCACACTAATGTATATGAGCCCTGAGCAGGTGAGGGACACCAAAAACATCGACTACCGCACCGACATCTATTCTTTGGCCGTGACTTTTGCTCAGCTGGTCTCGGGCACTGCGCCTTACGATGCCACCAGCAGTGATGATTACACTATCCGCAAGGGCATCGTGGAGTTGCCGTTCGACCTTTCTGCTGTTCCAGCGGCATGGCAGGGCTTCCTTGCGCCGTATTTGGAGAAAGACCCTCAGAAGCGGCCTGCATTGAGGCCGTTCGAGGCTGTTCCTTTGCCGAAAATAGCCGAAACGCCGCCGCCCATCGACGATGACGAAGGTGCCGTAGTGACAGGAAGCATTCTGACCACTTCGCCCAATAATTCTAAACCTGCTCCGCAAGAACCTCATAGCGGGCTTGACCCGCTATCTCATCAGCCAAAGGACAAACCCAAAAGCAAAAAAGGGTTGTGGATTGGATTAGGCGTTGCTGCAGCGGTGATAGTTGCTTTGGTAATAGTTATTGCGAAAACTCAAAAGGAAAAAGAACTACTAACATTTTCAGATGCTATGTCGAGATTGTGCCTTCTTTATCAACATGATAAAAGTCCTTTTGATTTGGATACAAGTAAAGCCTTACTGATTGCTGGCTTTGGCGATAATCCTGGTGATGAGAAATTGTCAAAGAAGGCAGTGGTGAGAAGAATAAAAAGATTTGATCTGTCTGCGTTTGGGCTGTCAAATGGAGATTTGCCACGAGTAATTGATCTTGTTGATAGAATATATGATTACCAAGATATAGCTGTTTCACAAGGAAATGTCGATAGCCTTAATAACAGTGCTAACGGTCACGAATATGTCGACCTCGACCTGCCGAGCGGCACGCTGTGGGCCACCTGTAACGTGGGAGCTTCCAAGCCTGAAGGCTATGGCGATTACTACGCATGGGGTGAGACCAAAACGAAGAGTGTCTACGACTGGGAGACATACAAGTATGCCAATGGTGATGATTATCACAAATTAACCAAATATTGTTGCAATTCTGAAAACGGCGACAACGGCTTTACCGACAACCTGACCACCTTGCAGGCAGGCGACGACCCTGCCACATCCAACTGGGGCAGCGGCTGGCACACACCGAGCAAGTCGCAATGGGACGAACTGCTGGCCAACACGACGAACACGTGGACAACGCAGAACGGTGTGAAAGGCGGACTTTTCACCTCGAAGAAGAACGGCCAGACGCTCTTCCTACCTGCCGCTGGTTACCGCGGGGGCAGTGAGCTCTACGACGCCAGCTTCGAAAGTTACTACTGGTCGCGGTCTAACTTCACGCACTACTCGGGCCACGCGTGGGGTCTCCGCTCAAATTCGGGCGGTTGCGACATGTTCAGGTACGGCTACGGCCGCGACAGTGGCTTCACCGTGCGCCCTGTCCGTCAGAAATAGCCCTTTATTTCATTGATGGTTTTATCTAATTGTTTTTTTTCTATTTTTGTAAACGTGTAATCATAAAATACAATTGCTATGCAAAGAAGATCAATCAACCAGTTGTCCGGCACGGGCACTAAGGATAAGGTTTGGTATTCAGAAAACTATGTAAACCC
>JAGDCN010000126.1 GCA_017958525.1 Bacteroidales bacterium
AGAGTTTTAAACCCGCCAATGACTATCTCGACAGCATTCTGAAAAACAACACTGTCTCGGCTTTCAGCAACTGGAAAGCCCTCGCGCTCAACGACACCTTCACCGTACTTGCAAACGATAATGCTTTCGCCGAATTTGAACCTGACTACAACTATTTTGAAATGCTGTATCTGCGCTGTCTCGTGCAGGAATATTACTGTTTCAGCCGCAATAATGCATACCGCGAAGGTAAAAGAATGTCGATCAAGAATGCTGATGCCGAGATCGACCTGATGGTAAAATACTATTTCTACGACGATATGAGCTACGACTTCTTGCCGCCACTGATGTATGGCGCAATGGTGAAAGGCTTGGGCTTGGAAGGTGACCGACACGAACTGATAGGCCGTGTGAAGCAAGATCTTCGAGAACAGCGCAGCAGCCGTAACGACAGAGCTGTAGCAATCGTCAAGATATTCGCTATGCTGACTGTTGTTTCTGCCCTTGGCGAAATGATTAAAAGGGCTTTTGATTGTCTGGATAAAATCCCGTGGTTTGACAAGGCTGTGCTTGCATCGGCCGTCTTGCTGACTGTGCTGTTCCTATGGTTGACGTCAAGAAGGAGAAGAAAATGAATACCACAACGATAACCTCCATCACCGCCCCCTCGGTTAGCATCGTCCTCTCCGACGAGGTGCGTGAACACCTGCGCCGCCATTTCGACGGCGACCTGCCGGGATCAAAATTCTATGCCGCCACTCCCGACGAATTGCTGCAGCTGGCCTTGAACTGCTTTCCCTACACCATAGCCAATGCAACTGCCAATGCCGACGGCCTCAAGGTGGTGCAACTGCGTTTCGACAAAAAAATAGGCACCTGCAATGTGGTGCCTGTCGATGTGCTGACTGACGATGAACGGGCTACGCTGCACACGGTGCCGCGCGGCGAAACGTTGGCACGATGCGCCACAAGTCATCGCGTGTTCCCAACCAGCGAATGTACGCTGATAATCGACGGCAGCAACTACCTTGTCACTGCCTATCCCGGCGAGGCAGCACCCCCACTGCCGCCCAGCCCCGATGTGCCAGACCCATACTGGGACAGACACGTTTTCATCGAACAACCAGCATAGGCACCAAAGTCGTTAAAATGCACTTCGGCTGCAAAAAGGCAAAAAAAAAGGAGCGTCGTAATGACGCTCCTTTTTTTTGCCTTGGCTTGGGACAAACCAAGGGGTCTGTCCCTTTGGCTGGTTTAGATGGAGAAGTTGCCGAGGTAGATGCTTTTGGTGCACTTGTTGGTGTCGGGGTTGCGCATAGCGAACCAGCAATCGACACTGTCGCCGCTCCAGGCGGAGGGTAGGGTGAGGGAGGCTGCTCTTTCGCTGCGCTTGCCGGCGGCGATGTTATAGACGGCCTGCTCTTTGACGGAGTTGTATGCAAGCAGCATAGCTTCGTCGTTGGCGAGTGCTTTGCCGGTGCCGCTGTTGTCGGTCCAGCTGACGGTGAGGATGTTGCCGTCGATGTCGGCGTCGGGGCTGTCGGGGAGTTCGAGGTTGCCGGTCGAGACAATCATTTTGTCGTAGAGCAGCTCGTAGTTGGGGTAGTCGCCGCCGATGACATCGTCGAAGTTGCGTATGAAGGCTGCGTTGGCCTCGGTCATACCGATTGCCTGCGACTTGAAGCCGACATTGATGAAGCCAAGAATGTGGCTCAGGAACTGCGAGAGCAGGGCGAACTTGGCACGCTGCTTGGTTTGCTTGATGGTTTTGGGGTTATGGATGCTGCCTGCCAGGCTGCGCATATAGGCTATGCCTTTCCAGAATGCACCAACAACAGTTCCGACTTTGCCTGTGAATCCACCGAGGATTCCTTTATTGATTTTTCCCATAGTAATTTAAATTTTTAAAGTTTATAAAATATTGTTTTTCTTTGCCTTTCTCATTGGAAAGCCGCGCCGACGGTGGCGGACAGCTGTGTGACTTCTTTGGGCTGGTGTCGCAAGGTCGCGCGCATCCTCTTGACTCACCGCCGGTCGCTTTACATTTTTTGTCATTGTGTCGGTCTCTTCCGTCTTGCGCCGCTTTCCCTTTGAAAGACGATGCAAAGATATGTCAAAATTAACCCCTCTTTTTTAAAAAGACTTGATATTCAGTATTGTAAAACGATGTGATTAATGATGACACATTATGACAACACCCGTTTGGGGCAAAAAAAAGACCGTTTCGGATGCTGAAAAAAAGAAATCAGGCTCTCACGAAACGGCTTGCAGAATAAAGAATGCTCTAATGTTTTGAATCAGAGTGGAATATATGTTTATTTAGGTTTCGGCTCGCTCATACCGACCTTGTCCAACCGACCCGATGGCATAATCAGATTATTGCTCAGAAATTCATCAATTTCGGATTCCAGAAAGTAGAGGGTCCTCGCCCCCTCAAAGCGGTAGCCTCTTATGACTCCCAACTTCATCCATCTGTTTACTGTGCTGCGCGAAATCTGCAGCTTCGCTTCCAGCTGAACAACATTCAGCCATTTGTAATTTTCCTTATTCATAGTATTTGTTTTTTTAAGTGACTTCCAAAAATCTCCCTGCCGGCAACGCTGGCATAACTCCCTATTATAACTCCTGAAAGTTGAATAATTATAAGTGTTTCCATTAAAATCGATGCAAAAATATACCCTGTGATGCAAAAAGTAAAAAACTCTACCGGATCAATCACGATGGTTGTATTGTTGTATTTATATTGCTGGTTTAAAGGTGTTTCTGTCTGAGAATACAATACTTTCCCGCAATGGTGCCGCAATACTTTGCAACACTTTTTCCCAACACCTTTGCAAGGGTATCAAAAAAGCATCCAAAGCATTGTGTTGCAATGCTTGAAGGATGATAAACAAAATCTATCGAAAAAAAATATTGTTGCCAACAGCCTACTACACAGCCATTTTGCTTTTGGTAGTGTATGGTGCGTCCGTCGGAAGTCCAAAAATCTGGTTCACCACGCTGTAAAGGTGACGGCATTTGTCGGCCTCGCGTTTCATATTGCTCTGCAGATGAGCCATTTTCCAATATCTTTCAAAAAATGCCCAGGTAATGTTCGGGTCAACCATTGTCTGCATACGGCACACAATCCGCGCCGCCACCGTCACGGTGCAACGAGGTGTGGGACGAAGCTTTTCGTCAATAAGCTCGGCATCGCCCAGTTTCTGCCAGTATTCCAATGCTTTGCCGCAAACCACAGGATATGCCTTGCGATCGTTTTTAAGCTTTTCTACCACATCTCTGTCTATGCTGTAGGCTTTTCGCCTTGCCGCTCGGATGTGTGTCGGTTTGTCTTCGCTTTCAGGGTCGGGATTTGTCGCCGCAAACGTCAGTGGCATCAGTGGCGTGGTTGTTGCACTTCTGCTACTTGCCTCCTCTTTATTCAGTTCCGTTCGCAAGTCGGCATTCTCCTTTTGCAGTTCCTTCACCTTTTCGGTCGATTTCAACAGCTCGTCTTTCAGCGTTGCAATCTCCTTCCTCATTAATGCCTTCTCCCTTTCACTCTCTTCCTGTCTGAGCTTCAGTTCGTTGTATTCGCTCTCGCGCTTCAATAGCAGAATCAGATACTCCTCAGCGTGCGACATCTCTATCCTCGTCGTTGGATCTGTTGCCGTCACACCCGTCTTCAATATGTTCCCGCTTTCTGCCATTTTTGTTATTGTTTTCTTTTTGTCCTGTAATACTTGTTTCAGTACAATTGCTAATTATAACCCCTTAAATAACACCGGCGGGGTTGCCTTTCAATAGAATGATTTGTATATCAGCCATTATTCCCCAAGGGGATTTCTTTGAAAACTTTTTTTATGAGGTTGCTCAAATATTGTCTGAAATTGGATTGGATATTGTAATTGATTAAAATTCATATTTTTTCAAATGCAAAAATACGTACTTTCTTTTAATTGGCAAAATAATTCTTGCCAATATTTTTCAACTATAGTGACAAACGGTCTAACTGACTGCGTACCAACTAATTTTATTCGTCTGTGTGTGGGTCCAAAATATTTGCAAATAAGAAATCGCCGATAGGAGTGGGTGACTGCTCGTATTTAGGTTTCCCCCAGTGAGTCAATCTTCGGGCTTTTTTTCATTATCCCTTTCCCTTAGGTTCAAACAGAAACGCAACAAAAGGAGCTGGGAAAGAAAGATTTGTGCATTTAGTTGGATTTTGTAGGTGTCAGATTAAATGTTTTGTGTATCTTTGTATTTTGTATTACTGCACGATTATTTGGCAAATTAATTGTAAATAAACGATATAATTATGAAAAAACTTATAGAATGCGTGCCCAATATCAGCGAGGGCCGCGATATGAATATCATTAACCAGGTGACCGCCGAAATCGAGAAGGTGGAAGGTGTGAAACTGCTCGACGTCGATCCTGGTCAGACGACCAACCGCACGGTTATCACTTTCGTCGGTGAGCCGGAACAGGCTTGCGAGGCTGCTTTCCGCGTGGTGAAAAGGGCTGCGGAACTGATAGATATGCGTCAGCATCACGGTGCACATCCCCGCCAGGGCGCTACAGACGTGTGCCCGCTTATACCTGTCAGCAACATCACAATGGAGGAGACTGTGGAATATGCTCACAAATTGGCTGAACGTATTGGCAATGAACTGAATATACCTATCTACTGCTATGAAAACGCTGCCAAGATAGCTGAACGACGCAACCTGGCTTATTGCCGCACGGGCGAATATGAGAGCTTATCGACGCGTCTGGGTACCGAACAATGGAAACCTGACTATGGCCCCAATGCGTGGAACGACCATACGGCTCAGACGGGTGCAACGCAGGTGGGTGCCCGCGATTTCCTTGTCGCCATCAACTATAACCTTAACACGACTTCGACGCGTCGTGCCAACGCTATTGCTTTTGACGTGCGCGAGAAGGGCCGTCCGATGCGCGAAGGCGGCAAACCGAGCGGCAAACCGATGAAGGACGAGAACGGCAAGACGATTATGATTCCCGGAACGTTGAAAGGAACCAAGGCTATTGGCTGGTATATAGAAGATTACGGTATCGCCCAGGTATCGATGAACATCACCAGCATCAAGGTGGCTCCTGTTCATCTGTGCTTTGACGAGGTGTGCCGTTGCGCTGCCAATCGAGGCATACGTGTCACGGGCTGCGAAATCGTGGGACTCATCCCCAAGAGCGTCCTTATCGATGCCGGCAAGTACTATCTGGCAAAACAGAAACGTTCGCTGGGCGTCAGCGAGGATGAGATTATGAAGGTGGCTATCAAGTCGATGGGTCTTGACGACCTGAAGCCTTTCGACCCCAAGGAGAAGGTGATTGAATATCTGATTGAGGACCACAGCCAGAAGAAACTGGTTGACCTGACCTGCACGGGCTTCTGCGAGGAGACGGCCAGCGAGAGTCCCGCTCCGGGCGGCGGCTCGGTGAGTGCATATATGGGCGCCCTTGCCGCTTCGCTGGGTACGATGGTTGCCAACTTGACGGGCGGCAAGGCTGCATACGACGACGAATGGGAGAAATTCAGCGATGTCGCCGTCCACGGCCAGCAGCTGAAGAACGACCTGCTGCACCTGGTGGATGAGGACACCAATGCTTTCAACAAGATTATGAATGCTTTTGGCCTGCCCAAGAAAACCGACGAGGAGAAGGCTGCCCGCAGTGCTGCCATCCAGGAGGCCACCAAATTTGCCACCGAGGTTCCGTTCCAAACGATGCAGAAGAGCTTTGAAGCTTTCGAGGTGTGCCGCGCTATGGTAGAGTGGGGTAACCCAGCCAGCGTCACCGACGGCGGCGTGGGTGCTTTGGCTGCCCGTAGTGCTGTGATGGGTGCTCACCTGAATGTGAAGATCAACGCCAGCAGTTTGAAGGACGAGGCTTTCAAGAACGATATCCTCAGCAAGGCTGCAGCCATCGAAGCTGCCGCTATTAAGGAGGAAGCCGAAATATTGGCTATCGTGAATGAGAAAATCGGTCTCTAATCGAATTGCCGAATTATATGTTTTTATGGGCGTGCCGACGGTGCGCCCATATTCTTTTTCCCCTTCGAGAGTTGAGTATTTGGACTGCGGTCGGGTAGTGGGCTTGAATTTTCGATTCTCGCCACAATGGGGAAAAAGAGGTTTTGATTACTTCTATCGTTTTGTGTTTTGACAAAGGCAAAAAAAAAAGACCTGCCCAAATGGACAGGTCTTTTTTACGATACATTGTCTCGTTATTCGACGACGACGTTTTCTGCTATCGAGCCACGATAGGCGGGGCAGGTCTTGTGCGAACACGAAGCTGCCATAACTGCGAAAAGCAGTACGACGGAAAGAATAGCTATCTTTTTTTTCATCTTTGGATTGTTTTTATTTTCTATAGAAATTTTCCCTATAACGCAGTTTTTTATTTTAGCGTATATATAAGTGAAAAATTTTTTTCGCTGCTGACCGCTTTGGCGGGGCAGAGGGGGAGATGCAAAATTTGCCTTCTAAGCGACGATTTTGTTTTCTGACGTGATTTTCTATGCTGCAGATTGAGATAGTTGAGTAGGCGTGAAATTTGTAAAATTACAATTGTACAATAATACAAATGTATATATGATTGTACAGGTGTAAATGTGACTACTTATGTAAACTTTACAAATGTTTTGATGAAATATTTGTAATTATGCATAAAATCGATGGTTGGGACTTATTATTTATTATAAATTATTAATTGAATGCACAATATATATTTTTATTAAAGTGATAATATAATTAATTCTATATTTGTGGATAATTGTCATAAGAGACGTTTTTCAGTAGTTAAATCATTGAAATATATGAATATAATAAATATTGTTTGAATGTTTACTTATGTAAAAGCGGCAGTTACAAAAATAAATTTTCAATACTTTACAAATGTTTCAAATATTATTTGTACTTTTGTAAATCTTTCGAAAATCACTTTATAAATGTAAATTTATGGTTGACAGGATAAATCTCATTTTAAGGGCCAAAAATCTTACCTCTCGACAGTTTGCGGAGGAAATCGGTATTCAACCGTCAGGTATGTCGCATATCCTTTCGGGACGCAACCGGCCGAGTTTGGATTTTGTGATGAAGGTGGTGAACCGCTATCCGGAAATCGATATTAAATGGCTGACCCTCGGCGAAGGTGAAATGTATGTGAGCCCATACTCGATGCCTGTCGCCCCGACGGCACCGCCAGCGCAGCCTGCGATTCAACAGCCGGAAAAAGTGGAATACCCGGAGCCTGAACCGAATCTGTTCAGTGCTGCAGAAATGTCTTTTGGGAGTGAAAGTGTGATGCCGGAACCAGAACAAAACGGGACGCAGGAAACTGTTGAGGATTCACCGATTGTCGCGCCAAAGGTTGAGCAAAATGTGCCGGTAGCGAAAATTCAGGATTCCGAGCCGCTGCCGGAGGTGAAAAGTGAAGTTGTCGAGAATCGCGTATTTCAGTCGTCAGTGCCTGCTGGTGCCAAAAATCAAAATCTGAGACAGAAGAGGATTGTAAAGGTGGTTATTCTGTATGATGACCACTCATTTTCAGAGTATTATCCTGAATAGGATGATAATGGAGCTTTGTTTTGTTTTGGTAGGCGTGTAAAATACACCCCGGCCATAGTTCTTGTTGTTCTTCGCTTTGTTTGGATGGGGCGGGGGGACACACCCACGCTTTCGGCCACGCCTTTTCGAGAGGGGGGCCGAAAGCGCGGTTGGAACAGGGATGATGAAGGATGAAGAAGGGGTTAGTGTTCGATTTCTTTTAGGTGCTTGAGGAGCATTTCGTCGCTCATATCCAGCAGGGGCAGTGCTCGGCGTATGTCTTCGGCCAGGAAATGGTCGGGAAACTCGTTGAGAAATTCAATGTATGCTTTGCGGGCCTCTTCTTTGCGTCCGGCATTGTCGAGGGCTATACCTTTGGCGTAATAGCATTCGTCCAATCGTGCATAGTCGGGATAGTTGTCGATGATACGGTCATAATAGGCTGACATATCGTCGATTAAGCCCATTCCGCAGGCCACCTGGGCGGCACTTTGCAGATAGACGGGTGCGAGTGTGTCGGTGGGGTAGCTGTCGGCAAATTTGAGGCATAGGTCAATCAAGTTGTTGCCTTGGGCGGTATCGACGCTTTCGAGGCTTGTTGCCTCGATAAGAGGTTTCTCGATGGAGTCGATAGTTTGTGCCAACTCGTCGCGTGTGGGCTCTTGTGGTGCGTTGTCGCAGGCGGTGATGGCCAGTAGGGCTATGGCGAAAGGTATGATGCTTTTTTTCATTATGTTGTGTTATCTTTTGCTGGTTCTTTTCATTCTGTATTTGGCGTGGACTTTGCCGGTGGCGACATCGTTCAGCTTACGCTTGATCATTGTTTTGCGCAACGGACTTAGGCGGTCGGTGAAGACTTTGCCGTGCAGGTGGTCGATTTCGTGCTGGGCGACACGTGCAAACATACCGTCAATAAGTTCTTCGTGTTCGTCGAAGTTTTCGTCAAACCAATGCAATACAATGCTTTTCGGACGCAGTACGTCTTCGTGGATGTCGGGAATGCTGAGGCAGCCCTCGTTGAAATACTCTTTTTCGCCTTTTTCTTCGATGATTTCGGGGTTGATGAGCACGTGGCGCTCTTCGTTTTCACTGTAGGTGTCGGTCTTTTCGTCGTAGGGGCGGAAACCGATGACTACCAGTTGGATAGAGCGGTCGATTTGAGGTGCCGCCAAACCTACGCCGTCGGCCGAATACATTGTCTCGAACATATCGTCGATGAGCTGGTCGAGGCCTTGATAATCAGCCGTTATTGGTTGCGCCTCTTTGCGCAATATGGGGTCGCCGTAGCCAACAATAGGAAGAATCATTGTTATAGTTTATTTGTTGAATTGTTGTTTGTTGATTTGTCTTGCTTTCGTTTTTCTTCGAATTCTTTTTTCTGCATATAGCTTTGTAGGATTATCACGGCGCTGACGGTATCGATAAGAGCTTTGTTTTGTCGCTGTTTGCGCGACAGGCCGCCGTCGATCATTGTCTGAAAGGCCATCTTTGAAGTGAATCGCTCGTCGATACGTTCCACGGGTTTGTTGGGGAAGCGTTTTTTGAGGGCGACGACAAAGGGCTCTATATATTTGGCTGATTCGGAGGGCGTATTGTCCATATGCTTGGCCTCGCCGACAACGAAACGCTCGACGTTCTCTTTGCGCAGGTATTCGTCGAGGAATGGCATCAGTTTCGGTGTCTCGACAGTGGTCAACGCGGTTGCAATCATCTGCAACTCGTCGGTCACCGCCAGGCCCGTACGCTTTCTGCCATAGTCAATTGCCATTATTCTGCCCATTGTTTTTTGTCGTTTTTCGGGATGCAAAATTACAAAATAATTTGCATATTCCGCCTTTTTGGATGAAAAAATCTTTTCTCGGAGTAGGAAAATGCATTTTGAAAATAAGAGCGTTACATAAAAATATACACTAAAATAGAATTTTTTTTGTCCACATCACGAAAAGTTAGTACTTTTGCACCTCGAAAATCGGCGAAGAATTTGATTCTCCTTTCTTTTATTTCTTTGTCGATTGCGGTCCCTTAGCTCAGTCGGTTAGAGCAGCTGACTCATAATCAGCGGGTCCTTGGTTCGAGCCCAAGAGGGACCACTGGAAAGCGGCATAAGTGCCGCTTTCGTCGTTTATAACAGCCACCAAAACATTGTTGGTGGCGCTTTCCCGGCACTTGTTCCAAAGAAAGCCTATACCCTCCGGAAGGATGGAAAAGGCAAAAAAAATGCTGAAAATCAAAATTTATTTTGGTATGTCGTTTTTTTGATATATCTTTGCAGTCTCTTTTGAATATATGTAAAACATTAATAAAAAACTAATACTTATGAATATAGATTGGCAAAACCTTCCGTTTGGTTACGTAAAAACGGATTATAACGTACGTTGCTGGTTCCGCGACGGCAAGTGGGGCGAGATTGAAGTCAGCTCTGAAGAGACCATCAACATCCATATGGCAGCTTCGAGCCTGCACTATGGCCAGGAGTCTTTCGAAGGCTTGAAGGCTTATCGCTGCAAGGACGGCAAGATCCGTATGTTCCGTCCCGATGAGAACGCTGCCCGTATGCAGAACACCAGCCGCGGCATTATGATGCCCGAGATGCCTACCGACCGCTTCATCGAGATGTGCAAGAAGGTCGTGAAGATGAACGAGCGTTTCATTCCGCCTTACGGCACCGGCGCAAGCCTCTATCTGCGTCCTTTGATGATCGGTACCGGCATCACCGTCGGCGTAAAACCCGCCAACGAGTACCTGTTCCTCATCTTCGTGACCCCCGTGGGACCCTACTTCAAGGGCGGCTTCCAGGCCAACCCCTATGTCATCACTCGCAAGTATGATC
>JAGDCN010000127.1 GCA_017958525.1 Bacteroidales bacterium
AGCGTCGTCATTCCGAAAAGTGTCACACTGATTGAAAGCAAAGCATTCCAATATTGCGACAGGCTTCGCAAAGTGAGCATCCTCGGTCCCACCGAAATTGGCAGTGAGGCGTTCCTCAGCTGCGACGACCTTGAGGAGGTCTATCTGGCCGACGGCGTGAAAAGTATTGGAAGCGAGTGCTTTGCTTTTTGCGACAAACTAAAGGAACTCTATATTCCAAAATCTGTTACACATATAGGATGGGACATCGCCGGAATGAACGATTCCAGTTATCGCGAGCCTGTGTTCCGCTGCTATGCCAAGGGTAAAGGAGCCGACTGGAGCGACAACTGGAACCGCACTTACAACGACCCGCGTTTCGGCGACGACCGCAGACACCACTTCTTCCATCCCACATTCTACGGCATCGACCGCGACGGCAAGCCACGTCAGGATGCGGAACGCATTCCCGTCAGCGATATGCCGCACGGCACAGGTGTACCTGCCGAGGAATCAAAAAGTCGAGCCGAAAGCCATCGCATACCGCAAACACGTCTGCGCCTGTGGCTCACGGCAACGCTGAAAAGTATGATTGGCGACAACGAGTACCGGCTGGACGACGAGGAGCGCGAGATGCTGCCACGAATTCTGCGCGACTACCATTCAACAATAGAGCATCCGCTCGATGAACCGTGGGAAATCACCATCGATGACGAATGCCACAATCTCACCCCCGAACTCGTTTTCAATGTCTATCTCGACCGTTGGGAAGACCATTTCGACGGCACACACCTCGTAGTCCATCACGATATGCCGTTCCACAACGACCCGTACAAGTCGTATCCCGTATCGACGTTAGTCGAGGGCGGCACCATTATAGCTGAAAAGGAAGTATATGACAATCTAACCATATACGATGTGCGACTGCATATACAATGGCCTAAACAGGACCTTAAGCGCTACACGCTTGAAGAAGCTTTCCACCAGATGCAGAACGACAGCCGCCTTGCACCTTACAAGGACGGCGAGAACGAGATTGACGTGCAACTCGCCCACAGCCATTGGAGAGCCGAGGAATTCAAGAAATACAAACCCAGCGAATTTCCGCGCCAGTTCATCGAAGACCTTGAAGCTGAAGGCGAGAAGTGGAGCGACCTTGGACAAATCGTCATCCAACCCTACGAGTTTTACGAAGAGACACACAGCTACAGCGACGATTACAAAGATGCCGCAATGGCCTACGGACAGGACTGCGACGACTGGACTACCACCGAGCGGCGCAAGACAGGCGAACGTCTGACCTTCGAAATAGCTTTGGGGAGTTAAAGGAAGTAGGAGTTAAGAGAAGCTTAGAGACATTACATACAATTTCCCTCTCACGCCCAAGCATCATAGCGTCCGTCGTCGTCCTCTGGATCATCGTCGAGGACGCCATCCGAGTCATACCCAATAACCTTGTAAAGATGTAAGTAATAACGCTCGATTTCATCGCGATATTCGTCAAGATCGCCCTCAAAGTAAGCCTGCATCACAGGCAGTAGTTGGTCTTCGTCGCCATAGCGCAACGCCTTGAGTCGGAACAGGCAGGCATCCTCCCAACCGTATTTGTCGGGTGCGCGCCCCTCCTCGATCATCTCTGCCAGCATCACCATACAACCCATATCGCCAAGTTCACTGCCCCGCAAAAAACATTCCCAAGCCTTTTCGTCATCTTCAAGATGATGATATTGAGCAAAGTAATACAGTTTTCCTTGGAGAAACAGTCCCATAGATTCGCCCAACACAGCCGCTTCAACGTAAAGGGCCTCGATTTTTTCAGCCAATTCCTTACGAAAGTTGTAGTTAGCATCAAGATAGGCTTTCTTTTGGTAGTCGTCGGAGAAACACTCAACCGCATTTGAATCGTTGCAGCCGCTTTCGTCAAACTTCTTTTTCAGCTCTTCGGCCAGCAGGATGCAGCTTCCGCCGCAACCGGCACGACGTCCATCCTCCTGCTTTTCAGGCATATCGGAAAGTCCGAAATAGGAATCCGCATAACCTGCATCAATAGCGTTGAGGAAGTAGCGGTTGGCCGTTGTGCAGTCATCCTTGGCATAATACATCCACCCTATCGCGTCATACCAAAGCGGATCGGGGGCGGAATGCTCGGCCATCATTCGTTCGGTCTCCTCAATAGCACGGTCCACATCTTCAGGCTGATTCACACCGTAAGCGATGTCTTTGCAGCGTCTTATCTCGGCCAGCTGGCACCCGGCGGAAACCGCCTCATTGAGCAAGCTTTTATAACGCTCCATATCTACCTTTCCCAAATCGCCTAGACGGTACATATTGGCCAAATGGTATTTTGCCTCGACATTGCCAAGCTCCATAGCACGACGAAAACAGGACTCTGCCTTTTCAATATAATCTTTGACCGGCGCAGTAAAAATATACCATTTGCCAAGCGTGCAAATATCAACAGAAGATGCAGAAGACTCAAGCTGTTTAATGTCAGACTGTTTCAATCGGAAAAGTTCATAACGATACATAGGCGTTGGATTTAATATGTATAACGCTATACAATAAAATATATTATTGAAACATAATAACAAAATCCAATACAAAAAACTTTCGTATTTTTGCAGATTGGTTAAAAAATAGAAAATAAATGCAAGATATTCGCAATGTGGCAATTATAGCACACGTGGACCACGGGAAAACCACCCTGGTTGACAGAATGCTGCACCAAGCCAAACTTTTTCGCGACAACCAGGAAACTGGCGACCTCATCCTTGACAACAACGACCTTGAACGTGAGCGCGGCATCACAATCCTTTCAAAAAACGTATCCGTCCGCTACAAGGGGTTTAAAATCAACATTATCGACACTCCTGGCCATAGCGACTTCGGCGGCGAGGTGGAACGTGTGTTGAATATGGCCGACGGCGTGCTGCTGGTGGTTGATGCTTTTGAGGGTCCAATGCCACAGACACGCTTTGTCCTTCAGAAAGCCATCGAACTGGGACTGAAACCAATAGTAGTCATCAACAAAGTTGACAAGCCAAACTGCGACCCCGAGGCAACACAAGAGGCTGTATTCGACCTGATGTTCAACTTGGGTGCCAACAATGACCAGCTTGATTTTCCCACGGCCTACGGCAGCGCCAAGCAGGGCTGGATGGGTGCCGAATGGGATAAGCCTACCGACGACATCAGCTATCTGATGGATCTTATCGTCAAGCATATACCCGCACCGAAAGTTCCGGAAGGTAACACGCAGATGATGTTGTCGTCGCTTGACTATAGCAGCTATCTTGGCCGCATTGCTGTGGGTCGCCTGAACCGCGGCACACTTCAAGCCGGACAGAGCATTTGTCTTGTAAAACGCGACGGTGAGCATATCAATAGCAAAATCAAAGAATTATACACTTTTGAAGGTCTCGGCAAGGAGCGCACCAAAAACGTAATTGAAGCTGGTGAAATATGTGCTGTGCTGCTCGACCTCGACAAAAACGTGATGTTTGAAATCGGCGACACCATCTGCGACGCCGAGAATCCCGAACCGCTGCCGCCCATCAAGGTTGACGAACCCACAATGTCGATGCTCTTCACCATCAACAATTCGCCGTTTTTCGGCAAAGAGGGCAAATACGTAACCAGCCGCCACATTCGCGAGCGCCTTTATCACGAACTGGAGAAGAATCTGGCTATGCGCATTGAAGAGACCGGCTCGCCCGATGCACTGCTGGTATTCGGACGCGGCATCCTGCATCTGTCCATACTTATAGAAACTATGCGTCGCGAAGGCTACGAGTTGCAAGTCGGCCAGCCTAAAGTGATTATCAAAGAGATAGACGGTCAAAAATGCGAGCCTATCGAACAGCTGACGGTGCTGGTGCCTGAAGAGTTTTCGTCGAAAGTAATCGATGTGGTCACTCGCCGCAAGGGTGAAGTGGGCACCATCGACACCAAAGGCGACCGTGTGCAGTTGGACTTCACCATCCCCAGCCGTGGCATTATCGGTTTGAGAAACACACTCTTGACTGCCACCAATGGCGAGGCTGTCATTGCCAGCCGTTTCCTTGAATTCCAGCCTTGGAAGGGCGACATCGACGACCACAAATACGGTGCCCTTATCGCCAAGGAAACCGGCGAAGCTACAGCTTACAGCATCAGCAAGTTGCAAGACCGTGGACCCTTCTTCATCGAACCTGGCGACCAGGTCTATGCTGGTGAGGTAATCGGTGAAAGTCTGCGTCCAGGCAACGACATCGTTATCAACGTTGTAACTGCCAAAAACCTGACCAATATGCGCAGCAAGAGTGCCGACGACAAATCGACCTGTTCGCCTGCCATCAAGTTCAGCCTTGAGGAGGCAATGGAGTACATCCGCGAAGACGAGTATCTGGAAATCACACCCTCACACCTCCGCATCCGCAAGATCATCCTCGACGAAATCGAACGCAAGCGTGCCCGCATTGCCGCCGGATACAAGGACGAGTAATCTTGGAACTCCAGTATTCTGACAGCAACCAAAACGAGTACAAAACTATAATTTCTTTATCCAACAAAAATATTTTTGCTGGGTCGCAAAAAAATTGTATTTTTGCAGTCGATTGAAGCAACCCCCAAAATACCGAATCTACCGACAATGAATATCGAGGATTATCGCGCTTTCTGCCTCTCTTTGGGCAGCGACGTGGAGGAACGGATGCCATTTCAGACCTTCAAGGCTGCAAACGGCGTTCTGGTTTTCTACGTCGGTGGTCATATGTTCTCGCTATTCGATATCAACTCATTCTCAATCATTTCACTAAAGTGCCAAACCGAACGCATCGCGGAACTCAAAGAGCGGTACCCGGCAATCAGTAACCCTTACAATATGTCGGTACGTCACTGGATAGGCATAGATCCTTATCTGGCCAGCAATGAGTTGCTGTGCGAGCTGACGCGAAACTCTTACCTGTTGGTACGTTCACAAAAGCCACGAAAAAGCGCTCCTAAAACGCAAAAGGTGCCCAGCAACGTTTTTTTGCAGTTCGGCAACCGCAGCGAATTGCGTATATGGCTCAAGCAACACCACGCTTCGGAAAGCGAATGCTGGGTGGTAACATACCGTAGCAAGGCAGCCCCCTCCTACCCTGCCGTATCCTACCGCGACTTGGTGGAAGAGGCACTCTGTTTCGGCTGGATTGACTCGGTGCAGCAACGGCTGGAAGACGGCAAGTTGATTCAACGCATCTCGCCACGCCGTAAAAACAGCAGTTGGTCACGACTAAACATTGAGCGCTTTCTTTCCCTGCAAGAACAAGGTTTGACCACTCCAGCCGGCGAAAAAGCCTTCAAAGACGGGAAACACAAATTAACATAGTATATCCTACAAACTAATATACTTTTCTACACAGCAAACTATGGACAAAGGCAAAGCAGAAGAATACGTGGGCAGCGAGAAACTCTACGCTGACATTCAGTACACTATGCAGCAAGCGGCCTATATGAACAGCGGCTGGCGCAGCGAAGAAGATGTACGTCAATACCTAAGAAAAATCACTGGACACGACATTCCGGACGATGTACGCGTCTTCACACCACTTCACATAAATTATGGTCCTGGTGTGACCTTCGGCAAGGAATGTTTCCTCAATTTCGGCTGCACTCTGCTCGCCATTGGTGGCATAACTATCGGCGACGGTGTCTTCTTCGGTCCCAACTGCGTCCTCGCCACCGAATACCATCCCGAAGAACCCTCCAAACGTCACCAGTTGCTCACCAAACCCATTGTCATATGCCGCAATGCCTGGCTTGGAGCCAATGTCACCGTTCTTGCCGGCGTCACAATCGGCGAAAACGCCATCGTTGCCGCAGGCAGCGTCGTCACCAAGGACATCCCTGACAATATGGTCGCCGCAGGAACTCCTGCACGAATAATACGCGAAATAAAACGATAACAATTGCAATATGAGACATACATTTATCTTTTTGGCGGCTTTGATGGTCTGCACGACCGTCTTCGCACAAGAGCCTTTGATTTTCAAAGAAAATATGCCCAATGCCGTGTATTTCCTGCCACCACCGCCCGACACCGCCAGTGCAGCATTCCTGTACGATAAGGCACAGTACCGCTGGGGTTTGGAGCAGCGTGACAACACGCAGCAACGCGCCATTGCCGTCGGCGATGCTGTTTGGAGCGTCGATAACATCTGCAAGATTCTAAGTCCCGCCTTCGGCATCACCATATCGCCCCAAACCACTCCGGCCATCTACAAAATGCTTGCCGTCAGTGTTATGACCACCGACCAGGCAGGCAAACTCCCTAAGGAGCACTATCTGCGCACACGCCCGTATGTCTTTTTCAATCAGCCCACTATCGTTCCCGGCGACGAGGGCGTACTGCGCGATAACGGCTCCTACCCCAGCGGACACACCATCCTTGGCTGGAGTGCCGCCCTGCTGCTTTGCGAGGTCAATCCTGACAGTGCCAACGCCATACTTGCTCGCGGATATATGTACGGTCAAAGCCGCGTCATCGCCGGCTATCACTGGCAGAGCGATGTCGATGCCGGACGCCTTGTGGCCAGTGCCGCCGTCGCACGCATCCACACAGACAAACGCTTCCTGAAACTTATGAAGAAAGCCCGCAAGGAATACAAACGAAAAGCCAATTCATCAGCTCGTTAATTCGTTGACAGCTACCACATCAAACAATAACACAATAACATCGCCTATGGCCAGCAATCCCGATTTAGTACAATATATCATCGACCAATGCAGTGGTGCCGGTGAAATCACCACCCGCAAGATGTTTGGCGACTACACGCTTTACTGCAACGGCAAGGTTTATGGCCTTGTTAGCGACAACGGCTTCTATCTGAAACCCATCGACGAGGTGCGTCAACTGCTACGCGAAGTGGATATGCGCCCGCCTTATGACGGTGCAAAACCCTACTACTACATCACAGACATTGATGACCGCGACTACCTGACGCTCCTTGTCCGCGAGACGCTAAAATATCTCCCAGAACCCAAACCTCGTAAAAAGAAATAAAGGTTTGCTCTCCGAAAAAACAAAACGGCTTCGCATTGCGAAGCCGTTTCTCTTATCAATTCATCAGGCGGCTTTCACTCCACTGATATTGTGGATAGGCCTTCTTGAGGTCGGCAGCCGAACCCTCGACGCCGCTGCCACCGCTGGTAGCGAACACGCAGATGGTCTTTCCACTCAAGTCGTGAGCCTCAATGAATGTGTTAATGATGGTAGGTGCTGTGTACCACCACACGGGAAAACCGATCCAGACAGTGTCGTAGTCGGCAATGTTCTCGCAACGTCCTTTGATGGCGGGACGCGACGATTTGTCCTGCATCTCGATGGTCGAACGCGACTGCTTGTCGCGCCAGTCGAGGTCGGCGGCAGTATATGCTGTCTCTGGTACAATTTCATACAAATCAGCGTTTTTCTCATTTGCCAGTTTCTGAGCAGCTGCCTTGGTTGTTCCCGTAGCTGAAAAATAAGCCACTAATGTTTTTCCCATTTTTGTTGTCTCCTTCTCTTTTTTGTTCTGCGCACAAGCCGTAATACTAAAAAGCAACACAGCAGCACAGAGAATTAATGTAATACGTTTCATTTCAATAATTTCTATTTATAAAAACATCTTTTCACACCTGCAAAAATACAAAAAATCCTACACTCGTCAAACTTTTTTCAGTTATTTCCCGGAAAAATGCTATTTTTGCAAAGCAATTAGAAAAAGCCATCACAATGATTCTCTACTTCACAGGAACTGGCAACAGCCTTGCTATCAGCAAGAAAATAGCCGAAGCGACAAACGACAACATAATACCTATGAGCGAAGCGGCTGGTAAAGACTTGACTGCTGAGCAGACCGTCGGACTAGTTTATCCCTGCTACGACTTCAACACGCCCCCTGCGGTGCGCGACTTCATAAACAATTTGAATATCAACCCTAAAGCATACGTTTATATCGTCATTACCTGCGGAGCACAGGCAGGCAACTCCATCTGGACAGTGCGTCAAATTCTGAAAAAGAAGGGTATTCGTGTTGCC
>JAGDCN010000128.1 GCA_017958525.1 Bacteroidales bacterium
AGTTTGGTTTTGCCCAGCGTTTTCAGTTGCTGACGTATAGCATCGTCGAACAATCCGTCGGGCAATTGAAGAGTGTCGAAATAGCGGTTGGCAAGGCCCTTGTCGGATTGCATATAGCTTGGAGTTTTGGCCACCCGGTTACGGTATGCTTCACGCAAGAACCAACAGTCTTTGTACTTGCAGCTTTCGCGAAGTCCCTTCAGGAATTCATATTTTGCCTTTTGATAATTGAGATAAAGTTGTACGGTGTCTTTGGCCTGCTTGTCAAGCACAACATCAAGGAACGGGTGGTTTTTGGTATTGATGGCAGCTTTAATCATTGCACCCAGTTCAGTATCGGCCAGTTTATCTTTACCGCCCTTGAATCTGGCCATCGCCGCTGTCAGCACACCATAATCCAATCCGCTGGGTTTGCCATTGTTGTGGCAAGAGTCGTCGGGTTTGGTGAATCTCATAATATCCTTAGCCAAATAACGCGCCAAGGCCCCGGGGCGTATTTCGACATAGTCTTTTCGTCCCACGCGATTCATTTTGCCGCCCACCATCTTCAACTCTTCCCTGAATTTCTCGATGCGGTTTTCGAGGCTTTTAATCATACCCTGTCGCTTGTTGGCATCATCGCCGTAAAACTGCTTGTCCACCCACTCTATGAAATCCTTTTCGGCTTTTGCGGTGGCAGCATTTTCGTATTCTTCCAAATCAGCGTCTTCCGGAAGAGGATTGGCTTTCAGATATTCAACGATTTTGTCCGGTACATCAGCGACCTTTAAATCATATTTATCCTTTTTATCCTTTTTCTCCTCGAGACACTCTTCCCAGTTGTCGCCTTGCGGTACGAGTTTGCCGTCGCGAATGGCTTTAAGAAATTTCCGCTGCTTCTTGAACGTGGATATGATAACATCTTCGGGATTTCCGCCCAGCAGATGAAGAAACATCATCGCCGGCAAGTCGTGGATGCTCAGCCAGGCACGTGGAACGAGGTTATTCTGAATATCGACCAGCTTTAAATCTTTCGACTTGCCAGGCAGATTGGGCAGGAAGCAGAGAGTATCATTGTCGAGAGGTGCCCCTTCGTTGTCGGCATCGTTCCACATAAGTCCGATACGGTTGCCCGTGATGGCATAGGCAGCGTGGTGGTCGGTCAGGTAGGGCTCAGTGTCAGCCGTGTCGGGGTCGTAAAGCTGATTGGGATTGTCGCTTACGGGGCGAATCAAATCCTTGTAATAATTCTCGCTGGTGCGCAGTTCGTCCACTTTGTCGATTGGTCCGAAGCCATTGATTTCCTTCTGAAGTACACGAACACGGTCTTTTTCGGTTGTGTCTATCGACGCCCTGTTGTAGAACTTGTAGCGGTACTTGCCGAGAGAGACCTGGAAAACAATACTTTTCAGCACCTTGTCTTCATCCTTGTCAGCGTTGCGCATTGCGTCAACATACCGCAAGGCCAAGTAAGGGAAGCGGTCGCCATTGCGACGGAACAGGTTTATATCATCGTCGGGGTCAGGCAAAGGCTTGTCGTCTTTGCGCACAACCTGGAACAGTTTCTTGTCTTTTGGGCAAAGAGTATCGAAAAGCTCAGCCGGGCATTTTTGCAGTTCGTTGAGCATATCCATACCCAGAGCGGGGTTTTCAGTGGAGCTCTCCACTCGACCACGCGGCAGGAGTATGCGACGAACGCAGAAGATAGTGAACATCGCCTCGTTTTCGTTTTTATTGAAGGGGCTGTAACCATTTTGGGCCGGCGAGCGGAACATACCTGTTTTCTGTGCCAGCTGAGAAGCGTATTTTTTGTGCAGCAGCTTGCACAACAGGAAAGTAAGTCCGGCAGCAGTGAGGCGGAATTCCTTTTTGCCGTCTTCCACTTCTTCTACGTCATACAGTCGGAAGAACCAGTCAGGGCGTTCGGTATAGATGGGTTTGCCATTTTCGTTTTTCAATGGTTTGCCGTTTTCGTCTCTTTGCTTTTCCATACGTTCGTCCTGATCGACGAAATCCATATCGGCCTCTGTAAACTTATATATTCGCTTGGCCTCGCGCTTGCTGCCCAGGAATGCGTTGTTCAAAGGTGAGAACAATCGCCTTTCGCGCTCCAATTCGTTAGCTATTTCTTCATCGGAGTCGTAATGGTTGGCGTGGGTCAACAGATTGCGTTTGAAGGAGAGCACACCTATGATATCCTCTATCAAATGCTGGAGGTCTTCATATTCCACTTGATTATGTTCTTCGACGGCAGGTTTGCCTTTACGAGCGGGTTTGGCTTGAGTTATGGCCGACTGCGACATATACTGCAAAATGGGAATATGGCGCAGCAAAAGTCGGAATACTTTTTCCTGCTGTTCAGGATGTTTTATCTTGTCGGCGAACCTTACGACACGCAAACGATGCATATTTTCCTCGTCGCAGTCTATCTTTTCTCCACATTGCGCAGAAATATAGCACAGAACATTGAACAGATTGGCTCTTGCCATATTCAGATAGGAAGC
>JAGDCN010000129.1 GCA_017958525.1 Bacteroidales bacterium
GAAAGCAATTCCAACGAAAGCAACCACAACGAGAGCAATTTCAGCGAAAACAATCTGAACGAAAGCACACAACCCGAACAGTCCTCTGTTCTCCGTTCTCAGACCTCCGTTTCTGAACCGTTCTCCGTTCCTTCACGTGCCGATGCCATTGCTGCCCTTACCAGCACATCGCAACAAAACGAAGCACAACCAGACCAAATCCAAAACGAAAACTACGACCCAAACCAAATCGAAACTACCCTTCCGCCGCGTCGAAAACACACACTGCTGTGGATAGCGATAACACTCCTCATCATCGCTTCAGCCGCCGCAGTTTACTTTTTCCCGCTTATCAAACAAATGCTTAAATAATTACAAACCTATCACATAGGACAGTTAGACAATAAAATCACAAGTCCGCCGCAAAGGATATTTTTTAGTGTTGTACTTGCAGCTGGAATTTGTTTCTCCCTTAACTTCTTTTCAACCTTTCAATCTTTTTGAAAGAATTCCCACACGGTCCGCGCTTTTGCCGGACCGATGACATTGGCAAGGTCATCGAGGGTTTGCAATTTCACCTCTTTCACCGAACCGAATCGCAACAGCAAGTCGCGGGCAGTCTTCTCCCCTATTCCAGGAATGTCGGTAAGCTGTGTCTTGAAAGTGCCCTTGCTGCGCTTGTCTCGATGAAATGTAATTGCGAAGCGGTGTACTTCATTCTGAATTTGTTCTAAAAGATGGAATAGCTGGTCGGTAGGTTTCAAACCAACGACACGTATCTCATCCTCCTCGTCAAAGCAAAGCAATTCATTGGTTCTGTGGCGGTCGTCCTTGGCCAATCCCGCAATTGGAAT
The DNA here is from genome assembly GCA_017958525.1 of Bacteroidales bacterium. Taxonomy (GTDB): domain Bacteria; phylum Bacteroidota; class Bacteroidia; order Bacteroidales; family P3; genus Colimorpha. The sequence goes on from JAGDCN010000129.1 coordinate 834, forward strand.
ATCCAAACCCAACTTTTCGACAATCACTCTGCGAGCCACCTCCATCTGGCCCGCGCCGCCATCGACAATCAGCAGTTCAGGCAATGGTTTGCCCTCCTCCGACAAGCGGCGGTAGCGACGTTCTATCACCTCCGCCATCGAAGCATAGTCGTCAGGTCCTTCAACGGTTTTAATATTGAATTTGCGGTATTCTGCGCGGTTGGGTTTGCCTCCGGTGAAGCGCACCATCGCCGCCACAGGATAAGCACCCTGTATGTTCGAGTTGTCAAAACATTCGATGTTCATCGGCAAACGCTTTAAGTGCAGCTCTTTCTGCAAACGTTCCAGCATCTGGTTGCGTCCACCGTCGGGATCAACCAGCAGCCGTTGATGCTCGCACTGGTGCTGGTGGGCACGGACATTGCGCTCGCTCAGGTCAAGCAGCTGTTTACGGTCACCTCGCGTCGGCACAGTCTGCTTCAGGTAGTCATCCGGTATATCGTCGATTCGGAATGGTACAACGGCCTCTGTGGCAGTACTTTCCGTCCGCTCGTGCAACTCAGGGATGATGGTCGCAAGTATCTCGGCGTCGCTCTCGTCCAGCTGTTTCTTGACCTCAGTACTGAACGAGTAGATGATACTGCCGTTTTTGATGCGCATCATATTGATATAGGCATACTTGGAGTCGGAAAGAATCGAAAAAACATCAACATCCCTCACACTGGTGTTCACCACCGTAGAGCGGCTTTGATACTCTTCCAGCAGTCTTATTTTTCGTCTTATGACCTCGGCCTCTTCAAAACGCAGTTCATCGGCCAAAGCCATCATTTCTGACTTCATCGCATCAAGGATGTCGCCAAAGTCGCCACGCAGTATCTTTTTTATTCTGCGGAACGTCTCCTGATACTCCTCATAGCTCTCCTTTCCGACACAAGGCGCTTTGCAAAGCCCTATCTGATGGTTCATACAAGGCCTGTCACCACCTACAACAGTCTGCCGATCAACATCCCAGCGCAAAGTCTTCTTGCAACTGCGATAACTGAACAACTTGCGGATTATATCCTGCAGCTCCCTCAAAATACGCTGGTTGGGATATGGACCGAAAAACTGGCCCTTCACTCTGGTACGGTCGCGCGTGAACAGCAGTCGCGGGAAATCCTCGTCGGTGATGCAAAGGTACGGATAGGTCTTGTCGTCCTTGAGCATACTGTTGTAGCGCGGCTGGTATTGCTTTATCAGATTGTTTTCCAACAACAAAGCATCCACCTCGGTGGCAACGACAGTAGTGCGCAAATCGTAGATGTGACGCACCAGCATCTTGATTTTGGAACTGTGCTCGTCATAGCGGTTGAAATACGAACTCACCCTGCGCTGCAGGTTGCGCGCCTTGCCGACATATATCACCTTGCCCGACTCGTCAAGGTATTGATATACCCCCGGCGTTTCCGGCACCGTCTTCAACTTCAGTTTGATGCGTTCAATATTCTTATTGATACCGCTGTCTATCATTCATTTACAGTTTCTCGACCTTCAACCCCAGACCGTTGATGCCACCAATTTCATACTTGCTGGTGCGCTGTTTCAAACGGTAGGTAAAACGCCCCTTCTCGTTGTAAAGCCTGCAGCGGTCGAGGGTGTCGGTCACGGTACAATAGCGATCCACTGTCGTTCCGAGTCGTTTCCCGTCGCGTCCCACCAGCCGAATGACCGGGAAAATCGTATGACGAGCATTGCTGTCGGCAAAAAATTCAACAACAAGCGGCAACGACACGTCGGTCAGTCTGGTAGTATCGTATTTCAAAGCAACTGTCACCAGATAAGGCTCATCAATGTTATCGACGTCAAATTCAAACGTCTCAGGTTCAAAGCGCAACCAGGTGTCGTTGGCAAACTGGTGCATATCGTCAATCAATACGCGCCGTCCGCACGAAGCCAGCACCAACACCGCAGACAATAAAACCAATATCTTTTTCATCTCCTTAGCAAAGCCTCCATTATTTGAATGGCATTGGTGGCGGCACCCTTGCGCAGATTGTCGGCAACAACCCACATATTCAATGTTTTTGGTTGCGAGAAATCACGTCTGACGCGTCCCACAAACACCTCATCGCGACCTTCCGACATTATCGGCATCGGGTAGCGGTTCTGCGATGGATCATCATAGAGTATCACCCCCGGCGTGTCAGCAATAATGCGTCTTACATCCTCTATTTCAAATTCTTCGAGCAACTCCACATTTACAGCCTCGCTGTGACCGCCAACGACAGGCACACGCGCCACAGTCGCCGTGATTGCTATATCGGGGTCGCGCAAAATCTTACGAGTCTCGTTCACCAGTTTCTGCTCCTCGGTGGTATAACCATCATCTTGGAAATCACCACCGTGAGGAAACAGGTTACGGAAAATCTGATAGGGATAAGCCTGACTGTGCTCGCCCATAGCATCCAACTGCGACGGGACCTCTGCTCCTGCCTCCACTACACGTGCCGCGTGCCACGCTTCCTCCTCCTGCAACTGACGGACAGCCTTTACACCCGTACCGGTAATCGACTGGTAGGTACTGATGACCAGGCGCTTGATGCCATAACGCTTGTGCAAGCCCGACAAGGCCAGTACCATTTGGATGGTGCTGCAGTTCGGATTGGCAATTATACGGTCGTATTCGCCCACAGCATCAATGTTTATTTCCGGTACCACCAGCGGTTTGTCGGCATCCTTGCGCCACGCCGACGAATTGTCGATCACCGTCGTTCCCGCAGCGGCAAAAAGCGGTGCATATTGACGCGAAGCCGAAGCTCCTGCCGAGAAAATGGCATAGTCCGGACGCATCGCAATGGCATCATCCACCGACACCACAGTCAGTTTGCGGTCGGCAAACGGTATTTGCTTGCCCACCGAACGGTAGGAAGCAGCAGCAATAATCTCATTATCAGCAAAGCCACGTTCCTCAAGCACTCGCAACATCACGCTGCCAACCAGTCCTGTGGCACCTACAACAGCTATTTTCATATGTTTGTTTATAAACTTTAACGAAAACGAAAAAAAATTTTCAATTTTCAATTCTCAATTGTCCATCAAACCCTCCAACCTTTCAAACCTTAAACTATTGCCAACAGCTCGACGGTGAACACCAGTGCAGCAAATGGAGGAATCGACGCACCGGCGCCACGTTCGCCATAGCCCAGCTGGTAAGGAATATAAAACTTGTACTTGGCACCCACCTTCATCATCTGCACGCCCTCGGTCCATCCGGCAATAACCTGACGCAGACCGAATTCAGCAGGCTGACCGCGACGGTAGGACGAGTCGAACACCGTCCCGTCGATCAGTGAGCCCTCGTAGTGGCAGCGCACCGTGTCATCGGCAGTAGGCTTCGGACCATCGCCTTCGACAAGCACCTCATACTGCAGACCGCTGCGGGTGCAGAACACACCGTCGCGCTTGGCGTTTTCAGCCAGAAAACGTTCGCCCTCGGTTTTGGCGGCCTTGCCTTTTTCAGCAGCCTCTTCACGCTGCAGTTGTTCCATTTCAGTGAAAAAACGGTCAAGGACGGAGTGTACCTCCGAAACCTGCATCTTAGGCTCGCGACCGGCGAAAAGGTCGCCGACAGCCATTGCAAAATCCTCGACGTTAAGACTCGTTTCCAAGCCCATATCCAGTAGTTGACGGCCTATATTATGGCCCAAAGCATAACTTAATTTATCCATTTTCAATATATTGTTTCAATTATTAATTAAAATATACAAAATGCAAATATACATATATTTTTTTAATTCCAATTCGACGGTTTTGTTAAACAGCCCCATTATCACACCAGCACACCATTATCACCTCCGCAAGCCAAAGGGACATCGTCGCAAAAAGAGAAAACCGACAGAAAACTTTTTGACAAAAACAATCTCCAAAAAAGTCAAAAAACACCCCCAAAATAAACTCAAAAATGTCCCCAAAACGCCCTTTTATAACCCCCTGTTTTCCAGGTACCATATTCTTACCAAAGTTTACTCAAATTCTTATCAAATTCTAACCAAATACCACCTCGGTAGAATATAATAAAACTTTGATAAAACTTTCTGTGGTTTTTAGGCCTTACAAAGTCCGAACAAGAGTGGTGGTGTTTTGAGGTGGGAAAGGGATTTGTTTTTACGCAGGCAGGGATACATTTTTGAGCAATCGCAATTGTGGCCTTAATTTCAAGTTAGTAAAGCGACACAAAGGATAAAAACGGGAAATGCCGCTGCAATTTTAAGAAAAATGTGTATATTTGCAGATTATATTTTTGGCTCGCGTTTAAGCATTTAATTATATTTCAAGCATTTAAACCGACGAAGCCAAAGCTAAACCACTTTGAAAGACAGAAAGATGGAGTATAATTTCAGAGAAATCGAACCCAAATGGCAACGTTTTTGGCGCGAGCAGAAGACGTACCGTGTCGAAAACAATTCGTCGAAACCCCACTATTATGTTTTGGATATGTTCCCCTACCCCTCCGGGGCGGGATTGCACGTGGGGCATCCGCTTGGCTACATTGCCAGCGACATCTATGCACGTTACAAGCGTCTGCGCGGATTCAACGTGCTGCACCCTATGGGGTACGACGCCTACGGCCTTCCTGCCGAGCAGTATGCCATCCAGACCGGCCAGCACCCTGCCATTACTACCGAGCAGAACATCAAACGCTATCGCGAGCAGCTGGACAAAATAGGTTTCTGCTTCGACTGGGACCGCGAGGTGCGTACCTGCGACCCGGACTATTACAAATGGACCCAATGGACTTTCATTCAACTATATAACCACTACTACGACGAAGAGCTGCAGAAGGCCCGTCCAATCAGCGAGCTTGTCAAGAAATTCGAGAACGGCGACGACCGCGCCCCGAAGTGGAACACAATGAGCGAAGCCGAGCGTCAGCAGCTGCTGATGGACTACCGACTGGCCTATCTGGCCGACATACCTGTGAACTGGTGTGCCGAGCTGGGTACCGTGTTGGCCAACGACGAGGTTGTCGGCGGCCTCAGCGTCCGCGGCGGCTATCCCGTCGAGCGCAAGCTGATGCGCCAGTGGAGCCTGCGCATAACCGCCTACGCCCAACGCTTGGTTGATGGATTGGAACAGGTGGATTGGACCGACAGCCTCAAGGAAATACAGCGCAACTGGATTGGCCGCAGCGAAGGTGCCGCCGTATGGTTCCCTCTTGATTCACCTACGGATTGCAAATCCCTGATGCCTGACGGCAATTTGGAGGATTGCAAAGGAAAAGAGAACCGGTCTTCTGTACCCGCCTTCGAGATTTTCACAACCCGACCCGACACAATCTTCGGTGTGACATTTATGGTGCTTTGCCCTGAGCACGAACTGATTGAGCAAATCACAACCCCCGAAAAACGCGACGAGGTGGCAGCCTATGTCACTTGGGCCAAGAACCGCTCGGAACGCGAGCGCCAGGCCGAGGTGAAGAAGGTGAGCGGTGTTTTCACTGGCGCCTACGCCATCAACCCACTCACTGAAGAGAAAATCCCCATCTGGGTCTCCGACTATGTGCTGGCAGGCTATGGTACCGGTGCCATTATGGCAGTTCCGGCCCACGACAGCCGCGACTTTGCCTTCGCTCGTCACTTCAACCTGCCTATCCGCCAGGTGGTTTCGCTCGAAAAGGATGTCACCAGCGACCCTGCAACCTGGAGCGAGAGTATGGACGCCAAAACAGGCTATGCTGTCAACAGCGGCTTCATTACAGGTATGAAGGTAAAAGAGGCTATGGCCACCGTCATCGACAAAATTGAAGAGATGGGCATCGGCCGCCGCACCATCAACTTCCGCCTGCGCGACGCCATCTTCAGCCGTCAGCGCTACTGGGGCGAGCCGTTCCCGATATACTACAAGGACGGCAATGCCTGCCCCATTCCCGAAGAGTGCCTGCCCTTGCTGCTGCCCGAAATCAGTGAGTACAAGCCCACTGCCACCGGCGAACCGCCACTAGGCCACGCCGAGAAATGGGCCTGGGACGAGACAAACCGCAAGGTGGTGGACAAAAAGCTTATCGACAACAAGAGCGTCTTCCCGCTTGAACTCAGCACTATGCCCGGTTTTGCGGGCAGCAGCGGATACTATCTCCGCTATATGGATCCACGCAACAACGAGGCCTACTTCTCGAAAGAGGCCGTCGGCTACTGGCAGAACGTCGATCTCTATGTGGGCGGTGCCGAACACGGTACGGGCCACCTCATCTACGCCCGCTTCTGGAACAAATTCCTCTTCGACATCGGTTTGGCCGTAAAGGAGGAGCCATTCCAGAAACTCATCAACCAAGGTATGATTCAGGGTCGAAGCAATTTCGTCTATAGAAGCAAAAGCGACAACAATCTCTTTATTTCCAAAGGATTGATAAAGAATATGGATGACGTGACACCCATCCACGTCGATATCAATATCGTCGATAACGACATACTCGACATCGACCGTTTCCGCCTGTGGAGACCCGAATTTGCCGACGCCCGCTTTGAGCTGGAGGATGGCAAATATGTCTGCGGCTGGGAAATCGAGAAGATGAGCAAAAGTATGTTTAACGTCCAGAATCCCGACGACTTGGTGGAACGCTACGGCGCCGACACGCTGAGGATGTACGAAATGTTCCTCGGTCCCGTCGAACAGGCAAAACCGTGGGACACCAACGGTATTGAGGGTGTATTCCGCTTCTTCAAGAAATTCTGGCGACTCTATCACGACAACAGCAACAACTTCTGCGTCAGCGATGAAGCACCTACCAAAGCAGAGCTCAAGGTGCTGCACCAGACCATCAAGAAGGTGACCGACGACATAGAGCGCTTCTCGTTCAATACCAGTGTAAGCACCTTTATGATCTGCGCCAACGACCTGGCTAACCTTAAATGCAACAAACGTGCGGTGCTGGAGCCGCTTGCAGTGCTTATCGCCCCCTTTGCGCCGCATATCGCCGAGGAGCTGTGGCACCTGTTGGGCAAAAGCCAGTCGGTGTGCAGTGCCGATTGGCCGCAATATGACGAGAAGAACCTTGTCGAGGACACTTTCAAATACCCCGTTTCCTTCAACGGCAAGATGCGCTTCACCATCGACCTGCCCGCCAACTGCACTCAGGATGAAGCCATTGCAGCATTGAAAGATATGCCCGAATACCAGAAATGGACCGAAGGCAAAGAACCCAAGAAAATCATCTTCGTACCTAAACGTATTATTAATATTGTATGCTAAGCAGACACTTTTTGCGTGCAAAAGCGCTTCAAACCATATATGCAGGCGTATCTTCCGAATCGACATCGGAAGAGGAGCTTCTGAAAATGTTTGACTATAATGTCAGCCGACTCAACGACTTGGGTCTTGTTCAGATGAGCACACTCGCGCAACTGACATTCACCGCTGAACGAATATACGAAAACGAGACGCAGAAATTCAACCCCAATGCAAAGGAACTGGAGATGCTGCACCGCTGGGCACAGAACCCGTTTGTCGGCCAACTGGAAAACGGATTCGAATACAGGCAGATAATGAACAGGATGAAAATCGACTGGAGCAACCATTTCGATGTGTTCCGCAAAATTTTCAACACTTTCAAAACATCGCGTTTCTTCCAGAATCATATAGCCATTTCCAGTCCAACCTTCGAAGAGGAGAAAACCATAGCCGTTACCGCCTTCAAGTTCCTGATGAACGACGAGACGCTGAGAGAGATAATCTACGACCGCGACCTGCTGTGGGAGGACGATTTCGACCAGGTGGCCCAATATGTTTTTATGCTGCTCAAGGAGCCAACCAAAGAGATGATGGACGAGGCGATGCACTGTCCGCAAGTCTATGACCCCCGCAACGAAAAAGAGGCGAACGACTACAACTTCGCCCGACAGCTTATCGCCGACACGTACAAACGCATAGACGATGTGGAGCCGATGATACGCAAGCACTTGCAAAACTGGGAGCTGGAGCGTGTGGCAATGATGGACATACTGCTTATCAATATGGCCGTTACTGAGTTTACCTGCTGCCCGTCCATCCCGGAGCGCGTCACCGTGGATGAATACATAGAGTTGTCGAAAGAGTTTTCGACCGAGAAAAGCAAACTCTTCATCAACGGCATTCTCGACAAACTGCTTATAGAACTTCGTGCTTCAGGCAAAATTGTGAAGGACGAACGCGGTATGTACGACCCTACATTGGACGAGGAATCTAACGAATACAAAGATTTAAACGTATGAAATTAAAATACCTACCGTTTTTTTTCACCGTAATGCTATTCGCTGCCTGCGGTGGTAACGACAAAGGGGCGGATGTGGATATCATCAAGAATCCCAACACTGCCGAAGGCTACAACGAAAGCGAGAAGATGCCCCAAATAGTCTTTGAGACCGATATGCACGATTTCGGACAACTGATGGCGGGCGAGACAATATCATACAGTTTCAAATTCACCAACACCGGCAATGCCGACCTTATCATCAGCGGATGCAACGCATCGTGCGGATGTACCGTTGCCGACTACCCCAAGGAGCGGATAGCACCTGGCAAAACAGGTTATATCACCGTTTCGTTCAAGTCGCAAGGTATGTCGGGTCAGCAAATCAAGGATGTCATTGTGGCCTCGAACACCCAACCGGCAAAAACAAGGCTTAGAATCTCTGCAACAGTACGGTAAAAATTTATAATTGAAAAATAATAAATAAAAAAATAAACAGAAATGAACATTCTATTTGTAATGCTCCAAGCACAGGGAGCTCCCAGTGGTGCAGGCGGAAGCGGCCTGATTATGATTATTCTTCTCTTTGTGGTGATGTGGCTGCTTATGATCCGTCCACAGAACAAGAAAGCCAAAGAGGAGGCCAAAATGCGCGAAGGTCTGAAGAAGGGCGACCGTGTCCTCTTTTCGGGCGGTATTTACGGCAAAGTCCATTCTGTTGACGCCACCACGGTAGAGGTTGAAGTTGCCAACGGTGTGATTATGACTGTCGAAAAAAGTTTCATCCAGGCACTGGCCAACAACAACGACAACGTCGAAGAGAAAAAATAAACGTCCGACCAAGTCAGCTTTATGGAAAGTTCCGAGACGTCGGGTCTGAGGCAGCGTCTGAAACAGTCGCGTGCCTTCTTTTTCTCGCTGATTGCCATTGCGGCAATCTGGCTTGTTACGTCGATGTCTGACTCAAGAGTGTATCGTGAGCAATACTGCTTGATTATTGAGGGCATAGACAGAGCGAGATATGCGGTGCCGTCCATCGACAGTGTTCTCACTGTAGACATAACCAGCAACGGTTTCAATGCCTTGAGGCGCGGGCTTAACAAAAACCGAGTGATACATATTGATGCAAGCCGTCAAATTGCTGCAAGCAAGTCGGAAGAAATAAATCTGTCGCTCAACATAAATGAATACATCGACATCATACGCAACCAGATAGATATGAGAGGTGTGTCGAGTATGAAACCCGTTACCGCCGAGTTGCATCTAACGTTGTCGCAAAGATGCAGCAAAGCATTTGTGCCTCAAATCGAAAATGTTACGTTCCAATTTGCAGCAATGAAAGGGCTTTACGGCAAGCCTGTAATCATACCCGACACCGTATGGTTGTACGGAAGTCAGGCATCGTTGGACAAAATAGATGTCCTTCGTGCCGAACAACAGACGATCAAGGACATACGTACCAGTTCAAAGCACAGAGTGAAATTGGAAGCCGAATGGAGAGGTTGTGCCGATGTATATGCATCAACAGAGAGCATAGAAATATTCATACCTGTGGAGAGTTATATTGAAAAGGCCGTTACAGTACCAGTAACCCACACAATGCCAAATAGCTACAAGCGAATACAGCTCTATCCGTCATCAGTGAAACTCAACTGTCTGGTACCCAGAAGAGAATACGACGACATCAATGGAACCGAATTTGTTGTGACAATAAGTGGGATTGCCGATTCGAGCAAATATTTAACGCCAATAGTGAGGGAATTTCCAGCCAATGTAAGGGTGAAATCCATCGATCCGCCACAGATTCAATATATAATCATAAAATGAAACTCGTAGGACTTACAGGGGGCATAGGGTGTGGTAAAACCACAGTTCTTGAGGCGTTCAGGCATCTCGGAGTGCCTTGTTATATTGCGGACCAAGAGGCTGGAAAATTTTACGAAGAGGTTTCATTTTTGAACGAAATACGTATTCTTTTCGGTGACAAAGTTTTCCGTGGAGATGGCAGTGTTGACAAGTCGAAAATAGCGCAAATAGTTTTCAACGACAAAAATAAGCTCCAGGAGCTCAACAGATTAGTGCATCCGCGAGTAATAAATAATTTTATGCAATGGTCAAAGAAGCAGGATGCCCCTTACGTAATGATGGAGTCTGCAATCATCTATGAATATGATTTGCAAAAGTATCTTGATGTCGTCATAACGGTATATCTTGAAAAGGAGGAGCGAATGCGTCGGCTGGAACTACGCGATAAAGTGAGGCGTGATATCCTCGAAGCCAGAATGCGCAATCAAATGAGCGCCGAGGAGAAAATGGACCGCGCCGACTATGTAATTCTGAACTACGAGGGCAACCCCCGTACCCGACAAGTGTCAACCATAGACCAATGGTTGAAGAAATAGAAAGTAAAACAATCAAACACATTTGGTTATGTACAAAATTCTCAAAAAAGAACAGCTTACGGAAAATATTGTTTTGATGGACATTGAAGCGCCCTGGATAGCCCAGTCGGGACAGCCGGGTCAGTTCGTAATAGTCATTCCGCACGACCGTGGCGAACGAGTTCCGTTGACCATCTGCGACACCGACAGCCAGCGCGATGCTGTTACAATTGTCTATCAAATTGTTGGTGAATCGACACAACGTTTGGCGGCAATGCAACAGGGAGAGAGCATCTTCACCATAGTCGGTCCCCTCGGAAACAAGGGTGAGATAATGGAGATGGCCAACCTGAAGTCGGTGCTCTTTGTGGCTGGTGGCGTTGGGACAGCGCCTGTCTATCCGCAAGCCAAATGGGCACACGGCAACGGCATCGAATGCGATGTCATTATTGGAGCCCGCAATAAAAGCCTTCTCTTTTTTGAGAATCGGATGAGAGAAGTCTGCGACAATCTATACCTGATGACAGACGACGGCAGCTACGGTGAAAAAGGTTTGGTTACCAACAAGATACAGCAACTCATCGAAAGCGGTCGCCATTATGACTGCTGTGTTGCCATCGGACCGTTGCCAATGATGAAATTCGTTTCGTTGCAGACCAAGCAGTATAATCTGCCGACTATTGTGTCGCTCAACTCGATGATGGTCGATGGAACGGGGATGTGTGGAGCCTGCCGAGTCACTGTAGGCGACAAAGTCAAATTCACTTGCGTCGATGGGCCAGAATTCGACGGTCATCTCGTTGATTTCGACGAAGCAATGAAACGATTGGCGAAACCGGACTTTACGCGCTACCGTATAGCCACAAGTGAAGAGGGGCATAATTGCAACCTTGCCGTTGAAGTCGAGAGACAGCTTCAGAAAGAGGATAAAAGCCAGCGTCAGAAACCTGAAGAACAAGATGCGCAGCGCCGCATCCACAATTTTGACGAGGTGTCGCTTGGATTCACAGAAGAGCAGGCGGTTGCTGAAGCCAACCGCTGCTTGGGATGCAAGAGACCGATGTGCGTTGGAGAGTGTCCGGTCAGCATACGCATTCCGGATTTTATTTCGGCCATCAAACAGGGGGATTATATTGAAGCAGCGCGGATAATTGCGTGCGATTCAGCACTTCCTGCCGTATGCGGGCGAGTGTGTCCGCAAGAGACCCAATGCGAGGGATCCTGCATACTTGGTCGCAAGGGAGAGCCTATCGCCATTGGGGCCCTTGAACGATTTGTTGCCGACTGGAACAGGGAGAATGGAGAGCGGGGGACGGAGAGCGGGGAGCGGGGGACGGAGAGCGAGGGTGCAAAGGTTGCCATCATAGGCAGCGGTCCATCGGGACTGACCTGTGCGGGCGATTTGGCGAAAAAGGGGTACAAAGTCACCGTTTTTGAAGCGTTGCAACATCCAGGGGGTGTGTTGGTTTACGGAATACCGGAGTTTAGGCTGCCGAAGGAGAAAGTTGTTGCGCCGGAGATAGAGAATCTGAAGAGACTTGGTGTCGAAATATTGACCAATGTGATAGTGGGGCGGTCCATCACCATAGATGAACTAATAGAGAAGCATAATTACAAAGCGATATATATAGCATCGGGAGCGGGGTTGCCGAAATTTATGAACATACCGGGAGAGACCCTTGTAGGAGTCATATCGGCCAATGAACTATTAACGCGCACGAACCTGATGCACGGATACGATGAGAGATATGACACTCCGATTGTATTGGGGCGCAAAGTTGCAGTGGTTGGCGGGGGCAATGTTGCTATGGATGCTGCGCGAACTGCGCGTCGTTTGGGGTGCGAAGTCACGGTGATATACCGTCGCGGTGAGGAGGATATGCCGGCGCGCAGGGAGGAGGTGCACCACGCCAAGGAGGAGGGTATAGAGTTTTGTTTCCAGACAAATCCCGTTGCCGTACTCGACGATGGCAATGGTGCGGTGGGTGGTGTGCGACTGATACGGATGGAGATGGGAGAGCCCGATGCTGGAGGTCGTCGTCGTTTTGCAGAGATAGAGGGCAGCGAGTTCGACATTGAGATCGACAATCTGATAGTTGCATTGGGGACGAGTCCCAATCCGCTGATCCGCGAGACGACACCGGGGCTTGCGACGGAGAGCTGGGGTGGTATTATAGCCGACGAAAGGGGTTGCACATCGCGAGCTTGTATATATGCGGGTGGAGATGCTGTCAGCGGGTCGGCGACCGTCATACTGGCAATGGGGGCTGGTCGTGCTGCGGCGAAGGCGATAGCCGAGAGACTGGGGACAGATTAAAGAAAAGATGCAATATTAAAGATTCCTTTTAAGGATTCTGTTCCAGCGGATACTATTGTTGTCGAAATTTTTAGAGAAGACGATAGCGGAGGCACGACCGACGATGTGGTTTTCAGGAACGAAGCCCCAGTATCGGCTGTCTGCGCTGTTGTGTCTGTTGTCGCCCATCATCCAGAAATAGTTCATTTTGAAGGTGTAGAGGTTAGTTTGTTGTCCATTGATGAAGATGCGACTATCGCGCACTTCGAGGGTATTACCTTCGAAGACTTCGATGATGCGCCTGTAAAGAGGGAGGTTGTCCAGAGAGAGCTGCACGGTGGAGCCTTTGGAGGGAATGGTGAGGGGACCGAAATTATCGACGGACCAATTGAATTGGGTGCTATGGGGGAAGAGGTCGCAGTCGGAGAGTCCTTTCTGTGCGGAGAGGGGGAACACTTGGGCGACTTGTTGGTCATTAACAAGACGGTGGTACATTGTGGAGGTTAGCGGGACGGTGTAGTATTGTCCCATAAGGTCCAAATCGAGTTGGGAGATGCCGTTGTCTTTAAGTTCCTGGACGAGCTGCATCATTGCATTGCCGATGGCGGCTTCGCCGCCGTTGTGGTAGAGGAGTTTGAAGCGTGGGGAGATGCGTACGAGGGAGGAGCTGTCGCTGCGCGAACAGCCCATTTTTTCGACTTTGATGTGTTCCTTGTATTTCAGGGCGAGTTGAAGTTGGGCGTCGTTGAGGAAAAGGTATTGGAAGAGTCCGACGGAGTTGTCGCAATCTTCTTGGGAAAGGCCCATCTGTCGGAGGAAATGCAGGTCTTTCTGAATTTTGGCGGAGACGGGGTCGCCGGCGACGTATCCCATTTGTGAGATGGAGGCGATGTAGTCCTGGAGGCTTTCCTTCATTTTGACGGCGTATGTGAATTGAAGATTGTTGGGATTTTCGATTGCCTGTCCGTCGATGAAGACTTGTTGGTCGATGATTTCGAGTGTTTCGCCGGGCAGGGCGATGCAGCGTTTGATGAAGTTTTCGCGTTTGTCAACGGGTCGTGCGACGATTTTGCCGAAGATGTTGGTGTTTTGGTAAACGGCATTGCGGCCGTATTCGCGGACGAGGTCGTGGTATGAGCGGTTGCTCTGGAAGGCGGTGCAGACGGTGTCGCCATCGGGATAGTTGAAGACTGTGGCGTCGAACCGTTCGACTTTACGCAATCCGGGGTAGCGGTGATATGGCAGGCGGATCCATTTGAGGTAGGATTCGGTTTGGCCGTTGGTGAGGGGTAGGACGTTGTGCACCAACGGGAAGGAGAGTGGTGTCATAGGGGCACGGGGTCCATAGGAGAGTTTGCTGACCATGAGGTAGTCGCCGACGAGGAGTGATTTTTCCATCGAGGAGGAGGGTATTTTGTAGAATTCCATACAGTTGCCGCGGATGATGACGGCGGCAACTAGTGCAAAAACTATTGCATCGGCCCATTCGCGGCTGCCGGAGTATTTGACTTGGCTGTGTTTTTTGGGGTCGAGGTATTGCATTTTGCCGAGTCCAAGATAAGGGAGATAGGCGAAGGGGAAGAGGACGGCGAGGGTCTGCTCGCAGAAGCTGTGTCGTCCGAACACTTTGGCGGTTTCGACTACGAGCATCAAAAAGGTGAAGATGTTGATGGCTGGGATGAGGAAATAGATGTACCATTTCCAGTTTTTGCCGCAAATTTTGATCCAAATGACGATGTTCCAAACTGGTATGAGTGCTTTCCAGGGGGCGATGCCGATTTTGCGGAAGATGAGGAGGAGGCCTACGACGGGGCCGAGGATGTAGATGAGGGCAAATAGGTTGTAGAGCATTGTATTGACTTTGACTTTGACTTTGACTTTGACTTTGAATTGACTTTGACTTCAGTATGTTTTTAACGATAACGTGGGGGTTAATGAAATATTGCCTCCAGGGTGTCTAAAAGTGTTTTTTTGTCGTTTTGGAAGGAGAGGTCTTTGGCTGCGCGGCTGAACCGGGCCTGCCGTTCGTTTTTGGGTATGGAATTCCAATAGTTCAA
>JAGDCN010000130.1 GCA_017958525.1 Bacteroidales bacterium
GGATATAAAGGATACATATTATCCATAGAATCAATGCCTTTGGCTATTGCGGGACCTGTTCCGAATGGAACACGCAACGATGGGCGCCCCTGCGGCTTAACCACCTCATTGCAAGATAGTAATATACTGCCGGTCTTTGCAAATTTTTGCATAAGATAGAAGTCTTCTCCGCCCTGCAGCGGTGTGATTCCTCCTACACGACGATATGCCCAAAGCGGAAAAACCATAGCACTGCCCAAAGCAGTAAAAGCGTATGGATTATCTGATTCCAAGAGGTTTAGGAGATAGTGACGCATATAAATCTCATATCGGAGCATCGCTCGGTCACTCTGCTCGTCACCACTTAAAGGATGATAATAGGGAACACACAGTGCATTATTCTCCGAATGGGAATTCATAGCGTACAGTGCTGATTCCAAATATTTTTCAGAGAATAGGGTGTCGGCATCAAGACTGACGATTAATTCATCTTCGTTGAATCGGGAGTTTATAGCATCAAACAGTTCTTTTCGTGCCCAGCCTACACCACACCGTTTCCCCTGCCACTGGCAATTCAATATCGTAATGTCAAAACCAAAACTATCTTTTTTGCTTTCAAGCCATTGCAATGTGTCGAGATTGTCTTCATACATAGCTCGTTCGTGTTCGGTGCCGTTTTCCGCCCACGACGCTGGGTTGTTGACACAAATATAAACTGAAAAACCACGAAATGTCTGTTTCTGAAGCAAATCAAACAAAATAGGCATATTTTGGCGTTCCGCCAAAACAGGAATGGCTATAGAAATATGCGAATACCTCATCAGCGCCTGATGATTTTGGCACTGTGCGCACCTGTGCGTAGAATGTAAACTCCTTTCGGAAGTGTCTTGAAATCAACAATCCGTACGCCAGCAGGCATCTTTATAACAACACGGCCTTGCATATCATACACCGTCACTGGATTGGCAGGCTCTTCGCCTATAAAAACCATATCACTTGTTGGATTGGGATAAACCGCTATTTGTGAGCCTGCTTCAACAATGCCCTCGGTGGAATTATCAATGGTGTGTATTTCAGCGATATAATTTACCAGCGAATGCTGCAAAAACCGCCAGTATTCAGGCAGCTTGTCGCTACTAAGCATCTTGTCCGACGATATTTCCATTGTCATTTCGCGGCAGTTGTGGTAATAGTTCATATAATCCTGTCTGCCATTCGATATGACGTACCAATCGCCGCCAGCAATGTAGCCGCTGTTGTAAGTATCGCGAAAATGACTGCTGCTGTAAGTGCGGCTGGTGTCGACAAAACGTTTGCATACCTCAATCCACCATTCGCTATATGGATGAGGATTCTCATACGAACTGTAACTGTCCCAAGGATAGTTCATCACCTCGGCACCACCGTGAAGATTGGCGCTGAGACGGAAATGATGTTTGCCGACATAATTGATCATCGCAGTATTCTCCTGCTGCTGGGGATTCATAGGCTCAGTTCCGAACGGATCGGGATAGTTGCGGTTCAAGTCTACATAGTTGGCATTATACCGAATTGCATTGCGAACTGTCGAGTTTCCACCACGATATGTGCCGTCAGGGTTGCTGAGAGGATTGATATATATATCCACGCTGTTGATCAGGTCAGTATATTGCTGGTTGTTGCCATATCCGTTCAATAGTGTGTCAATCAAGCGCAGCATCATTACAAATCCTGTCACTTCGTCTCCGTGCATTGTCGAAGAATAGAAGAATTGGGGTCTATACAGATCCACATCGCGTTCTCCTTCGATGTGCATACATAGTATTAGACGCCCTTGCACCGATGTGCCGATAGTGTCAACCCGACAATGTTCGGGGAAGCGTTCCGCCCAACTTTGCATCATTGCAAGATAGGTCTCGTAGGTGGGATAACGGTTCCATCCACTCATCTCTTCTACTGAACCTGCCATAGCAACAACTTTGGAATCGGTGCTTTCTGGCTTGGGAGGAAAGGCGTCGGGACGCAGCTTCAATGGCTTTTCCTGAGCAACAGAGACGAAAACAAACGATATGAAGACTGACGTTAAAAGAAACGTTTTGAACACTGTATTTTTCATCCTGCAAAAGTAAAGAAATTGTTTGCAAAGAAATTCCAAAGCATCACAACACCGGTGGCAAAAACCTTGGAGATATAAAAATTAAACTTCAGTTTTTCGTTAAAGAGGTATAGAATCAAAGTGTTAAGTCCGAGTCCGATAAGAGATACCACAAAAAACTTAGTGTATTCCACTCCGATATGCTCATTGGTGCTGCCCCACGTCCAAATACGGTTCAGAATATAGTTGTTTGTGGCGGCGACTACGAAACCGATGGCATTGGCCAGAAATTTGGGAACCTTGAATATCTCTTTGCACAGCCACGTAAGACCAAAATCAATGGCAGTACCTGAAAAACCGACAATACAGAATTTCAGGAATTTCAGCAAAAACGCTTTCTCAAAAAAAGATGTAAAAGAGACCAGCAAACGCATTTCAACTCTCGACTATCAACCCTCAACTAAAATGTTACCTCGCTGGGATTGTGGATGATACCAGTCTTGCGAATACGCTGGGGCTTGTGCTGGTTCTTAGGTTTGCTGATACGTGGACCAGGCTTTTTGTTGCGAGGGATATACTTCGTGTCACCCGATTCGTTAATTTCAAGGCCATAGACCTTTTCGGTGTCAAGATTGACCTTTATAGACCAATAGCGTCCACAGCCACCGCTGGTGCGCACGATGTCTTTCGAAACCAAATCAGTGAAGGAGTCTTCCCATATAGCGTTGATCCAGATTATCTTGGCGCCGTTGATATCGGTAAAACCAACATACTGGCGAGTATATTTGCGGATGTGCTCGTCGATGATGGGACACATACCCTCTTGATTCTCGTGGTTGCGGTTCAGGAAAGCCAACTTCTTTTGCATCAGTTTTTCTGCCTTCGCGATATCGATGTCTTCGGGCGTAAAGCGGCCGTCCTGGTTCTCAACCATAATGTCAACCTCCCAATCCTTGTTGAAAACATAGCCGTGATAGTTGCTTCCTAACACTTCGGTGTGATACCAAGTCTCTTCGGGAACAATATAGTCTTGTGCCTGTACTGCGCTGATAATCAATATAACGAGACTTAATGTAAGAGCGATTTTTTTCATAACATAATACCTGTTTTGCATTGCAAAATTACCTAAAAAACGCAATACGGCAAAAAATATTATTCATTTTCAAAAAAAATCTTATATTTGCAGTCGCTTTCAGAAAGAAATGCATTATCACGTTTTTTTAAAAAAGATACTGATACTCATTTCTTTCCGTATTTATTGAATAATTCAAAATAAACAGATAATTATGAACAAATTCGTTTCTGTACAGCAAGCTGCTGAAAAAATCCACGACGGAATGACCGTTATGGTGGGCGGCTTCCTTGGAGTCGGCAACCCCATTGCCCTGATTGACGCATTGGTTGAGAAAGGCGTCAAAGACCTTACCATCATCTGCAACGATACCGCTTATCCTGAAGTCGGTGTCGGCAAGCTCATTACCAATCATCAGGTCAAAAACTTGATTGCCACTCATATTGGTACCAACAACAACACCATCGACCAGATGAATTCCGGCGAACTTAATGTGACCCTCCAGCCTCAGGGAACCTTGGCCGAACAGATCCGCGCTGCAGGTGCAGGACTGGGTGGTGTGCTGACACAGACAGGTCTTGGAACCATCGTTGAGAATGGCAAGGAGAAAATCACCGTTGACGGCAAGGAATACTTGCTCGAAAAACCCGTCCGCGCCGATGTCGCCATCATTGGTGCCAACATCTGTGACGAGGAAGGCAACCTGGTCTATAAAGGCACCAGCCAGAACTTCTGCCCGATGATGGCTACTGCTGCTGATATGGTCATCGTTGAGCCTCAGGAAATTGTACCCACTGGTTCCATTGCTCCCGAAAATGTCAAGACTCCCGGAATATTCGTTGATTTCATTATCAAAAAATAAGAGTGAGAAACTCTGATAATAGCGTAAGAGCCGTTGTCGCATCGACAATGGCTCTTATTTTTTTCAAAAAACAGAGTAAATCATTATGTTGTACTATTTGTCTTTTGTGGAGGCAAATTCCTTGAAAGCGTTTCGTGCAGACTTTCTGTCAATGAAATAATTTCCATCGAAAAAGAACTCGTCAGGTTTTTTGAACGAGAATCTCTGCTTGAGCATTGCCTGATGTCTTTAGGTAAAAGGATTTGTCTTGAACAGGAAAGCGAGTGAATGTCAGTCGGCTGCATTGCTCTTTGTACCCCCTGGGGGAATCGAACCCTCATTTAAAGTTTAGGAAACTTCCGTTCTATCCGTTGAACTAAGGAGGCAGATGTTATCTGTTTTGAAACGTCTTCTTGTGGCTGTTTATTGTGTGCGGATGCTATATTTCGGGTATTTTTTTTATCGCTTCGCTGGCGGGGATGCGCTCTATTTTGTCATCGGAGTTGCAAATCACTATATCCTCTCCGTGCAGTGCTTTCTCTTCAAGCATCCGCCGTTCGGCGAGAGCCAGTCCGTATTGGATTTTCTCTGTTAACAATTGTGCATCTTTATCTGACATAACTCTTTATTTTATTGTATATCTCCTCGTCATAGACTGTCGCTGCCAGCTGTTTGCCGCCGCGGGCAACGGCAATGCGCGGTGTGGCGCTGTTGTCGTACAGCATCCAGTAATCCACTTCGGGGACATATAAATTAAACAAATTTGAGATACCCGACACATAGCGACGACGCGTGGTGCTCACGGGAATGTCGTGTCCTCCGTTGCGGACACGCTCGGCAACACGCTGCAAAGCCAGCTCGGGGGTGCGAAGCCAGAAGAACAGCAGGGTTACCATATAGCCTATCGACTGGGCCTGGCGAACCAGGTTGATATACGACCGGGTGGCCAGTGTCGTTTCGATGGCAAACGACTCTTCGCGACCCAGCAACTCACGGATGCGTTTCAGCATCAGCTTGCCAGCCTCTATGGAGGTGCTGTTGGGGTTAAAGGGCGACAGACCGCGTGCTATCTCGTCGGCATTGACAAACTCTTTGCATTCAAGAATCTCAGGCAAAATGGTGTAGGAGGCCGTTGTTTTGCCGGCCCCGTTGCAACCACTGATTATGTAGAGATTCTTCATTTTAAATATGTTACAGTTTGCGTTTGATTTCGATGACTTCGTATGCTTCGACAATATCGCCGACCTTGATGTCGTTGAAGTTCTCGATGTTCAAACCGCAGTCCTGGCCGCTGACAACTTCCTTGACGTCGTCCTTGAAACGCTTGAGCGAAGCCAGCTTGCCAGTATAGACAACGATACCGTCGCGGATGATTCGCACGTTGCTCTGGCGATTGATTTTACCATCCAAGCACATACATCCGGCGATAGTGCCCACTTTGCTGATTTTGAAAGTTTCGCGGATTTCGAGGTTTGCGACGATTTTCTCCTGCTTTTCGGGCGAAAGCATACCTTCGATAGCGTCTTTCAACTCGTTGATAGCGTCGTAAATAATACTGTAAAGACGTATGTCGATATGTTCGGTTTCGGCCATTTTGCGTGCACCCACCGAGGGACGTACTTGGAATCCGATGATAATGGCATCTGATGATTCGGCCAGCAGCACATCGTTCTCGGTAATCTGACCGACAGCCTTGTGGATGACATTGACCTGCACTTCGTCGGTGGATAGTTTAAGCAGTGAGTCGCTGAGGGCTTCAACCGAGCCATCAACGTCAGCCTTGACGATGATATTCAGTTCCTTGAAGCTTCCGAGGGCGATGCGGCGGCCAATCTCGTCAAGGGTCATATGCTTCTGTGTGCGCAGACCCAGTTCGCGTTGCAGCTGTGTGCGGCGGTTGGCGATATCCTTGGCCTCTTTTTCGTTTTCGGTGACGTTGAAGGTGTCGCCAGCCTGGCAGGCTCCTGTCAGACCCAGTAACAGCACGGGCTGTGATGGACCTGCCGACATAACCTCTTGGTTACGTTCATTGTACATTGCGCGAACGCGTCCGCTGATGGCACCTGCCACCACGGGATCACCCTTGCGGATGGTGCCGTCTTCGACGAGGATTTTGGCCACATAGCCGCGTCCTTTATCGAGTGAGCTCTCGATAACGGTACCCTTTGCGCGCTTGTTGGGGTTGCCTTTTAGTTCCATAATATCTGCCTGAAGTATAACTTTTTCAAGCAGCTCATCGACATTGATACCCTTCTTGGCGCTGATGTCCTGGCTTTGGTATTTTCCGCCCCATTCTTCGACCAGCAGGTTCATATTGGCCAGCTCTGTCTTGATGCGGTCGGGGTCTGCACCTGGCTTATCTATTTTGTTGATGGCAAAGACAATGGGTACACCTGCCGCCTGTGCGTGGTTGATAGCCTCGACGGTCTGTGGCATAATCTTGTCGTCAGCAGCGATAACGATGATGGCGATGTCGGTCATCTTGGCACCACGGGCACGCATAGCTGTAAAAGCTTCGTGACCAGGGGTGTCGAGGAAAGTAATCTTGCGGCCGTCAGCGGTGGTCACTTCGTAGGCACCGATGTGCTGTGTGATACCACCGGCTTCACCTGCAATGACGTTGGTTTTGCGGATATAGTCGAGAAGTGATGTCTTACCGTGATCGACGTGACCCATAACAGTGACAATGGGGTTGCGCGGTACCAAATCTTCTGGTTTGTCCTCTTCCTCAATTTTATTCAAGGTATCGACAACCTCTGAACTGGCAAAGCTGATGTCGTATCCGAACTCGTCGGCGATAAGACGAATGGTTTCGGCGTCGAGACGTTGGTTGATGCTGACGAAGATGCCTACCTGCATACAGGTGGCGATGATTTGCGTCACGGGGATGTTCATCATCGTTGCCAGCTCGTTTGCGGTGACGAACTCCGTCACCTGCAACGTCTTCTGGTTCTCCATTTCGCGCATCTGCTCTTCTTCCAGTTGCTGATGTACTTTCTGACGTTTTTCTCGGTTGTGTTTGGAAGTCTTCGATTTGCCCATCGGGCTCAAGCGTGCCAAAGTTTCCTTTATCTGCTTTTCGATTTCGGCATCATCGACTTCGGGCTTCTTCTTCTCGGCGGCTTTCTTTTTCTTTTCGCTCTTCTTGTCTTTGCCCTTGGAGGCGTTTTTGCCTTCTTTGTTCTCCGACGGCATCAGAGCTTGCGGATTGTTCTCGTCCACTTTCACGCCTTCTTTCTTGATGCGTTTGCGTTTCTTTTTCTTCTCCTCGTCGCGTTTCGGCTTGGGTTTGTCGAATTGCGAGAGGTCGATTTTCGAAACAACCTTTGGACCCTCAAGCTTCTGATACTGAGTTTCGATGAACTCGACTTCCTTTTCAGGGATTTTTGCCTCGACCTTCTCTGGAACAACCTCTGCGGCTGGAGCAGGCGTTGCTACGGGAGCCTTTTCTTTCATTGGCTTTTCGACCGGAGTCTGCGATTCTTTCTTTTTCTTTTCGCTCTTCGGTGCGTCGTTGGTCTCTTTGACTTTCTTCTTTTCCTTGGTTTTCTCGCTCTTGGGTTGCTTGGTTGGAGCGGGACGCATACGCGAGTTGATGGCTGAGAGATCGATTTTATCAACTATGCGCACTTCGGCGTCAAAGGCATTTTTGCCCTCTTTAAGGCCTGCCACCGACGAGCGCAGCACCTTGGCCTCAAATTTGGGCTGTTCTGGCTCCGGCTCTGGTTCCGGGTTTGTCTCTTCAGCGGGTTCGGCCGGTTCCGGAGTTTTGGCTTCTTCCTGAGGCACGTTGTCCTTTTTGGTGGTTTTCGACACCTCTTTTGCCTGGGGAGTGGAATTGAAGTTCTTGATTATGACCTCGTCGCCATAGTCGCTCGAATCGTCGTTGCTGCTGTTGTTTGAAGCTTCAATGACGACGCTGCTGCCGGTATTGATTTCAATACGGTCGGCGTTCTCTTTCACCTGTCGTTCAGCTTGGAACGCGGTCTCCAACAAAGCATACTGCTCGGCTGTTAGTCTGGCATTGGGATTAGCGTCAACCTTGTGGCCCTTTTTGGCAAGGTATTCCACAAGGGTGGGAATGCCGACGTTCAGTTCTTTGGCGGCTTTGTTAAGTCTGATGTTTTTCGGTTCTTCTGACATTACACTCCTCCTTCTTTAAATTGGGACAATGTTTGTTAATTTGCTGGCGCTGTTTCTTTTTGGCGTTAAGGTGTTGCTACGCTGGGTTGCGCCTACTCTTCGTCGAATTCGGCCTTGAGCACATCGATGACGTTGTCGATCGTTGCTTCGTCGAGGCCGGTGCGGCTCATCAGGTCTTCTTTCTTGATGGCCAGCACTTTTTTGGCTGTATCGCAGCCTATCTTGATCAGCGCGTCAATAACGCTCTGGTCTATTTCGTCGTTGAATTCTTTGAGATCGACGTCGAACAGTGCCTTGAGCACGTCGAGTACGTGGTCGATGGTCTCCTCTTCGAGGTCGGTGCGATTGATAAGTTCTTCTTTTGAAAGGGCCAATACGTTCTTGGCAGTGTCACAGCCTATCTTGATAAGCTCGTCGATCACCCAACCTTCGATTTCGCCTTTGAGAGTCTTCAGGTCTATGTCATCCAGATCCTCGTCGGTGTTGCGGTAAATCTCGATTTCGTAGCCGCACAACTTGCTGGCCAGCTTGATGTTGTGGCCGCCTTTACCGATGGCCAGCGACACTTGATCGGGCTCCATAAAGACCTCTGCGGTCTTTGTTTCCTCGTTGAGGACTATTTTGGTGATTTCAGCCGGGCTCAACGAACGGCGGATCATCAGCTCGGGACGGTTGGTATAGTTGATGACGTCGATGTTCTCGTTCTTCAGTTCGCGGACAATGCCGTGGATGCGGTTGCCCTTCATACCGACGCACGAACCCACGGGGTCTATGCGGTCGTCATACGATTCGACAGCCACTTTTGCACGTTCACCAGGCACACGCACAATGTTGCGGATGGTTATCAGACCGTCGTAGATTTCAGGTACTTCGGCCTCCAGCAGACGCTCAAGGAAGATGGGCGACGTGCGAGACAGGATGATGACGGGGTTGTTGTTTTTCAGTTCCACTTTCAGCACGATGGCTCTCACCGTGTCGCCCTTGCGGAAACGGTCGGACGGGATTTGCTCGCTCTTGGGAAGCACCAGTTCGATTTTTTCCTCATCCAGAACAAGGATTTCCTTGTTCCAGGGCTGATAGACTTCACCGATGACAATTTCACCGACTTTATCCTTGTATTTCTGGAAGATAAGTGATTTCTCGTAGTCCTGGATTTTGCCCACCAGATTCTGGTGGATGGCCAAAATTTCACGGCGACCGAACTCGGTCAAAGGTACAGGTTCGGAAAGATCCTCGCCCACCTCGAAGTCCGACTCGATCTTGATGGCTTCTGAGTACTCGATTTCACGCTTGCTGTCGGTCAGTTGGCCGTCTTCGACAATGAGGCGGTTGCGGTAAATCTCCAAGTCGCCCTTGTCGATATTGACGATGATGTCGAAATTGTCGTCCGTGCCGAACTTTTTGGCCAAAGCGGTGCGGAACACCTCTTCGAGGATGTGCATCAGCGTTTCACGGTCGATGTTCTTGAAATCTTTGAATTCCGAAAAGGAATCGATAAGTCCTGACGTTTTCATTACTAATAGGTATTGAAATATATCGTGCTAAAAATTAATTACTATTTTTGCGGTTTTTATGTCGCTGTATTTGAACTCCACAGGTTCGGCCGGGGCCTTCTTGTTGCCTGCAGGCTTGATGGTGATGCTCTCGTCGCCGGCTTCCACCAGGCGGCCCGTGATGCTTTCGCCGTCGAAGGTGGTCACCGCCAGCTCCTGGCCTACGTTCTTGCGGTACTGACGTTTGAGCTTCAGAGGAGTATCCAGTCCTGCCGAGGCAACGTTCAGCTCGAAATCCTCTTCGTCGCGGTCCAGGCTGTTCTCGATGGTGCGGCTCAGCTCGACACAGTCGTCAATAGTGATGCCGTTGTCACCGTCAATGGCTACATTTATGCGGTTGTCGGTCGAAATCTTCAAATCGACCAAGAACTTGTCGCTGCTGGCCAGCGCCGTGTCTATTACGTTCAGTACGTGCATTTTGTCTATCATATCGACAATGTTTTATTTTAGTGGTTCAAAAGCGTGTTTCGTTGGTTGGTTTTGGTTGCCAAAATGGCTGCATTAAGTGGTTTGCAATAAAACAGGGGACTTACGCCCCCTGTTCTCACAAATTCCGCTGCAAAAATACAAAGATTTTTTTGATTATGAGCTGTTTTTGTGTAAAAACATTTGGAATGCCGCGGTATTTTGCTTAAAAACAGATGATTGATGCAGATGAATAATTGTGTTTTCCGACACAAATTCTTGTTAGTTCATTGTTTTGTTTTTAAAATAATACTGATTTTTTGCTTTTTTTATCTGGTTTATTCTGAAAGCAATTATTTGTTTGACATTTCAATTATTGTTCTCCCTTTGCGGGAAATCTCGCTGCGTTTTTTTGCAATTAATAGAAATCCCTTCCGGTTTGGAACGATTGTGGAGGTTTTTTTTCACAGTCAAAGTGGCAGAAACAGCCTTGCCGACCCAGAAATTGGATGGTGAGAATTGCATTGTTTGTTGATGTAGAAACCACAAAAACAGTCGATTATTATTAGCTTGTCAAC
>JAGDCN010000008.1 GCA_017958525.1 Bacteroidales bacterium
ACCCCTCCCTAAATGAACTTCAAGCTTGAATCAGATTTTGCGCCAATGGGCGACCAGATAGAGGCCATCAAAGAACTGGTGGACGGCATCCATCGCGGCCAGCGCGCACAGGTGCTGCTGGGCGTGACAGGCAGCGGCAAGACCTTCACTGTCGCCAACGTCATTGCGCAACTCAACCGCCCCACGCTGGTGATGAGCCACAACAAGACCCTGGCGGCGCAGCTCTATGGCGAATTCAAGCAGTTCTTCCCCCACAACGCCGTCGAATATTTCGTCAGCTACTACGACTACTACCAGCCCGAAGCCTATATCCCTTCGACAAACACATATATCGAAAAAGACCTTGCCATCAACGACGAGCTCGACAAATTGCGGCTGCGCGCCTCGTCGGCCCTGCTCAGCGGACGCCGCGACGTGATTGTCGTCTGCTCGGTCAGCTGCATCTACGGCATCGGCAACCCTGCCGAGTTCGAGAAAGGCACCATCCATATCCACAAAGGCGACCGCCTGACGCGCGACACGCTCCTGATGCGCCTGCTCGACGCACAATATGTGCGCAACGAAATCGAGTTCATCAACGGACGCTTCCGCGTCAAGGGCGACACCGTCGATGTCTATCCCTCCTTTGCCGACTTCTGCTACCGCATCGGCTTCTGGGACGATGAGATAGAAACCCTCGAAACCTTCGACCCCATCAGCGGCCATAGGCTCGAAACCACCGACGAAGTGACCATCTACCCCGCCAGCAACTTCCTGACCAACAAGGAAAATATGGCTTCCGCCCTGCTCAACATACAGAACGATATGTACGAGCGGCGCGACTACCTTAACGAAATCGGCAAGCATCTCGAAGCCAAACGACTCGAAGAGCGCGTCAACTACGACATCGAGATGATTCAGGAACTCGGCTACTGCAGCGGCATCGAAAACTACAGCCGCTACTTCGACGGGCGACAGCCAGGCAGCCGCCCCTTCTGCCTGCTCGACTATTTCCCCGACGACTTTTTGCTCGTCGTCGATGAAAGCCACGTCACCATACCACAAATCGGCGCAATGTACAGCGGCGACCGCCACCGCAAAACCGCGCTGGTCGAATACGGCTTCCGACTGCCCTCGGCACTCGACAACCGCCCCCTGCGATACGAAGAATTCTACGCCCTGACAGGCCAAACCATATACATCAGCGCCACACCGGCCGACTACGAGCTGGCAGAAGCCGAAGGCGTTGTCGTCGAACAGGTGATACGCCCCACAGGACTCCTCGACCCCGTCGTCGAAGTGCGTCCCGCCGTCACACAAGTCGATGACCTTCTCGAACAAATCGAAGACACCGTCGATAAAGGCGAGCGCGTACTCGTCACCACACTCACCAAGCGGATGGCCGAAGAACTGAGCAGCTACCTCATCAACCTCGGCATCAAAACCGCATACATCCACAGCGATGTCGATACCCTTGAGCGCGTCGAGATAATGCGCGACCTGCGAATGGGAGTCTATGACGTGCTGGTGGGCGTCAACCTGCTGCGCGAAGGCCTCGACCTGCCAGAGGTGTCGCTCGTCGCCATCCTCGATGCCGACAAAGAAGGCTTCCTGCGCAGCGACCGCGCACTCATCCAAACCATCGGACGCGCAGCGCGCAACGTCCACAGCCGCGCCATACTCTATGCCGACAAAATCACCGGCTCTATGCAGCGCGCCATCGACGAAACCAACCGACACCGCGAAAAACAGATACGATACAACATCGAACACGGCATCGTGCCGCGCCAGATTGTCAAAAGCACCGAAGCCATCATCGGACAGACATCGGTCATCGAAATGGCCGCCGAGGCCGGTGCCGACAACCCCGCAGGACTCAGCAACAGCCTGAACGGCGCACAAATCGCCGCAAGCCCCTACGCAATGAACACACCGGCTTCGCACAACACTAAACCCTACGCCGCCAGCAGCGACACACTGCAGACTGCAAACGAAGATGGCGACGAATGGGACACACCACAGCGGAAAACAGAGAACACAGAGCATCGGGGCGAAAACAACACAAAGCCTGTCGAGACACGCAGCAAAGCACAACTGCGCAAAGACATCCGCGACACACAGCGCAAAATGCAAATGGCAGCCAAAGAAATGGACTTCCTTGCCGCCGCAAAATACCGCGACGAAATCCGTGCTATGCAAGCCGCCCTCGACACCGCACGCGGTGAATGAATTTAATTACGGGGACTACTGTTATTCTTTTTTTAACACTAATTACACGAATAGTTACGAATTAATTACTTTTTATTACACAAATCCACAGCCAAAAACCATATACCCGTCAAAAACCGTAGTCCAAAACAAAACATTAATGGTAATCCTTTGACTTTTTCCAGAAAATTACAAAAAAATTTCAAAACAACCGTCTGATTTCAAATATATTACAAAATAATAAAATTTTTTTTGCATACGCGTTCACAAAATGCCAAAAAAATATGCATTATATATGTGAACAGACAAAGGCACATTTCGATGGATGATCTGCGACAAAAAAAAATTGACGAGATTGACAACCTGCTGCTGAAATACGGCAAGAGGCTGGTTGGATTGTGCATCAAAAAAACACACGGCTGTGAAGAAGAAGTCCGCGACCTGGTTCAAGACATAATGCTAAATGCCTGTATGCAGCGCGACGACCTGCCCGACGGCGAGCGCGAGCGCGAACGGTGGATTTTCTCACTGGCTCGGACAGAACTCTTCAAACACAACCAGCGAAAACGACACCGCGCAAAATTCTCACTGATAACCCCGTCGCACGAACCCGCCACCGATCTGGAAAACCACCTGATGGAATATGCCGAAGGCGTGCTCAACGACAGCGAATTGCAAATCCTGCAACTCAAAATTGACGGCTACACCTACAACGAAATCGGCGCCAAAGTTGGCAAAAGCGGCGATACTTTGCGGAAACAAATGGCAAAAATCATAGTTAAAATACGAAAATACCACAATATTAAAACAAAATATGAAAACGAAGAAACCACTGACTGACAACGACGTTATCAACGTCATCAACCACTTGGAGATACAAGCCCAGAAGAGAAGAGGTCTCGATGCCAGACAGCACGAAATCTACACCTTATTGCTTCAAGACCTCGACAAACAGTGCGCCACCGCGCGTCAGCAGAACGCCATACGCTCCTCAGCGGCGCATCTGACTGTACGCACACTGTCGTTGGTCGTCGCTTTTTTTGCACTCACTGTTTCATTGCAGTTCGACCCGCGATGCAACTTTGTCGTAAACGGCCAACCCCTCAATCGCTCCTACAACATAGACCGAATCGACAATCTATTCTGAATTACAAGCATCTACAACAACAATAAATTAACACATTGAAAAAAAACGTTACCATACTGTTCATTTTCATAGCCATCCTTTCACTGGTTTTCTCGGTGATAGTGATGCGCTTGCACCTCAGCAGCGTCAGCGATGTCTATCGTCGCTATGCTGGCGATGAAAAATTGGCAGTAGCCTTCGTCAAAGACTACCGCATCGGCGACAGCATCACAGTCGATGTCACCACCATCACCGTCAAGGACTCCGCCAGCTGGGAAGTTTTTCTCAGGTCAATAAACGTAAACGAACTCACTATCGAATTACAACGGGATGCAAAAAAGAAGGGCAACATTAGCGTCTCCACTGCCTACAGAGTCAAAAACCATCCAGAAATATTGCCATCCAGAAAAACAGATGAACAACTGGACCTGATTTTGTTCTCTTATCAAGACTACACAGTCTTTATTTTTGATGTTGAATCAAAAAAACAGGCACACCTTATTGCAAATTACAAACGTAAAGATTATATAAACAAATTTTGATTAAATTAAGTAAACAAAATCAAAAAATCATTGATTATGAAAAGTAAATTCAAGCCCATCGTTATGCTCGCAGCTTTCTGTTTTGTCGCCATAAGTTGTCAGAAAGAAACCGTTGTCGATACAGACACAGCATTTCATCTTCAACAGAATGCTTTCGTCCGCTGTATCAACTACAACATCGACGACGTTTCGTTTAATGTTACTATTTTCGGAGAACACAATTGGCAATTATTTCTTGACGAAATGATTGCTCTAACCCAAAATGGGCACAAAGTCACCATTCGTAGAAGCGACGTTTCTGCAAGCAATGACAAGTCAAGAAACGTTGTGGTCTTTGAAACAACAAATGAAACTGAAGCCCATAAATGGTGCAATGAAATGATCGACAAAGGATATGAAGTAACTATGACTTACGATCCCAGAACAGGCAAATACACTTGCACCGCTATTGGACCCGACAGAACTGACTCACAATCAGACACTATTAGTTGAACGTGAAAAAATTTTTTCAACAATGTCACAAAACGGCAAAAAAATATGCATTATATATATGAAAGGGGAAAGTCTGCATTCCAGTGTAAACAACCGCCGCAGTTGCAGACACTGACGGCACAAAACAGAAAGGGCGCAGTGTTATGAAATTTGAAAACATTATCAATCGCAATTTTCTAACCACAAAATATAAAAAGTTATGAAAAAAATAATTATTGTTCTTGCCCTTCTGGCGACAGGAGTCTGCTGCAGGGCTCAGATAGACACTCTGTTCCTGGGAGACAGGAACCCGGTGTATTATTATTGGGACACAAACTGGTGGGACTATTATGCCCTGCTCCACAAGAATGACCCTGACTATTCTTTCAATGTTCATTTTTTCACTGATCGTTATTGCAAACCCGAATGGGCCAGATATTGCTATACCGACTCCTCGCTGCGCATAATCGGTGTGGCGGCATCTATGCATATCAAAATACTTAGAGATTTATCGAATCCCTTTGACACGATACCGGACAGTGTGATGATAAGCGATGTCGGAACGGAACATTTCCGTCTTTACGAGGTTGACAGTCTAACCGACAGTATGATGCTGCTGGCAGAAGGTTTGTGGAGCAAAGAAATGCAGCCAAGCCATTATATAATCAACGCAGCAAACCCCTCCAATACAACGGACGGCCTCCCCAGGTACAAGCCTGTTTATGAGGTCTATTTCGATTCCGCCTTTACCGTGAGCGACTCGTTCTATGTGGCGGTCACAGGAAACGGCTTCTACCGCAGATACGACAACGGCCATTATAGGGAAAGCTATGCGAGGGCTGAGGTTTGTAATGTTCTGCCGCAAAAATACCATACGTATTTTGACGATAACGAGTGCCGTCCAAGGCCTGAGCACTACCGGAGGAAGCTCCACCTGCTGGACGAAGGCAATTACGATTGGCGCTACGGGGTTACAGACACCAACTGGCACACTTTCGGCCGCTTTGGCTACCATCCACCGGACACTTCGGCGAGATGGAATGTGTTTATGAGCATCTTCCCCATCATCGATACATCGACGGTGGTACCACCCCCCGACTGCAGAGTCCCG
>JAGDCN010000131.1 GCA_017958525.1 Bacteroidales bacterium
GGCCTTCAAGAGCCCGATGATCGAGAAGGTGCGCGGCAAGGGTCTGCTCAACGCCATCATCATCAAGCCCCGCAACGGCAAAGAGGCTTGGGATGTCTGCCTGAAGATGCGCGATATGGGCGTGCTGGCCAAACCGACTCACCAGCACATCATCCGCTTCGCTCCTCCGCTGGTCATCACCGAAGAGCAGCTGCGCGAAGCTATCGACATTATCAAGAAGGCCATCGCCTCGTTTGAATAATTTATTTATCAATAAAAAAACAAAAAGGGTCGCCGCAGGTGCGGCGACCCTTTTTCAATCATATAGTATATGAAAAGACAGCTGATAATACTGGCTCTGATGCTGGTGCCATTCCTTATGCCGGCACAAAACCAAACACCAACCACCGCAACGCCGCAGCGCGACTATGCCGACGAGCAGAAAGAGGAGAGCGACCCAGTCATATTGAAACGGCTTGACGAATGGCAGGATCTCAAATTCGGCTTTATGGCGCACTGGGGCATCTATTCGCAGTGGGCCACCGTCGAATCGTGGGGGTTGTGCAGCGAGCCTTGGATAGACCGCAAGGATGCCCCCTACGACGAATACAAGCGCCAATACACAGCGTTGAACACCACCTTCAACCCCAAGCGGTTCAATCCCGACCGATGGGCGAAGGCGGCAGCGCTGGCAGGTATGAAGTATATGGTCTTCACCACCAAGCACCACGATGGGTTCTGTATGTTCGGCACAGAGGAGACCACCTACTCTACTGTCAACAGCAGCTGTCCCTTTTTCAAAAACAAAAACAGCGACATCACCAAGGCCCTCACCGACGCTTTCAGGCAATATAATATGTGGATAGGGTTCTATTTCTCCTAGCCCGACTGGCATTGCGCTGACTATTGGGCACCGGAATGGGCCACTCCCGACCGCAACGTCAACTACAGCATCGCCGACAAACCCGACCGCTGGCGCCGCTATTGCGACTTCACTTACAACCAGATACGCGAGCTGACGCACAACTACGGCGACATCGACATCCTGTGGCTCGACGGCGGATGGATTAGGCCTGAATGGAGCGTCAACGACGAGACGCGTCCCTGGCTGGGTTGCAGCGGACAGATACAGGACATCAATATGCCGCGCATCGCCAGGATGGCACGCGAGAACAACCCCGACCTGCTTATTGTAGATCGCAGCGTGGGTGGCAAGTACGAGAACTATCGCACCCCTGAGAAGCAGATTCCCGACACCATCCTCCCCTACCCTTGGGAGACCTGTATGACGATGGGCGACAGCTGGTCGTATGTCCACAATGACAACTACAAATCGACAAACGAGTTGATACATCTATTGTGCGATATCGTCGCCAAGGGCGGCAACCTGCTGCTCAACGTTGGGCCCGACGCCAACGGGGAAATCCCCGAGCCCTGCCTGAAAAGGATGGAGGAAATCGGCATCTGGATGAAAGACAACGGCTATGCCATCTATGGCACACGTCCGTTGAAGCCATACGTGCAAGGCCGGGTGCGCTACACGCAAAGCAAAGACGGGATGCACAAATATGCCATCTATCTGCTTGACGATGGCGAGGTTCCACCATCGCGCATCGAAGTCGATGGCCTTGTCTATCGCATCAAAAAGAAAACCAAACACGCCGTGGTGGTAGAGCTGATGTAAAAACAAATCGGGTTACTCGAATGAGTTGCCCGATTTGTTTTAGTAGGCTCAACGGTTTTATTTTTGTATTGACTCCTTGAAAAAATTAAAGAAGGTATGTGTACAAATTGAAGAGAAAGCAATAGGGTTGGTAGCCAAATACGCTACACAGTTCAACACCGACCGTTGGGAAACTCTGCTTGGACATTACTATAAGTGGAAAAAAGACTACGATGAAGCCTTGAAACATTATACGAATGCTAACTATCAGGAAGGCATCGACGAAATAAAGAAGAAGCAGGAGGAGGAACGCCGCAAAAAAGAAGAAGAGGAACGGCAGCGTCAGGAAGAAGAACGGCGAAGAAAAGAACACGATGAAGTCTCAATGATTTCCTGCAGTTTGCGTTTCAACAATTCCATAATCTGAGTCTTTAAATCACAATGCAAAGATACAAAAAATAATATAAAATTTAGGGTTCAGCATAATATATTTGTTTAGTCTGAAAAGGCAGCGACGGCTGCAATGTTTGTAAATAATGATATAGCATAAACAAACCTGCTAAATGACCGACAGATGATATAAGTTTGTCCAATGACCGATTTTGGTAAAATATATGTGCGGCGGTGTATCACCGCCGCTTTTTCTTTTTACTCCCCAGCAGTGAGGGTAGTGAGTTTTTCGATGGCAGCGTGGATGGATTCGACGTTATCGCAAACTAGCGACAGCCGTTCGGTGGTTTCGCGGAGGTGAGCGCTGCGCGGGTGGTTCTGGGCATAGGCTATCAGGTGGGTGAAGTTGGGCGAAGAGTAGAAAGGATTGTTCTGGTTGGCAACAAAGAAGCAGGTCATCTTGTTTTGCTTGAGGAGCAGCCGCTCGATGCCGAATTCTTTGGCCATACGTCTTAGGGTGATGGTTTTCACCAGTTCCTGCGTCGCTTTCGGTATTGGTCCGAAACGGTCGATAAGGCGTTCGCGATAGCGGTCAAGATCACTCTCATCGCTGAGCTCGTTAAGCTCTTTGTAGAGCTGCAGACGCTCGCTGATGTTGCTGACATAGTCATCGGGTATCAGAACCTCAAGGTCGGTTTCGATGACGCACTCCTTCACAAATGCATTTGCAATGGCCTGGATATTTGATTGTGCAAGCGCTTGACCGGCTGCTGCATCCTGACGTTCTCCGTTTTCCGTTCCCTGTTTTTCGATAGCGGTCTCAAAGGCGAGTTCTTCAAGGGCTTCGTTAAGGATTTTATGGTACATCTCGTAGCCAATTTCGCTGATGAAACCACTCTGTTCGGCGCCGAGGATGTTGCCGGCACCACGGATGTCAAGGTCGCGCATTGCAATGTTGAATCCGCTGCCCACCGATGCGAATTCCTCAATGGCACGCAGACGTTTCTGCGCATCGTCGGTGAGAGTGCTGAACGATGGAATAAGCATATAGCAGAAGGCTTTGCGGTTGCTGCGGCCGACACGACCGCGCATTTGGTGCAAATCGCTGAGTCCAAACTGCTGTGCATTATTGATTATCATCGTATTGGCATTGGGAATATCGAGTCCGTTTTCGATGATTGCCGTTGATACAAGCACATCGATATCGCCCTCGATGAATCGCATCATTGTGTCTTCGACCTGGCGTCCTTCCATCTGGCCGTGTGCCATTGCAACGTGGGCGTCGGGGACTAGCCGCTGCACCAGACCGGCAATCTCTGGCAGGTTTTCGACACGGTTATTGATGAAGAATACCTGTCCGCCACGCGAAAGTTCAAAACTGACGGCGTCGCGAATCAGTTCTTCACTGAAAGGAGATAGTTCTGTTTGAATAGGTTGACGGTTGGGTGGCGGTGTTTGTATAACGCTGAGGTCGCGGGCGCCCATCAGCGAAAACTGGAGAGTTCGCGGTATTGGGGTGGCAGTCAAGGTAAGCACATCGACATTGGTGCGCATCTGTTTGAGCTTTTCTTTGACACTGACCCCGAATTTTTGCTCTTCATCAATAATAAGAAGGCCTAAATCCTTGAATTTAAGCTTGCTGTTAGTGATAGCGTGGGTACCGATGAGTATGTCAAGTTTGCCGCTTTCCAGGTCGGCGGCGATTTGATTGCGCTGTTTCGTGGTACGAAAACGGTTGAGGTAATCGATGTTCACAGGCAGACCTTTAAGTCGCTCAGTGAAAGTATTGTAGTGTTGGAAAGCGAGGATGGTGGAGGGTACAAGGACAGCAACCTGCTTGCTGTCGCACACAGCCTTGAAGGCAGCGCGGATGGCGACTTCGGTTTTGCCGAATCCGACATCACCGCAAACAAGGCGGTCCATCGGCGCGATGGATTCCATATCACGTTTGACATCGACAGTGGCTTTGAGTTGGTCGGGGGTGTCTTCATACATAAAACTGGCTTCTAGCTCGTTCTGCAGGTAACTGTCGGCACTGAAGGCGAAGCCGCGTGTAGCCTTGCGTTTAGCATAAAGCTGTATAAGGTCGCGGGCGATGTCCTTGACCTGCTTTTTGGTTTTTTGTTTAAGCACCTGCCAAGTGTTACTGCCCAGCCGGTTAAGTGCTGGTTCGGTACCCTCTTTGCCGACATAGCGGCTGATTTTGTGCAGACCGTGGATACTTATATAGAGGGTGTCACCACCTTTGAAAACCAAACGTATAACCTCCTGTTGCTTACCTCCGTTCTCGATTTTTTCAAGTCCGGAGAATCGTCCGACGCCATAGTCGATATGGGTCACGAAGTCGCCAGGTTTGAGTTCGAACAATTCCTTGAGTGTCAAGGCCTCGCGACTCTGGGTAAGGTCTCGAACGGTGTATTTGTGATAGCGCTCGAAAATCTCGTGGTCGGTGTAGCAGAGCAGTTGTTGATCGTGGTCGATGAAACCGCGGTGGAGTTGAAAATTGAAAGTTGAAAATTGGAAACTGCTGTCGCTTTCGGCTAAAATCTTTTCAAGCCGGCGCTGCTGCTGCTCGCCGCCGACGCTGATAAGAAGCTGGTAGGCACGTTGGTAGTATTCGGTAAGTGACTGCTTAAGCAGTTCAAACTGTTTGTTGAAAGACGGCTGAGGTTCGCTGTGAGCCTCTATGACAGTTGCATTTTTGAAAAAGAGCGAATTGCCTGTTTCCACAATGCGACAATTGAGAAGAGCTTTGAGAAACTCATTGGCGGAGGAATAGAGTTCGTCGGGTTTGGCATTTTGCAGTCTAACAAGACCTTGTGCTTTGTCGGCAGCGATTTTCTTGTATTCGCTGGTGGCACCGGCATAACATTTCTCTATAGTCTCGCTGATGTACATCAGACCGTATGCCCACACAATATCCTCGCTACCAAAATATTGCAGTAGATTTACTTTTTCTTCGATATCGACGCTCTCGCCGTTGCGGCTTTCAAGGTCTGGAATGATGCTTATCTGGTCGAAGTGGCGTATGGAAAGTTGCGTGACAGGATCAAAACTGCGAAGCGAATCGATGCTGTCGTCGAAAAATTCAATACGGAACGGTTTTTCATTGGCGTAAGAGAAAACATCAATAATACCTCCACGGACAGCATACTGTCCAGGCTGGACAACGAAATCGACACGATCGAAGTTGTATTCCTGCAGAATCTCGATTACATAATCCATATCAAGCTTCCCTCCTTTGGCGACCTGCAGGGTATTCTTTGTCAGCGTCTTTGACGACACGACCTTTTCGGCAAGAGCTTCAGGATAGGTGACTATCACCACTCGGCGGCCCGCCCCCAATTGCTTGACAACCTCAGAGCGCATCAGAACATTGGCATTGTCGATTTCATCGGTCTGATAGGGGCGGCGGTAGGTGGTGGGGAAAAGCATCACGGGACAGTCGGCAACGTCAGGTTCGTCGTCGGTGTTGCACCCAGGATGGAGCAAGGTATCGATATCGTTTTGAAGATAGTAAGCATCCTCTTTTGAGGCGGCGATAAAGACGAGATTGCTTTGC
Source organism: Bacteroidales bacterium (assembly GCA_017958525.1). GTDB lineage: Bacteria > Bacteroidota > Bacteroidia > Bacteroidales > P3 > Colimorpha. Next base: position 5,595 of record JAGDCN010000131.1, read on the forward strand.
GGCAAGCACTGCGAGAGAGTGGCACCAACAATGGCAGGAAGGCTGCCAGTGAGTCCGTTGATATGGATTCGGACCTGGTTTTCGGTCAGTTTAGCGCAAAGTTCGGCAACAAGTTTCGAACTTTTGTAGATGTCGGTCAATTGCATTTCCTCAATGGCTATCAAACAGTTATAAGGGCATTCCTCGCAGAAGCCCTTTTTTTTATAAAAGGCAAAAATACGAAAAAAAAAAGAATTCCGTTATTGGAAGACAAAGATAAAAACCTTGAATTAAACTTTAACCTTGACCTTAACCTTAACTTCAGATAGATTTAACGAAAACAAAAATGTATTGTCCTTTTTAACTTCCCTTTTAACTCCCAATTTAACTCCCCTCAAACCTTTCAACCCTCCCACCCTTTAAACTTCCAACATATCAACGCATCAACATCCAACACATCAATATATTATGGAAAAAATCAGCATATTATGGGCTGACGACGAGATTGACCTTCTGAAACCGCACATACTTTTCCTTGAAGACAAAGGTTATAAGGTTATACCTGTCACGTCTGGTTCTGAAGCAATTGAAGAACTTAACGACGGCAATATCGACATCGTTTTTCTGGACGAGAATATGCCTGGCATCAGCGGACTTGACACCCTGGCCGAAATCAAACGCCTCTACCCCCGTGTGCCAGTGATAATGATCACCAAGAGTGAAGAGGAACATATTATGAACGAGGCTCTTGGCGGCAAAATCTCAGATTATCTGATTAAGCCTGTCAATCCAAACCAAATACTCCTTTCGGTGAAAAAGCACACTGAAGCACGCCGACTGATGAGCGAAAAATCGACCTTCAGCTATCAACAGCAATTTAGGGATATCAGTATGCAACTGTCCGACAAGTTGGATGCAGACGAATGGATAGAATTGTATAAAAAACTGGTCTATTGGGACTTGGAACTCGCTACCACCGAAGACGAAAACATTCACGACATCTTCCGGTCACAGAAAGCCGAAGCAAACCAGCTCTTCTGCCGTTTCTATGAACGCAACTACATCGACTGGGTCAACGGCATCAGCCAAAAACCACTGATGTCGCCCACGGTGGTTCGCGACCGTCTCTTTCCGCTGCTTCAGGACGACCGACCGACCTTTATGATTGTCATCGATAACTTCCGCTACGACCAGTGGAAGTTTATCCAGCCCCTCATTGAACAGTATCTCCGCATCGAACGCGACGAGATATACTACAGCATCATCCCCACAACCACACAGTTCGCACGCAACAGTATGTTTTCGGGACTGATGCCTGCCGAAATTGAAAGCAAATACCCGCAATATTGGGTCAACGAGGACGAAGAAGGCTTTAAAAACCAGTTCGAAAGTGAGCTGATGGGCGAGAACCTCAAACGACACGGATTCAATCTGAAACACAGTTACAACAAAGTACTGAATGTGCAACACGGACGCAAACTGGTCGATAGTCTGCCGAATCTGATGCGCAACAAACTCAATATAATTATCTACAACTTCATAGATATGCTGTCGCACGCCCGCACCGACAGCAACATTGTCCGCGAACTGGCTAGCGACGAGCGCGCCTACCGTTCAGTGACGCTCTCCTGGATGGAGCATTCGCCACTTCTGGAGGTTATCAAATACCTATCCGACCACGATGCCAATGTCGTTATTACCACCGACCACGGATCGGTACGCATCGACAATCCCGTGCGCGTAAAGGGCGACCGCGACATTTCGGTCAATCTGCGCTACAAGCAGGGACGTTTGCTGGATTACAACCCCAAACAGGTGTTCGAAGTCAAGGAGCCTCGTAAAATATTCTTGCCCAAGCGCTACATCACTTCGCCGTACATTTTTGCCCACTGCGGCGACTTCTTCGCCTACCCCAACAACTACAACCAGTACGTGCAGTACTATATGAACACCTTCCAGCACGGCGGCATATCGATGGA
>JAGDCN010000132.1 GCA_017958525.1 Bacteroidales bacterium
TGTGGAGAACTGTCAGCGCGATGTCAATATTGCATTTATGAATGAACTGGCGAAAATCTTCGCCGCTATGGATATTGATACAGGCGATGTGCTTGATGCCGCTGCCAGCAAGTGGAATTTTATACGAATAAAACCAGGTTTGGTGGGCGGCCATTGCATTGGTGTCGATCCTTATTATATGATTGAAAAAGCGCGGGTTTATGGCGTTTTGCCACGCGTAATGTACAGTGCCAGAAAACTTAATGATGGGATGGGAACTTATGTTGCCTCGCAGTTGGTGCATTATTTGAACCTGGCTGGCATTCCCGTCAAGAACGCCCGCATACTCATACTGGGCTTTTCGTTCAAAGAGAACTGCCCCGACACCCGCAACACGAAAGTTGCCGATATTTACCACACACTGAATGAATACACCGACTTGATAACTGTTTTAGATCCTTTCGTTAACGCTGAAAAAGTGTATCGCGAATACGGCATTAAAACAGTCGGTGAGATTCCTGCTGGCGCACACTTCGATGCTGCCATTCTCGCAGTGGCCCATAAGCCGTTTGCAGACATTGACATTCGCCATTATGTGCCACGTCCGGGAATAGTTTATGACGTCAAAGGCTTCTTGCCGCGCGAGTCGGTCGATGCCCGTCTATAGATATATAAGAACAATTGAAAATAATAAAAAAAGTGCTATATGTTCAACAAATTATTCTTCAAAATAGTCAAACGATTCCGCCATTCGACAGCTCCGGGGTGGATTGTGCTACTGATTGATATGATGCTTTTTGTGTTTGCTTTTATAGTAGCCGAAGCATTTGCTATCCGTTCCTTTGCGGGGCTTACTCTTAAGGCAATGGCAGTCAAATTTGTAGTGACGACAACGATAACACTGCTATGCTTTCTGATATTCAAATCGTACAAAAACATCATCCGCCATATGGGTCTCAACGATATTTTCCGTATCTTGATTGTGTGTGCGGTTCCAGCGCTTGCTTGTTTTTGTTTGAATATTGTCAACAATCAGGCTCATATCATTTCGAGCGCTTACTTGCTTTCATATCGTGCAGTGGCTATGCTCTATTCGATGCTTGCCGTTTTTATGCTGTTGACACGTTTCGGATTGCTGTACATCTACAACCAGTATTTCAAACGTAGCCGCCGCGATGTCAATGTCATTATCTATGGCGCCGGTGCTGCAGGTGTCATCGCCAACAACGCCCTGAAGCAAGACCTCCACGCCGAGTACAAGGTGGTGGCCTTCATTGATGACGACAAAACAAAAGTCAATCAGCAGCTTGACAGCGTTCCCGTTATGCGCGCCCGCGATGTGCTTAACCAAAAGTTCATCGATTCCAAGAAAATTAGTCAACTTATTATTGCCATACCCACTATACGCTTGAGGCACAAACAGGCAATAACCAACCGAGCCCTCGACTTGGGACTGACGGTCAAGGCTGTTCCTCATATCTCGATGTGGATGAACGGTACCTTCACCGCCAATCAGATTCAGGATATCAAGATTGAGGACCTTTTGCAGCGTGAGCCTATCAAAATCGACAATATCAACGTTGTGCGCGAGGTTCTGGACAAAACGGTTCTTGTCACCGGTGCTGCAGGCTCTATCGGTAGCGAGATATGCCGACAGCTTCTGCAATACAAGCCAAAGAAAATCATTATGCTTGATCAAGCCGAGTCGCCGATGTACGACCTGCAGTTTGAACTGAAAAACAACGAGCCTTACAAGCAATATGTCGATTCGATGGTTTTCATCATTGCCAATGTCAAGGATCAGGCCCGTATGGAGGAGGTCTTTGAGATGTACCGTCCAAACCTTGTCTATCACGCAGCTGCCTACAAGCACGTTCCTTTTATGGAGGAGAATCCTTACGAGGCAATCTATGTCAATGTGTTTGGTACCAAGAATGTGGCTGACCTTGCCATTAAGTATGACGCTGACAAGTTCGTGATGATTTCAACCGACAAGGCTGTCAATCCCACCAACGTGATGGGTGCTACAAAGCGTATGGCGGAAATATACATCCAAAGCCGTTCGACCGATCAGACGCACTTTGTCACAACTCGTTTCGGCAACGTGCTTGGCAGTAATGGCAGTGTTATTCCGCTCTTCAAGAAACAGCTTGCTGCCGGCGGACCGCTCACTGTCACGCACAAGGACATCATACGCTACTTTATGACTATACCAGAGGCCTGCAACCTGGTGCTCGAAGCCGGTGCAATGGGCGAAGGCGGCGACATTTTCGTTTTCGATATGGGCAAGCCTGTCAAAATCTACGATATGGCCAAACGTATGATCCAGCTGTCTGGTTTGAAGGGAATAGAAATCAAGGAAATAGGTCTTCGACCTGGAGAAAAACTATATGAGGAGTTGCTGGCCACCAAAGAGAACAACATTCCTACTTACCACCCGAAGATTCTTCGCGCTGAGGTTAGAAAATACAAACTTGAGGATATTGACAGAGAATATGGTGAACTTGAGGATATAATGTTTACACTTGACGACAGAAAGATTGTGGCCAAGATGAAATCCATTGTTCCTGAATTTATAAGCAATAACAGCATCTACTGCGACCTCGATAAAAAAACTGAAAAATGATGAAAACAGCACTTATAACAGGAATAACAGGACAGGACGGTTCGTTTTTGGCAGAGTTTCTGCTTGAAAAAGGCTATGAAGTTCACGGGCTTCTTCGTCGCTCTTCGTCGTTTAACACAGGTCGCATAGAACACCTCTATCTTGACGAATGGGTACGCGATATGCAGAAAAAACGTCTGGTTGATTTGCACTATGCCGATATGACCGACTCCAGTTCGCTGATACGCATCTTGCAAGAGGTCCGCCCTGACGAAATCTATAATCTTGCGGCCCAGAGCCACGTCAAGGTCAGCTTTGATGTCCCGGAATATACTGCCGAGGTCGATGCCGTGGGCTGTCTGCGACTGCTGGAAGCTGTGCGTATTCTGGGTATGACCGAAACGTGCCGCATTTACCAGGCTTCAACATCGGAGCTCTATGGCAAAGTGCAGGAGATACCGCAGAGCGAAACGACACCGTTCTATCCGCGCTCGCCTTACGGTGTTGCCAAGCAGTATGGCTTCTGGATTGTGAAGAACTACCGCGAATCATACGGTATGTATGCTGTCAACGGCATTCTTTTCAACCACGAGAGCGAGCGTCGCGGTGAAAATTTTGTAACACGCAAGATCAGCCTTGCAGCAGCTCGAATAGCCTGTGGCATACAAGACTGCCTGTATCTCGGCAACCTTGACGCACTGCGCGATTGGGGCTATGCAAAGGATTACATAGAGTGTATGTGGCTTATGCTGCAACAACCGGAACCGGAGGATTATGTGATAGCAACAGGAGAGAACCATAGCGTCCGCGAGTTCGTCACTCTGGCGTTCCGCTATGCCGGCATCGAAATCGAATGGCAAGGTAGCGGACTTGACGAGAAAGGCATCGACACCAAGACGGGTCGTACGCTCGTCGCCGTCGCCCCGCGTTATTTCCGCCCGGCCGAGGTCGATCAGCTGCTCGGCGATCCCACCAAAGCGCGCACCCGTCTTGGGTGGAATCCGCACCGGACCTCTTTCTCTGACTTGGTACGTATTATGGTTGAGAACGATTTGAAAAAGGTTCGTGATGGAAAAATCTGACAAAATATACGTTGCCGGTCACCGCGGACTGGTAGGTTCGGCAATTTGGAACACCCTGAAACAGAAGGATTATACCAACCTTGTCGGTCGCAGCCACACCGAGATGGACCTTATGGATCCCATAGCGGTTCGACAGTTCTTCGATGCCGAGCAACCGGATGTTGTTGTCCTTGCCGCAGCCCTTGTCGGCGGCATTATGGCCAACTCCACTCGACCAGCAGACTTTATCTATCAAAATCTGCAGATTCAGCAGAATGTTATCGGTGAGGCGTATCGTCACAATGTTAAGAAATTGCTGTTTTTAGGCAGTACTTGCATCTATCCGCGTATGGCTCCGCAACCTATGCCGGAGAAATGCCTTCTTTCTTCACCGCTCGAAACGACCAACGAACCATACGCACTGGCGAAAATAGCGGGAATGAAGATGTGTGAGGCCTTCAATCGGCAGTATGGCACCAACTACATCGCGGTGATGCCGACCAACCTGTATGGTCCAAACGACAATTTCAACTTAATCGGTTCGCACGTCCTGCCGGCAATGATACGCAAAATCCATCTCGCCAAGTGCTTGATGGAGAATGATAAGGATGCACTCCGCACTGACTTGCGCCACCGTCCCGTTGAGGGAATATCGCCGGAAAACGGAGATGAAATAATCACCGACTTTTTCAATTCTCAATTCTCAATTTCCAATTCTTCGCTGACCCTTTGGGGCACAGGTACACCACTTCGAGAATTCCTCTGGAGCGAGGATATGGCATCGGCTTGTGTCTATATGCTTGAAAATGTAGATGCTGACGGTGGTGATTTGGTTTGCCGCGATGTGCGCATCGAAGGCACCAACTTCGTCAATGTTGGCACTGGCATAGAACACACTATCGCCGAGGTGGCGCGTATGATTGCTGACACGGTAGGATACAAGGGTGAAATCCGTTTCGACCCTTCCAAACCCGATGGCACACCGCGCAAACTCACCGACCCCTCGCGCCTACACCGCCTCGGCTGGCACCACACAGTCAACCTCGCCGACGGCATCCGACGCCTGTACGACTGGTATCTGAACAATTGAAAAAAAAGAGTTTTGCGAATGACAATCCGACCAATTAGTGTCAGGTCGTTTTCTCCCTTGTGTAGATGTTTTGAACGGAAACAGCTTGTCGGATTCTGTATAACGACCGAAATGAAACGAAAGAGAACGGAGAACTAGGCCACGGCAGCCAGTTCTCCGTTCTCCGCTTTCCGTTTTCCGCTTTATTCGTTCATTGTCGCTTCGATTTCGGCAACAGTCTTGGGTATCGGTTTGCCAAGTACGCGACAGCCGTTGTCAGTGACCAGTATGTCATCCTCAATACGGATGCCTCCGAAGTCTTTCCACTTCTCCAGTTCGTTGAAGTTGATGAATTCCTTGTTGGTACCTTCGGCGTGCCATTTGTCGATGAGGGCGGGTATGAAGTAGCATCCGGGCTCGTCGGTGATGACAAAACCGGGTTGCAGACGGCGGCCGCAACGCAGGCTGCCCAGACCGAACTGGTCGCTCGGGCGCGTCTCATCGTCGTAGCCAACATATATCTGGCCGTAGTTCTCCATATCGTGGACATCCAGACCCATCATATGTCCAAGGCCGTGAGGCATCAGCAGGCTGTGAGCACCGTTGGCGACAATGTCGTCCAGATTGCCCTTCAGGATGCCTAAGTCCTTGTAACCCTGCGCTAAAATGCGGCTGGCGGCGGTGTGAACCTCCTGATATGTGATACCGGGACGGGTGACGCGGATAGCCTCGAGGTTGGCATTCAGAACAATCTCATAAATAGCCTTTTGGCGTTCGTTGTAGTGTCCTCCGACGGGCACCGAACGTGTGATGTCGCTGCAGTAGTTCATCGCAGTCTCGCATCCTGCGTCCATCACCAGCATACGTCCTTCCACCAGCTTGTTGTTGTGGCCGTGGTTGTGCAGCGTCTCTCCGTGGATGGTCATAATGACGGGGAACGAGACGGGACCGTTGCCCTTCCAAGCCTCGCCCTGCATATAGCCGGCCAGCTCGTACTCGTAGCGTCCGGGCATAGCCATCTTCATTGCTCCGACGTGCATATTGTAGGCAGTGGCAATTGCTTTCTCGATTTCAGCGATTTCTTCATCGCTCTTGATGCTGCGCTGTTTGACGCAGGCCTTTATGAGGTCGAGCGAGGCGTAGCGAGTGACAGCTTCAAAATTGATGCCGAGCAGAGTGCTCATTTGGTGGGTGTTGTCGGCGCGGTAGGGGGGAAGATAGTGAATTTTGCGGGCCTCACCGATGGTTTTGGTGCAGAAGGTTTGCAGAGCCTTCAGGTCGCCGCTGTTCTCAACGCCGACGCTGGCAGCCAGATCCTTGACGCTAGGCAGTGGACCGGTCCAGATGATGTCGTCGATGTCATAGTCGTTGGCAAAAATATAGTCCTTGCCGCTGTCGCAGTCAAGCACTCCTACCAAGTCTTCGCGCTGAAGACCAAAGAAATAGAGAAACGTGCTGTCCTGACGGAACCAGTAGGTGTTGTCGGGATAGTTGCAGGATGCCTCGTGGTTGCCCTGAATGATGATGATGCCGTGATTAATGTCCTTGCGCAGTTGTTCGCGGCGAGCAATATAGGTCTCTTTTTTGAACATAATGTGTAGATATTTTTGTTTTTGCTTTTTTAACGAATGTTTGGCCGTTTTATTGCCTGTTGCAAGTGAAAAATACGTGTCCGTCGTTCGGAATCATTGTTTTTCCAAGTGCTTTGCCACAGCCCCGAGCAATGTGACTCGGCGGTGAAAGGCTTCTACCAACATTGGCCGTTCTTATAATAAGAAATGCCTTGGTTGGTGGATGCCGAAGACGTGTTTATGGGCTGTCGTGTAGGTAAAAGAATGTGGCAGGAGAGGGGTGCAGAGAGAGGCTTTGAAATGGCTAAAAAAATATTTTTCAGCGTTTTTGCTGTTGTATGGCTTTTTGTTTGTATCTTTGCAACCCCAAAAAAAAACAAAACAGAATAAAAATGGATGCAACCAGTTATAAATTAAACCCTAACAGACTTGTGGCGTTTCTGCAAAAACCGGCAAGTCAATTTACTCGCGACGATATGATGCGAGTTATCGAAGAGATGGAAATCGAGATGGTCAAGTTTCGCTATATGGCCCACGACGGACGTCTCAAAACCCTGAATTTTGTCATCAACAGTTACGACCATATCCGCGACGTTTTGACATCGGGCGAGCGTGTGGATGGATCGAGCCTGTTCCCGTTCCTCGAAGCCGGAAGTTCGGATCTTTATGTGATTCCGCGTTTTCGTACGGCTTTCATCGACCCCTTTGCTGAAATACCGACACTTGACCTGCTGTGCAATTTCTACACAAAGGATGGCGAACCTTTCGAGATGGCTCCTGAATACACGCTGCACAAGGCCGGCGAGGCTTTCCGCAAGGCCACCGGTGGTATGGAATTCGAGGTTATGGGCGAACTGGAGTATTACGTCATTGCTGACAAGCAGGATGATTATCTGCCTGCTGACCAACGTGGTTACCACGCTTCGATGCCGTTCTGCAAATTTGAGGATTTCCGTGTTGAAGCGATGAAACTTATTGCCGAATGCGGCGGACTTATCAAATACGGCCACAGCGAGGTGGGTAACTTCACCGTCGGCAACACAATGTACGAGCAGAACGAAATCGAGTTCCTGCCTACGCGCCTGGAAGACGCTGCCGACCAGTTGGTTATAGCCAAGTGGATTATGCGCGAACTGGGTCACCAATACGGCATCACTGTCACCTTCGCTCCAAAAATCACTGTCGGCAAGGCGGGCAGCGGTATGCACATCCACACCCGTATCAGCAAGGATGGCAAGAATATGTATGTCGGCGAGAATGGTCTCAGCGAAGTGGCTCACAAGGCCATTGCCGGCATCCTGAATCTGGCAGGTTCACTTACCGCTTTCGGTGACACCAATCCAACCAGTTATTTCCGACTGGTACCTCATCAGGAGGCACCTACAAACATCTGCTGGGGCGACCGCAACCGCAGTGCGATGGTGCGTGTGCCGCTGGGATGGACCAAAGGCAGCGGTAATATGATGGCTCACTGCAACCCGTTGGAAGCCAACGATGCAGTCGATTTTAGCCATAAGCAGACCATAGAGTTGCGTACGCCCGACGGCAGTGCCAACGTCTATCTGCTGTTGGCCGGTATGACCGTCGCCGCACGACACGGCTTCGAGATGGAGAACGCTGTGCAGTATGCCAAGGACCGCTATGTGAGTGTAAATATCTTTGAACACGAGGACGTGCTGAACCGTCTCGACGTGCTGCCCGACAGCTGCGCCGCCAGCGCCGATATACTGGAACGCGACCGCGCCATCTATGAAGCCCAGGGTATATTCGCTCCGCAGCTTATCGACGGCATCATTAAGGATCTGCGTTCCTATAACGACCGCAACCTTCGTGCCGAAATCGGCAATGACCCGGAAAAAACTCTTGAATTGGTCAAGACTTTCATCCATTGCGGTTGACAGTGAAAAAAAACAAGCCTTCCGTGCAATAAAACGGCACGGAAGGCGTTACTTTAAAAACAAATGCTTTATTAATCTATTAATCAATTAAAACATTCAATTATGAAAAAACTTATTTTTGCAACCTTGATGACTTTCATTATGGTTGGTTTCGTTTCCTGCTCGAAGGACAAACTTGAAGGTACCACTTGGAAGGCAACCATCACCGAAACAGAAGATGACTACACCTGGACAATGGACCTCACCATCGCTTTCACCAGCGACAAGGAGGGCACGATTACAATGTCGGCTTTAGGCTTCACTGAGTCGGAAAACTTCACCTATACCTTTGACGGTGAGAAAGGTGTGATGACGGGTGTCACTCCCGATGAGGACGGCGAGCTGCTATCTATTGAATTCACAGTCGATGGCGACGAACTTTCGATTACCGAAGAAGGTGAGACCGTTGTCTTCAAGAAACAGAAATAAACTTTTTGGAATTCAGAATCAGCCCTGACGTGTCTGCGTCGGGGCTTTTTTTATGATAGACACCGCGGAAGAGGTCGGTAACTTTTTTATGTCATCCGCGCAATAAAACACAACAGGGATCGTTATCCCAAAGTTAATAATTAATCAAAAAGACAATTGTTATGAAAAAAATTCTTTATTTTGCCTTGATGACATTCGTTATGATAGGTATGAGCTCTTGCTCGAAAGACAAAGACCTTAGTGGCACCAGCTGGAAAGGCCATCTTAACAGCAGTACCACTATGTCGATGTATGGTGAAACTGTTGTCTATGCTGTCGACGCTGATGTCACCGTCACTTTCACCACCGAAGAGGCCGGTACGACAAAGACCGTAGGCACCGTTTCGATGGACGATATGACCCTTCCGCTGAACCAGACCTCGGGATTCACTTACACTTACGATGGTAAGGGAGAGGGTACGATGACTATGAAGGATCAGGATTCGGGTGCCGATGTGACAACTCGCTTCACCATCGATGGCAAGGAACTGACTATGTATGAAGGTGAAGAAGTATTCGTACTCAAAAAACAGTGAGCATAAAAATGCATACAGTGGCAGAAACAGATAGCCTCGACCGCAATGTCGAGGCTTCTTTTGTTGGAACTGCTGATAAATGAAGTGATAATGAGGCTCTTTTAAATATCCTCGATCGGGATTCCTTTTAATGGCAGAACGACGAACTGCAATTGATGGCCCCTTTTTTCAAACGGTATTTATAGGTCTCGTCATAGAAATCAAATAACAGACAGTAATAATCAATAACCGGAAACCATTACTCGTATGGCATATCTCCTCGATGGCAATCAGGTCGGCTTCCCCGACCCAAGCCTGGCCGAAGACGACGGCTTCCTGGCCGTCGGTGGCTCGCTCGAACCTTTGTGGCTGCTGAATGCCTACTATATGGGTATATTCCCGTGGTATGACGACGAGGAGGGGCATCCCTACTGGTATTCGCTCGACCCGCGTATGGTGTTGCTTCCCACCGATTTCCGCTGCTCCAAGTCGCTGACGCGCCTGCTGCGGTCTCGCCGTTTCGAGGTGCGCGTTGATACCTGTTTCCGAGAGGTTATGGAACGATGTGCCTCTGTGCCGCGTCCAGGGCAGAGTGGAAGTTCGTGGATAAGCCGCAACTTTATTGATTCTTACTGTCGGCTTCACGAAGAGGGTTTTGCACACTCGTTTGAAACGTTTCAGGACGGGCAACTTGTCGGTGGATTGTACGGTGTCAGTTTGTGCGACTATTTCAGCGGTGAGTCAATGTTCCATACTGTTACCGATGCTTCGAAGGTTGCATTTGCCAAACTGGTTGAATTTGCAGAACTGCACGGTTTCCGGTTTATCGATGCACAACAGCCAACGAGACACTTGGAATCGCTCGGCGCAAAACCTATACCGCGCGAAGAGTTCTTGAAACTGCTCGAAAGCAATGACACCCAAAAAAGTTATCGTGGCCGATGGAAAAGCAATACAGTGGTATTACTGATTGGTGGCAATCAGGGTGATAGGATCGGTTTGCTGGTGCGTGCTATGATAGAAATAGCCAATCGCATCGGTGTTGTCTCGTTGGCGTCGTCTATTTACGAGACAGAACCGTGGGGCTTTGAGGCGGAGCAAAATTTTATGAATCAGGCATTGGTCGTTGATACCGACCTCTCGGCCGAAGAGGTGCTGAAAGAAGCCCTCGCCATAGAAAAGGATCTTGGCCGCGTCCGCCCCTCCGAAGACAAAAGTCCGCTCTCCGTTCTCCATTCTTCGTTCTCCGTTAAAAAATACTCCTCCCGCCCGATGGATATTGATTTGATTTTTTACAACAATGCAGTGATAGAGACTCCTGAACTCCAGTTGCCTCATCCGCGTATGCATTTGAGACGTTTTGTGCTCAAACCACTTGCACAAATCATTCCTGATTTCAAACATCCAAAATTGTTAAAAACCATATCTGAATTGCTCGCCGAATGTCCAGATTCCAGTGATGTGAAAGAATATTTTTAATGTTTAAGTAATTGATTGTTAGTAGTGAACGAAAATATTGCAAAAATATTTTTGTCATATTGGAAAAAAGTAGTACTTTTGCACTCCATTTTGTGGAAAAAATAATAAAATTTAAATAGTTAAAAATGTACGCAATAGTTGAAATCGCAGGAAAGCAATTCAAGGTAGCCCAAGATCAGAAGATCTTCGTTAATCGCCTTCAGAATGAGGAAGGTAGCGAGGTTTCTTTTGACACCGTGATGCTTAAGGACAATGAAGGTAACGTTACTGTTGGTCAGCCCTATATCAGCGGTGCCAGCGTGAAAGCTACCGTAGTGAAACATTTGAAGGGTAAGAAAGTGCTCGTCTTCAAGAAAATCCGTCGCAAAGGATATCAGAAGATGAACGGTCACAGAGACTATCTGACCCAGATTCAAATCAACAGCATTAACTAAATCAAGTAAGTAACCTTTTAAAACGTATATATTATGGCTCACAAAAAAGGTGTCGGTAGTTCCAGCAACGGTCGTGAATCCGAAAGCAAACGTTTGGGTGTTAAAATTTATGGCGGTCAGCCCTGCATAGCTGGTAATATTATTATTCGTCAGCGTGGTACGGTTCACAATCCTGGCCGTAACGTAGGAATGGGCAAGGATCATACTCTCTTCGCACTGTGCGACGGTATCGTCAAGTTTCACAAAGGTCGCGAAGATCGTTCGTATGTGTCTGTAATTCCTAACGAAGAATAACCCATCGGGAATTGTTAAAAAGTTAAGGCATCCATTTGGATGCCTTTTTTGTTATATTCCAATGTGTTGGAATGTCTTTATTTCTGCATTCGCAGACTTTGTGTGTGGATTTTCTCGGTGAGTTCGCGAACAAACTCGCTGTCAAGTCCCATTTCTGTTGCGGCTTGCATTTGGCGCTCCAGCACTTGTTGCCATCGGAGAGGTTGGAATATGGGCATATTGTGTGCGCGCTTGATGCTGCCGATATCCTTCGAAATGCGCATTCGCTGACTGAGTAGGCGTAACATCTCGGTATCGATGATGTCCAATTGCTCTCGCAAGCGTTGCAAGTCGCTTGGTCCAGTTTCGTTATAGGTGCGTGGTTTTAAACTATCAAGGATTTGTTTTAATTCATCGGGTGTTATTTGTTGTTGACAGTCGGTCAGAGCGTTGTCAGGGTCGGGATGGCACTCTATCATCAAGCCATCGAAGTGCAGGTCAAAGGCAATCTGCGAAAGTGGCATCACAAGCTCGCGCTTACCACCAATATGGCTGGGATCACACAGAAGCAGGGTTTCTGGTAGGCGACGTTTAAGTTCGATAGGTATTTCCCAGAGTGGATTGTTGCGGTATCCAAAATTGTTGTATGTTGAGAAACCGCGATGCACAGCGGCAATGTCGTCGATGCCGGCCTGCTGCAAGCGCTCGATGGCACCAAGCCAAAGCGATATGTCGGGCGTGATGGGGTTTTTAACCATCGCGGAAAGGCCGGTGCCGCGCATTGCTTCAGCCAGTTCGCCGACAAGGAAAGGGTTTACGCTGGTGCGCGAACCGATCCAGACGGCGTCGATACCGTACTGCAGACATAATGCAACGTGTTCGGGACGAGCAACTTCACAGCAGAATCGTTGTCCGGGATGCTCTTTTTTCAAGGCGGCGACCCACTTCAATGCCGGTTCGCCAAGCCCTTCGAATCCTCCTGGACGTGTGCGGGGTTTCCACACGCCCAGGCGAATCATCGTCACGCGCGGGTCTTGCACCAGGCTTGCTGCCGCAGACTGCATCTGCTGGGGACTTTCGGCACTGCAAGGACCTGCAATTATTGTTGGTTTATCGCTGATAGCAAATAGTTTAGGCATTGTTACGCGTTTGTATTTCGAAAGCAAATTTACGATTTTTTCTCGATTTGTTTTTCAGCGCGGCAAAAATCAAGTTACAAGTGCAACGCTGAGTAGAAAAAAGAACACCAAAATTTCCAATGCGTCGGAGCACAGATCCGCCGCAACGGGCACTCAACACCGTCATTCCGACTATTGATAAACCATACTTTAACAATATTTCGACCATTATATATGGTTAAACGATGGTCGAAGGATGGTTAAACGATGGTTGATATAACGGAGCAGACCCATACAGGCCCCGTCGCTGAGACTATGCTGTCGGCTGGAACGAGGTGTGTGATTTGTGGATTTAGGGTACTTGATGTGGCGGAACGCAGATCCGCCACA
>JAGDCN010000133.1 GCA_017958525.1 Bacteroidales bacterium
ATGACGCGCAGCAGCTTCAGCTCGCTCTCGGTGGTCAAGCCGTAGCCGCTCTTGATTTCGATGGCACCGGTACCAAGGCGCATTGCCTCTTCAAGGCGCTGCTGTGCCATATCGTACAATTCTTCTTCCGAGGCCGCTGCAGTCGCTTTGGCCGAGTTGAGGATGCCTCCTCCCCTCTTGGCGATTTCCTCATAACTGAGGCCGCGGATTTTGTCTACAAACTCGTGTTCGCGCGAGTTGGCATAGACGAGGTGCGTATGCGAGTCGCAAAACGACGGACAAACGATCTTGCCTGTGGCATCGACAACAACGTCGACTTCGTTCTCTGCTCTCCGATCTCCGTTCTCCATTTGCATAGGTCCGAAGGCCTTTATCTTTTCGTCCTCGATAAGCAAATATGCATCCTTGATGGTCTCCAACTGAGCCATCTCCTTGCCTTGTGCGCGCAACTTCGGCTGGCCAGTCTCGACCTGCACCAGTTCTTTTATGTTTTTGATTAGGGTTAGCATATAATGTTGTTTTCTTAATAATTCTATTTCAGTTTTTGTCTTGTCTGCCCAATGTGTTGTTCAGATGTCCATTGTCTGCTGGTTGCCGGTGGTTTTGATTTTACCGAGGTGCTGGTAGGCCAACTGGGTGACCTCGCGGCCGCGGGGTGTGCGCATTATGTAGCCTTCTTGAATAAGGTAAGGCTCATAGACCTCCTCGATGGTGCCGGCCTCTTCGCCAACAGCGGTGGCTATAGTGTTGAGACCAACAGGGCCGCCCTTGAATTTATCAATGATAGTAGAAAGAATTCTGATGTCCATCTCGTCGAGGCCGTTGCGATCTACGTTGAGCGCTTGGAGGGCATAGCGTGCAATGTCGAGCGTGATAGTGCCGTCGCCTTTCACCTGTGCAAAATCGCGCACACGGCGCAGTAGCAGGTTGGCGATACGCGGGGTGCCGCGGCTACGGCGTGCTATCTCGATGGCCGACTCGCTGGTAATCTTGACGTTGAGCAATGCAGCCGACCGATTGACAATCTGTGTCAGCGTCGGCGCGTCGTAGTATTGCAGACGGCAGGTAATGCCGAATCGGGCACGCAAAGGTGCTGTTAGCATACCGCTGCGTGTTGTGGCGCCGATAAGTGTGAAAGGTTTGAGGCTGAGCTGGACACTACGAGCAGCAGGACCAGACTCTATCATAATGTCAATGCGGTAATCCTCCATAGCGGAATAGAGGTATTCCTCGACGATAGGGGAGAGGCGGTGTATTTCGTCAATAAACAGCACATCGTTCTGACCGAGCGAGGTAAGCAGGCCTGCAAGGTCACCGGGCTTGTCGAGTACTGGACCGGAAGTCATTTTTATGTTTACACCCAATTCGTTGGCGATAATGTGCGAAAGTGTGGTTTTGCCTAGTCCTGGAGGACCGTGCAGCAGGACGTGGTCGAGTGACTCGCCGCGAACCTTGGCCGCCTGAACATAGATGCGCAGATTGTCGAGTACCTGCTGCTGTCCGGCGAAATTGTCGAAGGCTTTGGGGCGCAAGGCACGTTCCACCTCGCGTTCGCGTGCGCTTTGACTATTGCCTGTAGGGTCTAAATTGTCGTTCATCAGTATAACCGTTATTGTTTCGAGGCTGTGGATAAATCTATTTGAAAAATGCAAAAATACGAAAAAAAGCCCAAATATAAGTAAAGAAAACAATATTATTGTTTATCTTGTTAATAATGTGCAAGATATAAAGTATTTTAAACAATAATGCAATATTATTAGTAACATCGCGTTATAAAAATAAATAAAGAATAACTAGATATATGAAATCAGTAATCGTCGGTACCGACTTTTCGAAAGGGTCGTATGTTGCCCTCGAGATTGCCGTTGACATTGCCAATCAGCTGCGTTGCGGCATTAACCTCTTATGGGTCAAAAAGGAAAAGAAACTGCTTTCGGGTGAACAGATGGAAATGACTGAACACTTGGCAGAGGAAAAACTGCAGCAACTATGTGAAAAACACCAGCCTAATATGCGATATGGTGAGATAGTGTGGAAGATATTGAGCGGCAAGGTCGCCGGTTGTGTGTCGGAAGAGGCTAAAAAAGAGGAGTCTCCGATGATAGTTATCGGTACCAATGGAGCTTCGGGCTTTGAGAAATATTGGATGGGAAGTACGGCGGTGCGTATCGTTCAAGAGGCTCCTTGTCCTACACTGACAATCCGCGAGGGATTTGATTTCCACAAGAAGCTGGATAAAATTGTCTTACCGATCCGTATTAACGCCAATTCGCGCCAGAAAGTGGCTCCGGCGGCACAGATGGCCCGCATCTTCGGCTCGCACGTATATATTTTAGGTCTTATCGAGACGGCGCAGGATGCACTGACATTGCGCACTTACCTGCAGCAAGTGGAGGATTTCTTCAAGAAGGAAGGAATACCCTGTTCGAAGTGTGGCCGTCGCTATGAGAACTACTCGAAGACGGTGCTGGATTATGCTTCCAGCATCAACGCCGACCTAGTGGTTATCAATACAGAACAGGATCGTCTGCTGGCACGTCTGTTCCTCGGCACAAATGCACAGCAGATTGTCCACAACTCGCAAATACCAGTCCTCTGCATTCACCCTGAGGATATTGGCGACATAGCCCGATAGGTCGAAGCAATGGAAAACGACGCTACACGACAGGTCATTATCGTCGGTGCCGGTGCCGCTGGAATGATGGCTGCTTACGTTGCTGCACAGCGCGGATGCAGGGTGGTTTTACTCGAAAAAATGGACCAGCCGGGCCGCAAGTTGCGCATCACAGGAAAAGGACGCTGCAATCTGACAAACACTGCTACACTCAAGGATTTCCTTACACACGTTGGATCGGATGCACGCTTTATGCGCAATTCGTTTTCGGTTTTCTTCAATAGAGAACTTATGGAATTCTTCGAGTCGTTGGGCGTTCCGCTGGTGGTGGAACGAGGCGACCGCGTCTATCCCAAAAGCGGCAAGTCGCTCGACATATTTCTCGGCATCATCACAGCCCTCGAGGCTATGCCAAATGTGGAAATTCGCAAGAATACACGTGTTGCATCGCTGATAATTGAGGAAGGTGTCGCCAAGGGTGTGCGCTGCGCCGATGGCACTTCGCTGCGCGCTGACAGCACTATTGTTGCCACTGGAGGAATGAGTTATCCATTGACGGGCTCGACAGGTGACGGATATCGGCTGGCTGAGCAGTGTGGACACACCGTCTCACCGCGCTATCCTGCGCTGGTGCATCTTGACAGCAATTTGAAAATACCGGAGGATTTGGTGTCGTTCATTCTGAAAAATGTTCGTCTGACACTGACTGACGGTGACGGACGCAAACTCAGCGATCATTTCGGGGAAATGACTTTCACATCGACGGGCATTGGCGGACCGATAGTGTTGTCAGCCAGCCGTATAGCAACAGGCCCGCTGCACGAAGGACGAACGGTTATTGCTCATCTTGACTTTAAACCTGCCGTAGAGACGGCAACACTAGACAAGCGCCTCATCAACGACCTCAACAACAACGGCACTCGCCTTTTCCACGACGCACTGCGTCTCTGGCTACCGGCTGAACTTGTACCATTAGCTCTGCAACATTTGCATATCGAATACTATAAGCGCCTGAACCAGATAAATGGCGAGGAACGCAAACGTCTGCTTAAATTCCTCAAAGACTTCACATTTCAACTGACAGGTACAGGCAACTTTGAAGAAGCCATTGTCACACAGGGAGGTGTCAATCTTAAAGAAATAAATCCCAAGACGATGGAGTCGAGGTTGGTGAAGGGGCTGTTTTTTGTCGGCGAGGTTCTTGATCTCGATGCCGATACCGGCGGGTATAACCTGCAGCTGGCTTTTACCACGGGCAATGCCGCAGGACGCTACTGCTAAAAATCAACTATTTCTGGATAATGAAGCTGACAAGCCATAACACTATGCAATCAAGAATTTTACTCAGAATTTTTACGTTACTGTTAGTATTGCTGCCTTTTGCAGCAGAGTCACAAAGCACAAACAGCGATGAAGACGGATATGGAATGGTCTGTCGTGCCATCACAGTTGATGCCAATGCTGACAGAAGTGTGTTGTATGCCGCTGAGCAGTTGCAACACTTTCTGCAACAGAGCGGCATTGACTTACCGGTGGAAAAATACAATAAGCGCCGTCACAAGAAGGGAACAATCCATATCGGCTATCTTAATCTGCAGCCCCAAAACAGTTATAGTATGATTGGCGACGGCCACAGAATGCTCATTGCCGGCTCAGGTCCGAAAGGAACACTATACGCTGTCTATGACTTTCTTGAGCACTTCTGCGGATTCCGGCTGTACGCTCCCGATGCGATGAAGGTGCCGCAAATCAGCGAAGTGCGTATCCCTATTGCAAACATAACCGAGTGCCCTGCCTTCAACTACCGTGAAGTGGCCTATTATTACCCCAACCAAAGTCAATTATACGCCGACTGGCACAAGGTGAACACTATACTTGACCGCGAAAGCCTTTTTGGACTATTCGTTCACTCTTTTAAGGACCTCATACCTGCAAAGGACTATTTTGATTCTCATCCTGAATGGTTTTCGATGCGTGATGGCAAGCGGCTACGTGATGGACAACTCTGTCTCAGCAATTCCGAGGTGCTTGACAGCCTTTGTGCAAGGCTGACAGAGGTCATCACCAATGCTCCCGATAGAGAAATATGGTCGGTGTCGCCCAACGACAACTACAATGTCTGTCAATGTCCTGAATGTCTGCGCTGTGACAGCATCTATGGTGGCTCCACAGGCACTCTGCTGCATTTTGTCAATCAGGTTGCCCGCCGGTTCCCCGACAAAAAGATTTCCACGCTGGCCTATCAATACACACGCAGTGCACCTCGCGAATTCAAGGTTGTTCCCGACAGTAATGTGGTCGTAATGCTCTGTCCTATCGAGGCGGGACGCGAAGAGGCTATATCGACCAGCCTTCAGGAATATGAATTCCGCCGCGACCTTGATAACTGGAACCAATTGACAGACAACATTTTCCTATGGGACTATGTAGTCCAGTTCCGCAACTACTGGAACCCATTCCCTAACCTGCACGTGCTGCAGCCTAACTTGCAGTTTTTCCACAACAACGGGGCGCGTATGATGTTCGAGCAGGCAACGGGTGCTCACAGTAAAACATCGTGGATGGAACCACGTTGCTATCTTATTTCCAAACTAATGTGGAATCCTCGCCTCGACGCCGACTCACTGCTGAGCGATTTCTGCGACGGCTATTACGGCGAAGCAGGCCGCTACATCAAAGGTATCATCGACACAATGACCGCCGCCCTCGTCGCTTCGGGCCAACGACTTGATATTTATGGTTATGCCATCGACGGATGCGAAGGCTATCTTGCTCCGGAACGGATGAAACAGTATCGCACAATGATGGCGCGTGCTTACGCTGCCACGTCGGACAGCATCGTCCATAAAAGGCTGCGCTTTTTCGAACTCCCGCTCGATTTTGCCACCGTTGAGCTCGCTGCTGGTGGCGCATTTTTTGATGAACTCTTTCCAAACGGGGAAATGACAGACAAAATCGGACAACTTAACACGATGCTGAATCGAATGGTTGACGACCTTAACGGCTTTGGAGTCAGCCAGATGATGGAGATGGGATGTACGCCGGACCAGTATCGCGAAACGATTGCCCGTTACCTTGAGAAAACTTTTAGTTACAGCAACAGTTATTTCCGACACGTGGATTTGCGCAAGGCACCGACGGCACCCTACACTTGCGACGGCGCCCAAAGCCTAACCGACGGTGCTGGTGGCATTATGGATTACCGATACAACTGGATGGGTTTCTATGGCGACACGATGGATGCCGTCATCTCGCTTGGCGCAACAGATACTGTAAGCCGTATCAGTATGGATTTCTACTTTTATCCGCTGTCGTGGATCTTCTTGCCAAAACAAATTGATTATTACATTTCCAACGACCGTGAACACTGGCAGCTCATTGGACGCCACACACCGGAAAATCCGGAAATATTGGCGACACCGATGATAAAAACATTCAACACCGACTTGCCCACACCGATACAGGCTAGCTATGTGCGCGTCGTGGCGACACCGTTGACGGAGATTCCACAGTGGCATCGCGCTGCCGGCAAACCAGCGTGGATTTTCACTGACGAAATCATTGTCGAATCTGGTGTTCAAAAAACAAACGGGGCGTATTCCACCATTGCAAGCAACAACCATATTCTCCCAGCATTTCTCAGTGTAGGCGACACAGTGGCTCTTATTTCCCCTTCATATTATTGCGATACGGAAAAGGTAAACAAGGCTGCCAACATTATGCGCCAGTGGGGATTGGTACCGTTGATTGGTCCCAATGTGGGATGCAAAAGCAGTCAATTTGCCGGCACCGACCGTCAGCGAATGGACGACCTGATTTGGGCATACAAACATCCTGATGTAAAAGCAATAATCTGCAACAGAGGTGGATATGGAACACTCCATTTTGTCGATAAAATAAAACCCGAACTCTTCTCTGCACACCACAAGTGGCTGGTGGGTTACAGCGACATAACAACTTTGCATTCAATGATTACCGCTAACGGAGAGATGAGCATACACGGCATTATGGCTGGAGGCATTGCCGATTGCGACGGAAACAGCATCTCTGTAGAACTACTTAAGAATCTGCTGTTTGGCGCAATTCCGCAGTATCACACTCCGCCCCATCCATATAACATCAAAGGTACGGGCCACGGTACGCTTGTGGGCGGCAACTTGTTTACATACGAACCTGTTGCGGGAACCGAATACGATATAACAGGTAATGAAGATTTTATCCTTTTTATTGAAGAAATCCAGGAAGATTTCCACCATATCGACAGAATCATCAACACATTGATTAAACGTGGACTGATGAAGAACTGTCGTGGTGTCATCGTGGGCGACTTCGCCGATTGTGCGGCCGAATTGGGATACAGGAGTGTAGAGGAAATGCTGCACAGCTACCTCAAAGAGTATAGAATTCCCGTGCTTTGCGGTTTCCCTGCAGGACACGGTACAACAAACCTCCCGCTTATTATGGGTGCACCTGTGACACTGAAAGTTACGGCACAAGGTGGCACAATTGCTTTCAACATTAACTGTCGCAGCAAGGATGTGGACACAGACAAGCTTACAGCTGAATAATGCTTACCCTACCGTTGTAAAAGCGTTGATGATATGATTGATATGGGGCTGTCCGTCTTTCATTAGAACTGAAATAATGTCAAAACGGGCTTCCTCTGACCGGTCTTTCTGGATGATGTAGGCATTGGCCAGTTTTATATACGATTGGCGCTTCTTGTAGTCAACGAACTCTTCGGGCGAGCCATATATGTCGCTGCTTCGGGTTTTGACCTCGATGAAAACAATCCTGTTATCTTTGTAAGCAATGATGTCAGCCTCCAAATGACCTATGTGCCAGTTGGTTTCCAAAATCAGGTAGTCGTTGGCTTCGAGATAGCGGCGTGCCAGTTCTTCGCCTTCCTTGCCGGTGATGTTGTGAATGGCCATAGTTAAGATTGTGTTTATGATGAGAATTCTTCCAGTGCAATTGTGGCTTCTTCCCAATCCAACATTCGCTGTTCGAGCTGATCTTTCAGTGCTTGATATTCAGTATAGAAATCGGTATTAGCAGAAATATTGGCATTGCCGGATGAAAGAAAAGTCTCCTTATTGGCAATAGTTTCTTCCAGTTGCGCAATCTCTTGCTCTATTTTTTCAACATTACTGCGTAGCTTGCGAAGCTCTCGCTCACGTTCCTTCGACTGCTGGTAGTTGATTTTGTTCTCGCTTTGTGCTTTCTGCTTTCCGTTATCCGTTATCCGCTTTCCGCTTTCCAATTCCTTGAGGTGCTCCATCTTGTGGTATTCAAGGAATTCGAAAATATCGCCTTTGAATTCGTGAATGCCACCATCGCGGAACTCGAAAAGCGAGTCGGTCAAACCCTGCAGAAAATCACGGTCGTGCGAGACAACGACCAGTGTTCCGGTGTATTGAAGAAGAGCGTTCTTGAGAATGTCCTTTGAGTCCATATCCAGATGGTTGGTAGGCTCGTCAAGGACCAGTAGATTGCAGGGTGTAAGTAATAATTTGGCTAACGCCAGACGTGCTTTTTCGCCACCTGACAACACTTTGACTTTCTTCTCAATATCATCGTTATCGAAAAGGAAAGACCCTAAAATGTTGCGGATTTTTGGACGTATGTCGCCCACCGCGGCATCGTCAATGGTTTGGAAAACAGTCTTCTCGCCGTCGAGCATTGCCGCCTGGTTCTGAGCATAATAACCTATCTGGACCTGGTGTCCCAACTTGAAAACTCCGCTGTAGTCGGTCAGTTCGCCGACAATAATTTTCGCCAGTGTGGTTTTACCCTCACCGTTGCGGCCCACGAAAGCTAGTTTTGTGCCTTTTGTGACAAGAAAATCAACGTTGTCGAACACTTGGTTGTCTCCATAGGCTTTGCCAAGATGCTGGGCTTCAAGAACAATCTTGCCACTATGTGGCGCAGGAGGAAACTGGAAATGAATGCTTTCGGTCGAAACTTCATCAATATTGATTTTCTCCATCCGTTCCAGCATCTTTATGCGCGACTGCACCTGTTTCGACTTGGTGGCCTTGTATCGGAAACGTTCTATAAACGCTTCGATTTGTGCTACTTGTCGCTGTTGGTTGGTCAACGATGCCATCTGCGATGCGCGACGCTCCTGCATCTGTACAACATATTCGGAATAAGGAACTTTGTAGTCGTAAATCCTGCCAGCGGTAATCTCGATGGTGCGCTTGGTGATATTGTCGAGGAAGGTGCGGTCGTGAGATACCAGAACGACAGCCCCCTCGTATGTAGATAAATAACTTTCAAGCCACTGGATAGACTCTATGTCCAAATGGTTGGTAGGCTCGTCGAGCAGAATGAAATTGGGATGCTTCAACAGTAGTTTGGCCAGTTCGACACGCATCTGCCAACCACCGCTGAATTCGGCCACAAGTCGTTCGAAATCACTGTGCTTGAAGCCAAGTCCCAACAATATTTTCTCTGCCAGTTCGCGTCGGTTCGACCCTCCCAGAAGGGCTATATGCTCGGTAATGTCGTGAAGTTGAGACAGCAGTTTTTCGTATTCTTTCGATTCATAGTCAGTTCGTTCGGTAATCTGCTGTGTCAGTCTTTGTTGTTCGGCCTCCATCTGGTCGATTTGCTCAAATGCAGTCATTGTCTCGTCAAGCACACTCCCGACGGTGTCGGGCACCATCTCCTGCGGCAGGTAACCCACCGTTTGACCCGATGCAATGGTGATTGTGCCTGTTTCAGGTTCCTGTTGCCGGCAGAGAATCTTGAGTAATGTTGACTTTCCGGCACCGTTTTTACCAACAAGACCGATGCGATCGTGGTCGCCGATATTGAAAGTGATTCCGTTGAAGAGATCGACGCCGGTAAACTGAACAGAAAGATTGTTGACAGATATCAAAGCGAGAAAGTTATTGAAGCGTATATAAATCGAAAAAGGCGAACAGAGTGTCCGCCTTGATATTTTTAGTTGTGAATGGCTTAGTCGAGTTGGAACTGTACGGGCAGTGTGAACTCGGTACGCACAGCCTTGCCGCTCTGCTTGCCGGGTTTCCACTTGGGCATTCCGTTCACAACGCGAAGGGCTTCCTTGCCGCAACCGCCGCCGATTTCGCGGGCCACGGCGGCTTTGGTGATGCTGCCGTCCTTCTCAACAACGAAACGGATAACCACGGTGCCGGAGATGTTGTTGTCGCGAGCCACGTCAGGGTATTGGATGTTGTCGTACAGGTATTTGTAGAGAGCATCCTCGCCACCGGGATAGCTGGGGAATTCCTCAACGAATACGAAGATTTCGTCTTCGACCAATTCATCCTCTCCTCCGACGTCGGTGATGACAACTTCCTGCTGTTCCTTGTTGGCGTTGTCGCCAGCATCAACGATACCCAACTCGTTGGTCAGCTCAGCGTCGTCGTCCACCACTTCAAGTTCGGTGGTGACTTCAGGTTCGGGTTGTTCGGGTTCGGGTTCGGGTTCCTGTTGCTGTTCCTCCTGGGTCTGAATGATTTCCTCTTCCATTTCGGTCGAAACCATCTGCTGGGCAAATCCGCTGTCCTTCTTGTCGGTGCTTCTCAGGTTGAAAGCCACCAGGACAAGTGCCAGAATTGTCACCAGTCCAATCTCAAGATGAAGACCTTTCTTTTTTTCGAGGTCCGCTTTCTGCGATTTTTTTGCTTCCATATTATTAATTTTTAATTATTTATTCTACATTATGGGCTTATTTTCCGCCCTTCTTTCACACTGCTAAATTACACATTTTTTCTGATTTATCAACAATGTTTTGTAAAAAAAATACATTAATCCTTTATTTTTATATCTAAAAAATTGATAGACAATCTTCTATTGACATCTTTTTTTTGCTGGACTCCAATGCATCTGTATGTCTGCCACCAACTAGCACCCTTCAACGTTACTTCAACCTTACTTCGATAATATTTTCGACCATTATATAACGTTAAAATATCGTTGATATATTGTTGATGTATCGTCGAAGTATCGTTGAAATGCCGAGGAATGTAGCTGTGGATTGTTGACAATAAACGGATTTTGTTTTAGCTGTGATTGACTCCGTAGCCAAATAGGGCGAAGTCGCC
Source organism: Bacteroidales bacterium (assembly GCA_017958525.1). Taxonomy (GTDB): domain Bacteria; phylum Bacteroidota; class Bacteroidia; order Bacteroidales; family P3; genus Colimorpha. The sequence continues at coordinate 10,693 of JAGDCN010000133.1, forward strand.
GCGGAGGGGGTCGTCGGGGAAGACAGCGGACAGTATTTCGGTGAGTCGCCGCGCTGCGTTCATCGATGCTGTGGTGGCGTTGAGCAATCCTAATCTGACGGACTGCGAAAGTACGTGTGTGTCGAGCGGCATCACGAGTGTACGGCGGTCGATGAAATCAGCCCATAGTCCGAGATCAACAGGCGAGCCGGTGCGCACCATCCAGCGGGCAAACATACAGACACGCTTGCAGGCCGAGGTGGTGTCTTTGGGCACCACTGTGCTGACACCAGATGAGGCAAAATAGCGGCAGATCGCCTCAATGGTTCCAAGACCGTCACTGGCGTTTTGCCTAACGTATTCACCGAGCGTATTATAGCGGTTCAATAATTGGCTGTAAGCATCGAGGAACTGGAACATACAATCACAGTTATAAAGGCGGTAGAAGCAGTTTTTGTCGCCCTTGCTGAAGTGCAGCCTGAAATCGCCCTCACGCAGCCATCGATCCATCTCGCCACGGCTCCAGTCGAGCAGCTGCTGGATTTTTGGCATAAACTGTTTTCGACTGCCGTAGCTCAGCACCGATGCCACGAAGGCCATTGCCTCCTGGTTTTCTGCACCTTGCACCTGATGCATAAAGTACGATGGATCGCCGTTGATAAAATCGGCGGTTTCGTAGCGGTCTGCGTATTCACGCAGCAATTTGGCGGTAGTATCGTTGATTGGCATATAACTATTTGAAATTCACTTCACCACGCGGTAGTAGTTCTCTTTGCGTGGACGTGCTGGCGGCAGCGGTTTGGCGGGATAGCCGAGAGACAGCGCACCGACTCCAACCAGTCCTTCAGGCAGTCCGAGGTGGGTCATCAGTTGTCGGCCTTCCTCGGTAGCGAACATCTGCCGTTCGCGGTTTATCCAGCAACTGCCGAGTCCGATGGCGTAGGCGGCATTCATCATATTGCCCAGTACCAGCGATGCGTCGGCTGTGCCGTTCTCCCATTTCTCTGGGCTTGAAGCAAATACCAAAATAATTGTTGGCGCATCGTAGTAGGGGTTGCCGTCAGTACCCATCACGGTGGCGTTCATTCGCACCAGCTGGTTGATGATCTCTGGGTTCTGCACAGCTACAATCCAAGGGTCCTGATAGTTCATACCTGTCGGCGCATAAGTGCCGGCATCCAATACGGCTTTGAGTTCCTCGTCGGTTATCTGTTCCGGTTTGTATGCGCGCACGCTGCGGCGGCTGCGCAATGCTTTCAAGATTTCGTTATCCATAATTATATATTGTGTTTATTCAATTTTCCAATGCGTCTTGGATAATCATTTCGTAAAGTTGGCTGGTCGAAATGCCCATTGCGCGGGCTTGTTTCGGGACGATGCTTTCAGCGCTTTGTCCGGGAATAGTATTGACTTCTAAGAAAGTAAGTCTTTTGCGCTCTTCGTTATAGATATAGTCGAACCGCACAACTCCGCGGCAGTTGAGAAGGTCGTAGAGTTTGGAGGATACGTCCTGAATCTCTTCGGCGATGTCGGCATCGACTTCGGCGGGAGTGACTTCGTTGGAGAAACCGTCGTATTTGGCTGCATAGTCGAAGAACTCGTGGTCACCCAAAGGAATGATTTCTGTGATGGGGAAGACGAATTTTTTGCCTTTGATTTTCATCACACCGCAATCGAATTCGCGGCCTTGGATGAATTCTTCAATCAAGACGGCATCGTCTTCTGTGAAAGCCTCTTCGATAGCTGGCATAAGGTCTTCAGCGCGTTTCACCTTGGTTGTCGCCACGCTGCTGCCACCTGAGGCAGGTTTGACGAAAAGGGGCAGTCGCAGTCGGCTGATAATTGATTTTGTGTCTATTGGCTCGCCTTTGTAGAAAAGGCGGGATTTGGCCACTTTGACGATATGGTAGCTGCGCACAACCGCGTTGCAGTATCCCTTGTTGAAAGTGAGCGATGATGTGTAAAATCCACAGGTGGTGTATTTTATGTCAAGTAGGTCGAAATAGCCCTGCAGGACACCATTTTCGCCAGGGTTGCCGTGGATGATAATGAATGCCAAATCGAAGTGGATTTTTTCCCCGTTGTCGATTACTGTGAAGTCGGCGCGGTCAACGGGATGATGCTGGTCGTCGTCAGTTAGCCAGTACCACTTTTGACGGTCTATCTTATTGTCTGTCAGTTTGCCGACAACGATTTTATATACATTATATTTACTTTTGTCAAGCGACTCATAGACCTGGCATCCGCTGTTGATGGAAATTTGGTGCTCGCCAGAAAAGCCACCCATTACTAAGGCTATGTTTTTCATTGATATTATTTATGTTGATATGTTGATACGAAAAGTTGATATGTCTATATGTTTATTTGTCGATGTGCCGCCTGCCGGTTTTCGCTGTCATAGCGGTCACAAAGGGCTATGGTGTCGTTGTTCATCGTGGCCATTTGGAAACGCTGCCAGATGATTTCCTCGGCTTTCGATGAAGGGTGTGAGAGATCGTCGGTATAAAAGCGGTAATCGCGAAGTTCATCGACGACAATCTCGTAGGCAGGAAAATAGGATGCGTCGAATTGCTGGCACAATTGATCGACAGCCAGCAACAGCGCAGCTTTGCCAAGTTGGTTGCCGTGAGCACCGTATGCGTTGTGGCGCACTGGACTGACGGTGAAAAGCAATTCGATGCCAGTCTGTTGCAGTCTCTCCATCAGTGGTGTCCAGATTGCAACAATCTCTTCGACCGAAGCTAGTTTGAGCTCGAATTCCTCTGCAGGCACCTTGTGGCAGTTGGCAACGATGAGGCTGCTATTATAAAAATAATAGTAAGCGGAACCGAATGTGACGATGATTTTACGGCAATGAGTAAGAAAATTATGCGCGCTGTGGATTCTTGTATTGCAGGTGTTTAGGCAATCGTTCTGTTCGCGGCGCGAAAAAGAACCGTGATGCAGCCACGAGTGCCACAAACCATCGCGTTCCACCAGCAGTCCATTGTCAATGGGTTGGTTGTCAATGCATCGTCGCAGCGCTTCTGCGATTGACAGCGGATTGTACATAATGCCAAAGGGATTGAACATTGTATTGAACCGCAAGTCGGTCATCCGCTTTCCCATATTCTCGGTGAAACAGGAACCTATGAGCAAGACTGGGTCGCTATGTGAAATACGAAACGGCAACTGCTCGACAGGAACGGCGGTATGTAACTTTATCTGTTTCATTTGTTTAGTTTTACATCGTCGATTTCTGGCATACCGCGAAGTAAATGGACGAATTTGCTTGCCTCGACGCTCATATCGTTGGATGACATAAAGAGCGACAGATTGTTCTGGTAGTCTTTTACATTGACAGTCAGCTTTGTTTTGCCGCGGTTCTGGCTGACCATTTTCTTGAGCCGTGTACAAAAATCTTCGCTGAGTTTGTGTATGTCGATTGTAAAATTAATGGTTTTTGTATAATAATCAAGCACTTCGCTCAAAAGCATCACTTTCATTATTTTAAGACGCGGTGCAAGTTTCGATTCGACACCGTCTTTGCGTACAGTCATTTGAGTGACAAGACCTTGTACGAAGACGAAGAATCCTTTGGTGCAGAATTCGCGGTATTTCACGCAGTCGTCACCGAAAAGGCGCAGTTCGTACGAACCGTTGTAGTCTTCTATTGTCATACTGCCGTATGGTCGGCCACTTTTCTGTGATATGCCTGACATACCGGCGGTGACGATGCCTCCGAACTTCACTTCGCGACGAGCCACCAGCGATTCAAGATCGTTAAGTTGTGAAACGTTGATATTGACGTAGTTGGTCATTTCGTCCTTGTAGTCATCAAGTGGGTGGCCGCTGATATAGAATCCGATGACCTCCTTTTCGTGGTTGCATTGCTCCACACTGGTCCAGGGCTCGCATTCAGGGATTGCGGGATGGTCCTCTGCCTTGATTTCGTCAGACATATCGAAAATGGACATTTGGGCCTTGCTGGCAGCTTCTTGCTTGCGAGCCTGCCAGCGTACTAGTTTTTCGAGATATGTGGGTGCATTGTCCGATTGGAACTCTTTGTGCATATATTGTGCACGATGCATACCCTGCAATTGATCGAAAGCTCCTGATTTTACAAGCACTTCAAGGTTTTTGCGGTTGATGGCTCTCATATCTATGCGGTCCAGAAAATCGAAGATGTCTTTGTATGGACCGTTCTTTTCGCGCTCGTCGATAATGACCTGTGCGGCAGCTTCGCCCATACCTTTTATTGCGCTGAGTCCGAAGCGTATCTGACCTTTGTCGTTGACCGAAAAGTTAATGTCCGACTCGTTGACACAGGGTGCGAGGATTTCAATTTTGTTTTTGCGGCAGTCTTCCATCAACTCGGTGACGCGCTCGATGTTACTCAGAAATGAGGTCATCACCGCCGCCATATATTCGGCCGGGTAGTGGGCCTTGAGATAGGCTGTCTGGTATGCCACCCACGAGTAGCAGGTGGCGTGCGACTTGTTGAAAGCATACTCGGCGAATTTCTTCCAGTCCTCCCATATTTTGTTTAATGTCTCACGATTGTGACCGTTTTTCTCGCCGCCTTCGTAGAAGAGAACTTCTAGTTCGTTCATCTTTTCTATCTGCTTCTTACCCATTGCTTTGCGCAATGTGTCACTCTGTCCGCGGGTGAAACCTGCCAGTTGTCGCGAGAGGAGCATCACCTGCTCTTGATAGACAGTGATTCCGTAGGTGTCCTTCAGGTATTCCTCCATACAAGGTATGTCATATTCCACTGGCTTGCGGCCCTGTTTGCGGTCGATAAAGTCGGGAATGTACTGCATAGGACCCGGACGGTAGAGAGCATTCATAGCGATGAGGTCTTCGAATGCGTGAGGTTGCAGCTCTCGCAGATATTTCTGCATACCGGCCGACTCAAACTGGAACGTACCAACAGTGTTGCCGTCGCAGAACAGCTGGTAGGTCAGCTCGTCGTCGATGGGTATGTGGTCGATGTCGATATCCACGCCGTGATGTTTCTTGATGTTGTAGAGAGCATCCTTGATGATGGTGAGGTTCTTCAGACCAAGGAAGTCCATCTTGATAAGTCCAACGTTTTCAATGACGTGGCCGTCGTATTGTGTCACCAGCACATCCTCTCCAGTCTCCTTGTCTTTGATGGTGCACATTGGCGCGAAGTTGGTCAAATCGTCGGCACCAATGATTACACCGCAGGCGTGGATGCCTGTCTGGCGGTTGGTGTCCTCCAGTTCTTCGGCATAGGTCAGCATTGACTTGATCTCGCCAACAGGCTGGTCCATAAAGCGGTCGGAATCCGAACTTTCCATAATATGTCGCAATTCCGGCACATATTTGTAGCAGTTTTTAAGGTTCACCTTGGGGCTCTTGCCTTTTTCGTCTTTCACGTTGTCGGGAAAACCACGGTCGGGAATGTATCCTTTGATCTGGTTGACAACATTTAACGGCACTTTTTGTATGCGTCCTACATCGGCAATGCTCGACTTGCTGGCCATCGTTCCATAGGTAATTATATGTGCAACCTTCTCTTTGCCGTATTTTTCTGTAATCCAATCCAAAACCCTGCCGCGGCCAGCATCGTCGAAATCGACGTCGATATCGGGCAGCGATATGCGGTCGGGGTTTAGGAAACGCTCGAACAGTAGGTTGTATTTAAGTGGGTCGATATCAGTAATCCATAGACAGTAGGCTACTACGCTGCCTGCCGCTGAACCGCGTCCAGGTCCCACGCTGACGCCCAGTTCCTCGCGAGCACCGCGTATATAGTCGGCCACGATAAGGAAATAGCCAGGGAAACCCATTGTTTTGATGGTGTGCAACTCGAAGCAGATTCGTTCGCACAGCTCTTCGCTGCAGGCAGCCTTAATAGTGTCCTGGTCAGATTGCTCGGATAGGTCTGACCTGTCTTGCAGATAGCGTTTGCGCGCACCTTCCCACACCAGTTTGGCCAGATAGTCGGCCTCGAACTTGATACGGTATAGCTTGTTGTAGCCGCCCAGATTTTGTATCTTTTCTTCGGCTTTTTCACGGCTCATCACTACTTCGCCCTTTTCGTTGCGTGTGAACTCGTCGAACAGTTCCTCCTCTGTTATGCGGCTGCGGTATTCCTCCTCTGTGCCGAAACTGGCAGGAATGTCGAATACTGGCATAATTGGAACGCTGTCAATGCTATATGTTTCAACTTTGTCAGCAATTTCACGTGTGTTTTCCAACACTTCGGGAATATCGGCAAAGATAGCGGCCATCTCGTCGGGGGTTTTGAGCCATTCCTGCTTGGTATAGTGCATTCGCGTAGGGTCGTCGAAGTCCTTGCCGGTACTCAGGCAGATGAGGCGGTCGTGGGCTTCGCCGTGCTCCTCTTCCACAAAGTGGACGTCATTGGTGGCTATCAGTTTGATATTGTATTTCTTGGCGAATTCTATCAAATGTTCGTTCACCAGTTGCTGACGTTGAAAGGTGTCGTAGGCGGCATTTGGTTTGTCGGTCTTGTGACGTTGCATTTCCAGATAGAAATCGTCTCCAAAAATGTTTTTGAACCAGCGCACAGCTTCGTCGGCACTTTCGATGTCGCCCTTCATTATTTTCTGCGGTATCTCTCCGCCTATACAGGCCGAACAGCATATCAGCCCATCGTGGTACTTTTCCAACAGGTTGTGGTCAATACGCGGGTTGTAGAAGAATCCGTCGGTGAAGGCTATCGAACTGAGTTTGCACAAGTTCTTGTATCCCTGCTTGTTTTTTGCCAACAGGATGAGGTGCCATCCGCTGCGGTCGGTGATGCGCTCGCGGCCTGTTTCGGGGTCGCGCTCCTTGACGGAGGGATCTTTGTCATAAAGTGTACGATGGGCGCAGTATGTCTCTATTCCAATTATGGGCTTGAAAAACTGACCGTTGAGGGCTTCAATTTCGGCGTTGAGGTTTGTGAGCTCTTCTTGCAGGTCGCTTAATTTCGGTGTCCCTTCCGGCACTTCAGTGTTGGAATATAGCTCTTCGACCTCTTTCGCCTTGCTCTCCAGTTCCTCTTTCTTGCCCTTCAGCGCATTGATTTGATCCTTCACCTTGTCGTTCTCTTTGCCGACAGTATCTACCAGCTCTTTGATACCGAACATATTGCCGTGGTCGGTCAAGGCCATAGCATACATACCGTTGCGTTTGCATTTCTTAATCAAGTCAGGCACCTTCGACATACCATCGAGTATTGAGAAGTGCGAGTGAACGTGTAAGTGGGTGAAATAGGGCATACTATACTTATTTTAAGATGTGCGTTTGAGGGTGTAAAATTACACAAAAAAATGCTCTCAGCATTCATTTGTGCCGTAAAAATTTTCAACAAACTACGTACTGTGTGCATTAACAGTATGTTTAGTCTGTTTAATCTTTTTTCATTACTCTCCGTAGTAGATGAAGGAGCGTTCTATGGTGTATATTGGTTTGCCGTCCAGAATGAATCGGCATTTTGTCCAGTTGCCACGCGAATCGTAGGTGTAATCACGCTTTTCGGTGGTGACGGTAGTCGATTCCTCATCATAGTAGGTTATTGTGCGTTTTATGTTGTTGCCGTGTCGGTCGTACTTTATCTTTTCAGCCACCAGCAATAACTCGTCAGGCGAATAGGTTTTAATCGTCGCAGGACGTTCTTTCTTGTCGTATCGGGTCACTGTGCGCTCAATAACAGTACCGCTGTCTGCTTCACTATATGCGTATCGTACGGTTTGAATTAGATTTCCACCAGACCCGTAAATATAGTGTTCCGAACTGATTAAACGTTGCATAAGGTCGAATTCGATGATGCGCAGGATGTCGCCATCGTAGTCAAAATCGTATTGCATCCTCGGATTAAGCTGTGTCAGTGGATATGTTGTCTTGTGTAATCCTCCAAACCCGCGCTTTCTATACTCGGTCAGGTTGCCTACCGAGTCAAAGAGGTATGTCTCCTGGAAATTGATGTCTTGTCCAGATTCAAAATGTTGCACAACAGTTATCTGCCTCGGCCACCATTGCAGGTTATAGATGTCGTAGTTCGGTTGCAACAACTCCGCACGGTTATGCTGCGCACAAAGCGTGCTGGCAAACAGGAATATGGCAATAATGAGTCTTTTCATATGTTTCAACACCTGCAAAGCAGGTTTTTAGAATTAAAACGACAATTCCCGTCAATTGCCGTCAATTATCGAAATAATAATTTATATGGGTTAAGAGATTTGTCCAGAAGATAGCATTCTTTGGTGATAGGGTCGAAGTAATACCGTTCACCGTACATACTTTTGAGCCCGAAATTGAGCAACAATCCTCCGCCGAGTTCCGTGTGAACGGTCATCGCAGCTCCAATTATTTGATATACTTTGTCTTTATTCTTTTCGAGATTATTCATTTTTTGTGGAAATTGTCGGCTATTGTCGAGCATTGTCGTTCTTCATAACGCTATTGAAGCTTTTTGTAGTGGAAGCGGTGGGGAGTGTCGTCGCCGAGGCGCTTGCGGCGGTTTTCCTCGTATTCGGAGTAGCTGCCCTCGAAGAAATAGACCTGCGAGTCGCCTTCGAAAGCGAGGATGTGCGTGCAGATGCGGTCGAGGAACCAACGGTCGTGGCTGATGACCACTGCGCAGCCGGCGAAGTTTTCCAGACCCTCCTCAAGTGCGCGCATCGTATTGACATCGATGTCGTTTGTGGGCTCGTCAAGCAGCAATACATTGGCTTCGCTTTTCAACGTCAGCGCCAGATGCAGTCGGTTGCGCTCGCCGCCACTCAGCACACCGGCTTTCTTGCTTTGGTCATTGCCGCTGAAGTTAAAACGGCTGATGTATGCACGGCTGTTCACTAGGCGGCCGCCCATCTGTATCTGCTCGTTACCTTCGCTAACCACTTCCCAAACCGACTTTTCGGGGTCGATCTGCACGTGCTGCTGGTCAATATAGCCGATTTTGACGGTCTCGCCTACGGTGAAGGTGCCTGTGTCGGGTTTTTCAAGACCCATAATCAGGCGGAACAGCGTTGTCTTTCCGCAGCCGTTGGGACCAATCACGCCCACTATGCCGGCGGGCGGCAGCGAGAAGGTGAGGTTCTCGTATAGCAGCTTGTCGCCATATGCCTTGCTGACGCCCTCAACCTCAAGCACTTTATTGCCCAGTCGCGGGCCGTTGGGAATATATATTTCGAGATTCTGTTCCTTCTCTTTAACATCTTCGTTCATCATTCGGTCGTAGGCTGCCAGACGGGCCTTACCCTTTGCGTGACGTGCCTTGGGCGCCATACGGACCCACTCCAACTCGCGCAGCAGGGTCTTGCGACGTTTACTTTCCTGCTTCTCCTCCATTGCCAGTCGTTGTGTTTTCTGGTCGAGCCAGCTGCTGTAGTTACCTTGCCAGGGAATGCCTTCACCGCGGTCGAGTTCAAGTATCCATCCAGCCACATTGTCAAGGAAGTAACGGTCGTGGGTTACGGCAATGACGGTGCCCTTGTATTGCTGCAGGTGGTGCTCCAGCCATTCGATACTCTCGGCGTCGAGGTGGTTGGTAGGCTCGTCGAGCAGCAGGATATCAGGCTCTTGCAGTAGTAGGCGGCACAGTGCCACACGGCGGCGTTCACCGCCGCTGAGGTTCTTGACCAACTGATCCTCGTCTGGACAGCGCAGAGCGTCCATAGCGCGTTCCAAACGGCTGTCGAGGTTCCAGGCGTCGTGCTGTTCCAGCAGTTCTGTCAGCTCGCCCTGACGCTCGCACAGTTTGTCAAAATCGGCATCAGGTTCGGCAAAGGCGTTGTTCACCTCCTCATATTCTTTCAGCCAGTCAACAACATCCTGCACGGCCTCTTGCACCACCTCCTTGACGGTTTTGCTGTCGTCAAGCTTGGGCTCCTGCTCAAGGTATCCGACACTATATCCCGGCGAGAAGACCACTTCGCCCTGATAATCTTTATCCACGCCGGCGATGATCTTCAGCAGGCTTGACTTGCCGCTGCCATTCAGACCGATAATGCCTATCTTGGCTCCGTAGAAGAAGCTGAGATAAATGTCTTTCAATATCTGGCGGCTTGGCGGAATCAGTTTGCCCACGCCTACCATTGAGAAGATAATCTTTTTGTCGTCCATCGTTTTTTAGAAGATTAGGATGTTAGGAGATGAGGGGATAATGGGATAAGACAATAGGTGTTTAATCCCAATTGCCTTTTATTCTTTGTTTTTCATTTCTGTTGCTCTTAAATAGGAATTCAGAAGTTTGCCGGTTTCATCAATCGCTGTAGTCATTCTCTCACCTTCTCTCAAACTTGATATCCTTCACGTTGAGCTGTATTTCGGTTTTCCCGCGCCAGAAATTCTCTTCGAGTTGGTAGCATACATCAAAGGTTTCCTGGTGGCTTACACGGTTGTAGTAATCGCCCAGCTGGAAGCCGATGGCAGGGTAGGAGTTGGGACTGTCGGAAGAAAGTACCGAAAATTTAAGATGGTTTGAACCGACCACGCGAGGTGGCTGTAATGGATTGCTTTCCAGGTTGTTGGTGCGGAACACTGGCACATTGTTGTCTGGTCCGAATGGCGAGAATTGCTTTAGTATGCGCAGAAACTTGGGCGTGATGTCCGAGAAGTTCAGTACTGCGTCAATCTCTATTTCGGGAGTTGTGGCTTCTGGCGGCATTGTGCGACTTACGATTTCCTCGAAGCGTTCAACGAAACGTTCGAAGTTTTCTGGACGTAGCGATACGCCGGCGGCGCTCTTGTGGCCTCCGAAATGTTCCAGCAGGTCGCTGCATTCCTCTAGGGCGGCGTGAACGTCGAACTCCTTGATGCTGCGTGCCGAGCCGACATAAAGGTCGTCTGTCGAATGCGTCAGCACGATGGTTGGGCGGTAGTAAGCCTCCACCAGTCGCGAAGCTACAATGCCTACCACGCCGCGATGCCAGTCTTCGCCAAAGAGCACTATGGTGTGGCGCGAAGCCAGTGTCGGATCGGCGTCAAGGCGTCGTTTTGCCTCCTCGGTAGCCTGGGTGTCAAGGTCTTTGCGCTCTGTGTTGTAGTTGTTGATTTCTTCTGCCAGTTTCATTGCCACCTCGCGGCTCTCGGCTAGCAATAAACGTACCGAGTCAAAAGCGCTGTGGATACGTCCTGCGGCATTGATGCGAGGCCCTACCAGAAAGACAAGGTCGCTGATGTTCAGGTCTTTGACAAAGTAGGACTCCTTTTCGGGGTGACCGGCGCGGTCCTCTTTCGAGCGTGGTTCGATATGGCCGTATGTAAGGATGGCCTCCAAACCTGGACGCGGGCAGGTATTGATGACTTTCAGCCCGAATGCAGCCAGCACGCGGTTTTCGCCCGTCATCGGCACAATGTCCGAGGCGATGCTTACCGCCACAAGGTCGAGGTAGCGCAGCAGTTTCAACTTCAGCATCTCCATATTCTTCTGCTGAATGTCAGTCAGCTTTGATGCTGAATCACATAGCCTGACACCTATTTTCTGCTCCATATAGGCCTCGACGATTTTGAAGCCGATGCCGCATCCCGACAGCTCCTTGTAGGGGTAGGGGCAGTCCTCGCGCTTAGGGTCGAGTACGGCGCAGCAGTCGGGCAGCACCTCGCCAGGCAGGTGGTGGTCGCCAACAATGATGTCGATGCCGTATTGTTTTGCATATTCAGCCTGCTCGACGGCCTTGATGCCGCAGTCGAGGGCTATAATCAATTTGACGCCAGTCTTTTTGGCGTAGTCGATACCTTGAAAGGATATGCCATATCCTTCGGTATCACGATCAGGAATATAGAAGTCGATGTTGTAGTGCAGCGTATGGAAATACGAATAAACCAGCGCGACGGCCGAAGTGCCATCGACGTCATAGTCGCCATAGATAAGCATACGCTCTTTGTTGCGAATGGCATCGTTGATGCGCGCAATAGCACAATCCATATCTTTCATCAGAAATGGATCGTGAAGTTGGTCTAAACTCGGACGGAAGAAGTGTTTTGCTTCTTCGAAAGTAGTGACACCACGTTCTACGAGCAGTGTGGCAATAATTTTGTCCACACCCAAAGAATCCGCAAGTTTTTCAACAACCTCTAAATCATAATCTTTCCTTGTTATCCAACGTTTTTCTTTCATTTTTTACTGGGTGTAAAATTACAAACTTTTTGGATAATGGGAAAATTAATTTTCTTCTTTTTTTCTTCCGAAGGTTGTGAATTAGATTTAAAGTGATGATTATAGGGATGTTCTGTCGGTGTATTTTTTATATTTTATTACTATTTCTCTACTTTTGCCTCTTTTTTTACTTGTTCTTCTTCCGCCAATGGGTCAAGAGGTTGTAACGCAGTATTGAACTGCGGTAGATGCGTGCGGAGAGCCAGGTGCAGAGGGGTATGGATACAAGCAGCAACAGCATCGATATCACCACTTGGGCGGTGGACACTCCGAATGGGATGCGCAGCATCATCGCAACGGGCGAGGTGAAAGGAATAATAGACAATACCTGACTCAGCATTCCCGAAGGCGAATTCATCATAGCAGGCATACACAGCAAAGTCGCCAGCAGCGGAACCGTCAGTGGCAGCGATACTATCTGTGTGTCGGTGTCGGTGTCGCTCATTGCGCCGGCGGCGGCGAAAAGTGTTGCATAAAGCAGATACCCGAAAATGAAATAGAAGAGGAATAAGGGCACAATGGTGTTGAAATCGATGGATGCTATGCCTTCGATAACGCTTGGCAGATCGGCCAATTGATCATTTTGCTGCATTTGGAGGGTCGCATCACTGCCTTTGGTGGCCAGTTCGGTAATGTTGTGCTTGTCGGACGCGATGTGGAACAGTTCGCTGTTGGAAGCCTGGATGCCCACCAGCGCCACTCCGGTCAGCGCAACCCACAGCAGAAACTGCGTCAAGCCTACCAGAGCAATGCCTATCACCTTGCCCATCATCAGCTGGAAGGGCCGCACCGAGCAGACGATGACTTCGACTATGCGGCTTGATTTTTCCTCCACAACACCGCGCATCACCTGCGATCCGAACATAAAGATTACGAAATAGATAAGTATCGACAGCACAAGACCAAGCCCGGTTTTGACTTCGAGAAAAGCCTCGCGGCCGGTTTCGAGGTCTTCGGTACGCAGATTGATCCTTGTGTTGGTAATCAGCGCATATTCGTCGTCGCTGATGTTGTGGGCTTGCAGTAGCCTGTTGCGAAGTATGCGTTGCAGCTGGCGGTCCACATCATAGCGCACCTGCTGCGGCGGAAGTTCGCTTTTGTAATAGAGGCAGGCGTCGGTAGGAATGGCCTCGCTGGCCCTGCGGCGCACATAAAGTATGGCTTTGATGTCGTCGTCGGCCTCCATAGAGCGCTGTGCATATTCAAATGTTGCCGCGTATCGGTATTCGATGTTGTTGGTCGAAGCAAAGCGGCTGTCGGTGCGTAGCGTGTCGTTGCGGTCGGCACTGCCAAACAAACCGGATTCATCGGCTACAAGCACAATGCTCTTTTCTGCTGGCTTGAGTGCCAGATAGATAGGGATGGCATACAGCGCAGCAAACAGTATTGGAACCAGAATGGTGAGAAGCCAGAATGAGGGTTTGCGTACGCGGGTGGCGTATTCGCGCTGTATGACCAGAAGTGTTTTGTTCATCGCGCACCTCCTTTCTTGACGGCCTCGACGAAAATGTCATTCATCGAAGGAAGCATCTCGTTTAATGAAACTATCTGACACTGGTTTAACAGCGTTGCTATCAGATCGTTGGCTGTCGCATTCTTGGGCAGCGACACCTGCAGCCGCTCTATATCGTCCTCGCAGGTACTGCTGACAACATCAAAGCTGTCCGGCAGTTGAAGCTTTTGATCCGACTTTCGCGTAACGGCTTCAAAAGTATTGTTGCTGAATGAGCGCCGGATTTCGTTCACACTTCCGCTCAAAACGACTTTGGCATTGTTTATCAGTGCGATGTCGTCGCACAACTCTTCGACCGATGCCATATTGTGGGTCGATAGTATCACGGTTGCGCCAGCTTTGCGTAGCCGCAAAATCTCGTCTTTCAGCATCGTTGCATTGACAGGGTCGAAGCCGCTGAAAGGCTCGTCGAAAATAAGCAGACGTGGCTGATGCAGTACTGTGACAATGAATTGCACCTTCTGTTGCATTCCTTTTGAAAGCTCTTCGACGGGACGTTTCCACCAGCTTTCGATGCCGAACCGTTCAAACCAGCGTATCAGGCGACCTTCGGCTTCGCGTCGCGAAAGACCCTTCAAACGTGCCAGATATACTGCCTGCTCGCCGACGCGCATTTTCTTGTACAGTCCACGTTCTTCAGGCAGATAGCCTATGCGTCGCACATCGTCGTCGCTCACCGCACGACCGTCCATCAAAATTTCACCGCCATCGGGCCGTGCAATCCTGTTAATCAGTCGGATTAAAGTTGTTTTACCGGCCCCGTTGGGTCCCAGCAAACCGAATATAGTACCTTCACGCACACCGATATTGATGTCGTCGAGAGCGCGGAAAGTGCCGAAGTTCTTTTCTATGTGTCGCGTTTCCAGAAACATACGTCATTGTTTTCAATTGGCTCTGCTTCAATTCCAGCCATTTGGATTTCTCATCCTAACAACGCAAAAAAGACCTTTTTATTTTGCAAAAACCATCCAAGCATCAAAAAACTTTTCTTCCTTTTCTTTTTTATTTTTGATTCGACTTTCGGGAGTTATAAGAAGGAGTTAAATGGGGAGTTATGCTCTTCGAGCAGGACAATAGTCTTGAAACAGCCATTGTGTAGATTGTATTGTCCTTTTTAACTTCCATTTTAGTTCCGAAACTTGAGTTTTTGACCAAATTGTTGCAGTTGTTGGTTGAACTTGAGTGGATGTTTTTGGTGATTATGGTTGACCGTATGACAGGAATTTACTATCTTTGCAATGCGAACAGGTTTGCGCTGGTTATTATTGTGGGCTTGCAATAGGTTGTGAGTCAGTGATTAATTGGCGCAGAGTGACAATTGACTGTCAATGATAAACGGAACGAGCATATCACGATTGACGACACTGGACGAGCTGGTGCGTATGGAACAGCAGTATGAAGCGGCTGCCTATGCCCGTTCGCTCGGCGAGGGCAACATTACAGGACGCACAAACGAGGCCGACTGCAAATACCCTGTCACTATCAATGGATGGGGTTATAATGCTCTTAATCATCTTATTGTGACTGTTAGTTACGATACTGACGGCGACGAGTTGGAGAATGATTTTGAGCCTGGCAGTGCGGTGGCGTTCTTTGTCCTGAACAATTCACGGGGAATGTTCGATAGTGGTGAAAGTAAGGCAAAAGAGTTGAAATACAGTTGCTTTGTCGATAGTTTCAAGGAGGGAGTCATTCAGATACAACTGCCCAACGGTGACGCTCTCAAGGAACTGCGTATTTTGGCTGAACATTCGCTGCTGGGTGTGCGCGTTTCGATCGACAGCACTTCATATAGGGTTATGCACGAGTCGCTCGTGGCGGCTATGCGTTCTGACAATGAGAAGTTCGTGCGTCTGCGTGAAACCCTTGTCGGCAATTTGCGACCACGTTTCCGACAGTTGCCACCAGTGGTTTTTCCGTGGCTGAACGACACACAGAACCGCGCTGTGCGACAGGTGATTGCCGCTTTGGATGTCGCTATCGTCCACGGTCCTCCAGGCACAGGCAAGACGACCACACTGGTCGAGGCCATCATCGAAACCCTGCAGCGCGAAACGCAAGTGCTTGTCTGTGCACCGAGCAATGCTGCTGTCGATTGGATCAGCGAGCAGCTTTCGATGCGCAGTGTCAATGTGCTGCGCATCGGCAATCCTTTGAAAATGAGCGATGAGATGCTTGAGTGCAGCTATGAACGCCGCTATGCCGACCATCCCGACTACCCAGAACTTTGGCAGATACGCCAGTTGCTGCGTAACGCCGACCGTCCACCGTCGAAGGAGAAGGCGCGCCAGATGCGCAAGCGTGCCGACGAGCTGGAAATCAGGATCAACGAAGACCTTTTCCGTCAGGCGCGTGTGGTCAGTTGTACGCTGATTGGCAGCGCTTATCACATTCTGGAGCACCGTCGTTTCAGTACGCTCTTTATCGACGAGGCGGCGCAGGCACTTGAACCAGCTTGCTGGACAGCCATCCTGAAGGCCGACCGTGTCGTGCTGAGTGGCGACCACCAGCAGCTGCCGCCGACGGTCAAAAGTGTCGAGGCGGCACGCAAAGGCTTGGCAGATACGCTGATGCAGTATGTTGTAAAGACCAAACCCGAATGTGTCACCCTGCTGACCACGCAGTACCGTATGCATCGCGACATAATGGAGTTCCCGTCGCGTTGGTTCTACCACGGTGCACTAAAAGCCGCACCCGAAGTGGCCGACCGTGTGGTACACCTGATGGACACTCCGCTGACGTGGGTAGATA
>JAGDCN010000134.1 GCA_017958525.1 Bacteroidales bacterium
ATATTTTTCAACAGTAGAATTTAGGTAGAATTTGATAAGAATTTGGGTAGAATTTGGTAAGAAGATGGTACCTGGAAAACAGGGAGTTACTATAGCCCGTTTTTGGCCTTTTTTTGGGGAGTTATCAACAGGCAAAAATGCCTTTTCCCGAAAAAACGTCAAAAAAATGCCCCGTATTTTTTAAACAAAAACCTTGAATTAACTTTAACCTTGACCTTGACTTTAACTTCAGAGACGTTGTGCGACAGCACCTCCTCGTCGAGCGACAAACAAGTGTTATCTGTCTTGTGTCGATGGTGATAGACTACACCGCGGATGATTTTTTTGATCCATTTGCGTTCGGCATAGAAGTCGGTGATATTGTTGAACCTGTCAATGCAACTGAGTAATATTTCAACAACGTCCTGGACATAGTCGCCACCGAGTCCGATATCGCCCCGCGCAAAATGCAGGCACCAGAATTAGGTGTAGCTGCGGTGTTTATTCCACAGACGGTAGAAATTGGTGTTTTGTTCGTCGTGAGTCATTGTCTGTCGAGCGATTTCGCCTCTTTATTATATAAAGAGTATTTTTTGGGGCAAAAAGTCACATCGATGTGTGCATTTGACATTATTTAACAAAACCCAGATAGCCGAAAGGAGCCAAACCCGGATGACCGGAGAGGCTAAAAGGGTATGTGGGTAATGGCCGTGGCCTGCGCGGTCAGAACTGGAAGTAGATGAAGGGCTGGAGGTCGGCAGTGATGAACTGATAGATGAGCAATACGGCGGCGACGACGACAACGGTCATAAGCCAGAGCGGCATCATTGCAAACGAGAGTCGATAGCGGCGTTTGAAGCGTTCGGGCAGCCAGTGGATGACCATACCGATGACAAAAATGATGAAAACGCCGGCATAGTTGGAGAGTATGTCGCCGATGTTGCCCTGCCAGGGGCTGCCGATGCGGGCGACCATATTCTTGGCGGTGTTCCACGCCACCTGGTTGGCTTCGGCGGGGTCGAGGTTGGAGCCGCTACGGAAAAAGAGGCGTGTGAAGGTGATGAAGATGAAAGTGAGGAAGATGTTCCAGACTTTTTCAATTTTAATTTTTGAATCTTGGATTTTGAATTTGTCGCACAGTGGGTTGACGACGAGGTAGCGGACGATGGTGCCGAAGCAGATGATGCCTGTCCATACGGCACCGACATTGAGGGCCGGCGACGGCCAGATGATGTCGGCCAGGAGGAAGAGTGCGAACATTGCTTCGGTGGCGACGACGCGGGCGCGCGGTCCCTGTTTTTTCCACCATTTATAGATGAGGATGCCGGCGCCGTTCAGTCCGCCCCAGGTGATGAAGTTGAAACTGGCACCGTGCCACATACCGCCCAGCAGCATAGTGTCCATATTGTTGACGTTGGTGTTGAACTCCTTGCGGTGGCGCGGGAAGATAAGATAGACGGCGATGAGGATGCCGATGACGGTGGTGACGACCAGCGTGACCCATACGGTCTGTGCCATAAGGGCGATGACAACGAGCATACCGCCCAGGATGAGGTAGCTGGCCAGCGTGGCGCGGCGGTTGCCGCCAAGGGGGATGTAGAGGTAGTCCTTCAGCCAGTTGCTGAGCGACATATGCCAGCGTTTCCAGAAACCGGCGGGGTTGGTGGCCTTGTAGGGCGAATTGAAGTTCTTGGGCAGATAGAAGCCCATCAACATTGCGACACCGATGGCGATGTCGGTATAGCCTGAAAAGTCGGCATAGACCTGCAACGAGTAGATGAACAACGCCGAGAGGTTCTCGAAGCCGGTGTAGAGAAGCGGGTTTTCAAAGACGCGATCGACAAAATTGACTGCCAGATAGTCGCTCAGTATTATCTTCTTCATCAGTCCGTTGAGAATCCAAAACACAGCAATGCCGAACTGGCGGCGACCAAGGGAATAGGGCTTGTAGAGCTGCGGGATGAACTGGTCGGCACGCACGATGGGGCCTGCGACGAGCTGCGGGAAGAAGGTGGTGTAGAATCCGAAGTCGAAGATGTTGTCGGCGTGGCGGATCTTGTGTTTATAGACATCGACTATATAGCTGATGTTCTGGAAAGTAAAGAACGATATGCCGACGGGCAGGAGTATCTTCGACGCGTCGAACGACGGTGTCTTGGTGAAGTGGTTGGCAAAGAGTGCCAGATGGTTTACGACCTGGTGGTCGGTATGGAAGATATTGTTGTGTATGTCGGTGAAGAAGTAGGCATATTTGAAGTAGAAGAGGACCAGCAGGTTGACAACCACGCCGATAATCATCAGCAGCTTGGGGACCGAAAAATGAAAATTGAAAAATTTTGAATTCCTTTCTCCGTTCTCCTTTCTCCGTTCTCCTTTCTCTGCCTGGCGATCCATACCGATGCCGAGGTAATAGCCCAGCAGGGTGGAGAAAACGAGAAGCAGGACGAAGAGACCGGAGGTCTTGAAATAGAAGAAAAGGCTGACGATGAAGAGGTATCCGTTGCGAAGGGTGAGCGGGGAGCACTTCGGAACTGTGAATTGAAAATTGAAAATTGAGAATTTCCACTTTCCGTTCTCCGTTCTCCGTTCTTTGTTAAAAAACCAGCTTTGAATGAGACAGAATCCGGCAAAGACAAAAAGGAAGAAGGCCCAGAAATTGAACTGGGTGAACAGGAGCGGATGCTCCTTGTCGAACGAGAAGAGGTCAATAAGAAATGTAATTAAATCTCTCATCTTCCTTGTTGGTATTCCGATTGTTGTTATTATTTTTGGTTCGTTTTTTGTACAGATGGCGTTCTCCCTGCGTGCCTTTATGTCCGTGATGCTGTTTGGCGAAAGCGGCCGGCTTCAACTGTACCAGTGTCTCGAACAGCGCATTGCACATCAGGTCGGCAAGAATCTGGTAGCCTTTGCGTGTGAAGTGGATATGGTCGCGCTGGGCGAGGTCGTTGTTTTGCCAGATGCCCATAGAGCCCAGACCGCCCATAACGGTGAACTGGTCCCAGACGGCGCCGCCGGTGATTTGTCCCAGCCGGATGAAGGCCTCGCGAGCCAGAGGGCCGTTGTCGTTGACGATGTAGCTGCGCTTGACGCGCCGGAAGCTGTCGTTGTTGGTGATGAACAGGAAGGCGCAGTCGGGGCTGACGGAGCGTATGGAGTCGATCAGCTGCATATAGCGTCGCTGAAAGACGACAGTGTCGAAATTGGGCCCTGAGGCGTCGTTGATACCGATGCCAAAGATGACCAGATCGGGTTTGAGCATCTGCAGGTCGGTGGAGAAATAGGGGCACCGGGTGTTGTATTCGACCAGCGAGGCGCCGTTGACTCCGATGGAATGATAGCTGATGCCCGGCGCGCCGTTGTCAAGATAGACGCCGGTGATGGCGAACGACTGGTTGTCGGTGCAGGGGATGACGATGTGGAATGAATCGACGGCGAAAGGCATTTCGAATGAGTAGCGCCGCAGGGCAGTGTCGATTGTCACTGCCTTGACAGCCAGCGAGTCGCCGTTGCGGTCGGTAATGGTCAGATAGGGCTCCACCCCTCCCCTGGCCTCGCCGAAAAGGATGACGGTATTTGAGGAGAAATTGATTTCGGGTTCATTGAGGGTGATGCCTATGTCGGCCGGTTCGTTGGCGGCTGTGACGGCGATGCCGCAAAGGCCAAGCCGTTCAAGGGGTTCCTTATAGACGCAGCGTGTCAGGTCGAGCGGCCGTGAACGTGAGATTTTGTAGTCGTATGGGTTGTTGCATTTGGATGCTGCCGAATAGGGGAAAATCATACCGCGTGCCGCCACAAGGTTGGGCAGAGGTGTCAGCAGGTTGTAGCGCACACGGTGGGGCAGTGTGCCGCCCTGCACGTGCGAGGCTCCCATCTGGACGATGTTGATATGCCCTTCTCCGGTGACCAACAGGCGGTACCATTTCTCGGCAAAGCGGCGCATCTGGCTGCTGTCGGCAGGAAGGATGAGGTGGTTGGAGTCGTATTTGATGAACGAGTAGGAGGTGTCAAGGGGTACAAACATCATACTGTCGTCGATATCATTCAGTTTGTATTCGACGTCCGTTTGAGCATTTCCGCACGCCAGAAAACAAATAAATGCAGATAATATCAGAAGACCCTTGTATAACATTTTCAAGACAGTTATGTTAAAGTGAGTTCCCATCAGGTTTAGTTATGTTATTCCAAATATCCTTGAATTGTTTGGCAGAGAGTTGTTGCCTGATTTTGTATAGTTCGTACATATTCTGCAGGGCGTCGCTCAAATAGTCACCCATAATGCGGGCGCCTTTGTGCGAGAAGTGGATGTAGTCGGGTCCGGCATAACCGTTTTTGACCCAAGTAATCATAGAGTTCTTGCCGCCCATAGCGTCATAGATGCTCCAATAAGCGACACCGTGTGCGTTGGCCATCTCGCGCAGCTTTTCGACCACGGTGGGCAGCATAGGATAGGTTGCCAGCTGGCCGCCCACCTTGGTGCTCATATCCGACGGACCGACGAAGAGGATGACCGCATCGGGGCAGGCCCTGCGCACGTAATCTATCTGTTCGCCAAGGTTCTTGCAATAGTTGTCTATTCTTTTCTCGCTAGTGAGGTAGGGTACCGAATTGCCGCCGAACTGCATAATTATCATTCCGACATCCAGCAGTTTGTAGGATTCGGCCAACTGGTCGAAATTGGCCATCTTGAACTGATGGCCGGAGACACCGCGCATAGAGATGTTATCAACCGCAACACCGTAGCCGTCATCGAGGAGGACACCATAGATGTCGGCGGTGCCGTCGAGCGTCAGCGATGCCGACGTGGTGACGGTGTCCATCTTCCACGACAAAATGCCTATGCCCGATTTGCTTGAAGACGCGGAGAAATTGCCAGGCCCCTTGCGGTTGTGCATAGCGACGCTGAGCGGACCGGGCCGGTTGTTGAAAAGGACTCGGATTGAGGAGAAGTGCCCCACCCTTTCGGCAGCGTGGTTGCCTTTGGAAGAGTAGAGCGACATCGTGGCGCTGCCCGTCAGCCGCCAGCAGCGCAGCATAGGACCGTAGTTGCCGTTGGAGCGACTGAAGGTACTGTCGCCATAGGTTGAGAGACCTTTGATGGAGCCGCTGACCGACTGGTTGAACGAGATGGTCGGTATCGGCTGCCGTAGCGGCAGCATACCCGGACCGCCGCCGCCGAAGACTATCTGCAAACGCTCGCGAAGGCGGCAGCTGATGCGGTCCTGCTCTATCTGTGAGTCGCCATAGTGCAGCACGCGCACCACACGGCCCTGCTCCTGTGCCTTTTCGGCATTGCGGAAGAAATTGTCGAAGCAGCTGACATCGTCGTTGGGCAGCCAGAAACGTGTCTGACCTTCAAAGAGCAGATGACGGCTTTCGGCAATGGAGTCGCGAAGTCCCGTCAGGTCGCGTTCCTCGCGCTTGATGAGCAGCTGCTCCATACTCTTCTCCTTTTCGCGCACCAGCACTTTATGGAGAGTGGGGAACCGCAGAGTGACACCGCCAACAGTGACACCGTCGCGCGGAAAGACGATGCAGAGCAGCGCCAACAGTGCCACCACAATGGCAAAGAATTTGAGCGTGCCGGATGCCTTCATTCTTGTTGAACTTTAACCCTGGTGTTGATATTGATTCCGGATACGCGGGACTACCTTATCCCAAGTTTCTTCTCGAGTTCGTCAACGCGCTTGTACAGCTGGTCGAGATTGCGTTCGTAGATGTAGGTCTTGCGCTGCTTGACGGCATCCGTCGCCGGCGAGCCGAGGATGGTGACATTGTCGGAAAAATTGCGCGTCACACCCGACTGGGCAGCGATGGTGACGTTGTTGCCCACCTCTATGTGGCCCACAATACCCACCTGGCCGGCGATGATGCAATGGTTTCCGACCTTGCCCGAACCAGCGATGCCGCTCTGCGAAGCCATAACGGTGCTCTCGCCGACAACGACGTTGTGGGCAATCTGGCACAGGTTGTCGAGTTTGACACCCTTGTGGATGATTGTCGAACCCAGCGTGGCGCGGTCGATGGTGGTGTTGGCACCTATTTCGACGTCGTCCTCAATGACAACATTGCCTATCTGGTCAATTTTCTGGTAGCTGCCGTCGGGCATAGGGGCAAAACCGAAGCCGTCGGCACCGATGACGCAGCCCGAATGCAGGATGCAGCGGTCGCCAATGACGATGTTCTGATAGACACGCACGCCGGCAAAGAGTGTGGTATTGTTGCCCACCGACGAGTTGTCGCCGACATAAGTCTGAGGATATATCTTTGCACCGTCACCGATATGGACATTCTCGCCAATGAAGGCAAAGGGGCCTACGTAGCAGTCCTTGCCGATTGTGGCACTGGGCGATATGAAAGCCTGCGGATCGACACCTTTCTTGTCGAGCTGCATCTCGTTGTATTTCTTCAGCAGGTTGGCAAAAGCCAGGTAGGGGTCGGCGACACGTATCATCGACGCCTTGACCGGATGCTCGGGGACGAAATCGTTGCTGACAATCACCGCCGTGGCGTTGGTGTCATATATGTAGTTGGTGTATTTGCTGTTAGCCAGGAACGAGAGACCTCCGTTTTCACCTTCTTCAATTTTGCAAAGTTTCCAAACCTCTGCGTTGGAATCGCCTTCCACACTGCCTCCGAGCATTGTTGCTATCTGACTGATATTAAATTTCATATAACAAGATTTTATTTTTTACACGTACGAATTAGTATTTAGAACGCAAAAAGGTTAATTAAATTGTATATATCCTTGCAATTTTCTTACCGTTTCTTCGTCAATCAAGTTTACCATCAGCAAATCGTCCATATTCTCAAGGCGGTTGCCGCATTTCCGATAGTTCACCAACGAACGCGCTTGGTAATAATCAAGATAGGGATGCTGCCTCAATTCTTCGACAGTGGCATTGTTGATGTCCAGTTTTGTCACCCGACTGCTGTCAATACTGACATTGTCGGCAAAACCCTCATAGCGGGCGGTGTCCATTCCATAGACTTCCAGCAGCTGTTCTTTGCGGACAAAGCCTCCCAGCCGCTGCCGGTAACGGACTATCCGGCCTGCAAAAGCGGGGCCGATGCCATAAAGCAGCTGCAATTCGGCCGTGTCGGCAGTGTTGAGCTCAACTGTCGGGCGACGGTGTTCCGGCTTGTCGTAATTATGAGACAAATGAAAGCCTGAACGCTGCCCGTTCTCCGTTTCCGGATTTACACGGTGATAAGCCCTTTCGGTGCGTTCTCCGCTCTCTGTGTTCCGTTCTCCATTAGAAAAAATGCTGTCGCCATAGTTCTCTATGGCTTTTTTCAGCTGCGAATGGTTGTCGGCATCGGGCTTTGCGGCATCGACAGGGCGCAAAACGAAAAAGAGCATTGCCGCAACGAGGACAAGGCACAGAATGGCATAGCCCCTCCATTGTCGTCGTGTCGGTCGGGCGTTCATTCTTCGATTGTCATTGTGCCACGCTGATGCAGGATGCGCGGGCTCGTGAATTCGTCGTCGCTATCGAAGCCGTCGCCATAGGTGACCCTGGCACCGTTGACCGATTTAACGGTGTCGTTGGAGTAGATGCGGTGCTCGGCCGAATTCCAGACAATACTGTTCAAATAGGAGGTGTCGCCCGAACGGAAATCAATGATGACCACGTTGTTGCGGGCTTCGACAGTCTTCTTTTCGTCGAGCGAGACGGCATAGTCGGCCTTAATTGATGCCGCCACCTTGTCGCCATTGTCGAAAATCTGCATATTGACGCCGTCGGGATAGACCGTCTTGCGCTCAGGATGGTCGTACATCACCACCTTGGGGGCGGTGAGCACCATCTGTTTCTTTCCGTTGAGGCTTCGCACTGCCCTCACCGTATCGATGTTTTGCTGCGGCAGGTTTTGCGGGTCGAAGATGCGCACCTTCTCCATATCGTTGCGGCACGACGCCAGCAGCAACGTCAATAAAACAAAGCAAGGAAGCACGCCGGCAGCGTGCCTCCTTACTTTTGACGGGGATTGTTGTCTTGCAGAATGCATTGCTCCCCCTGCTGTGTTTTTATTTTCTTGTTCTGATGGTGGTGCTTACGCCTATCCATCCCGGTACGGTGAAGCTGTTGCCGTCGATAAGGTCGAGCATAAAAGCTTCGTCCTGTTTCGGGAAGTGACCTGAGTAGGAGCTGATGAGGCGGTTGGCGGCTTCGACGTTTTCGGGCGATCCATCGACCGTGATGGCCTTGCGGGCGGCATCGACGGCAGCCCAGTAGGCCGAGCGGCCACCCATACCGTCGCTGACGGCTTTGGCACCCTTGGCATAGAGCTGCGAGATGAGGCGGTAGGGCTCACCCTTCGAAGGCTCCATTTCGGCAGCCTTGTTGTAGGCCGTTCTTGCAGCCGAGTAGTTGTTGGTGTTGGTGTAGCAGAGACCCTGTAGGATATACATATTGTATTTGTCCTTGTCCTCGGCGCCCGCCAAAGCGTCGTTGATGTACTTGGCAGCTTCGTTGTGGCGATCCTTGTTGTAGCACATCTGTGCCATCAGGTAGGCCGTTGAGGGCGACGGTTCAAGAGCGTGGAGCTTCTCGGTGGCGGCGAAGAATAGTTCGGTGTCCATACATTTCTTCTTGCGAAGGATGGTGGTGATTTTCTTCAGAAGCGTGATATCGTCGGGCGTTGCGGCGAATTTCTTGGTATAGATTTTCACCAGCTCGTCGCACGAAGCGAAGGGCGAGAAGCGGTTCTCGACGTGTGCGATAACACCATAGAGCTCAGCCTTCTTGGCGCTGTCGGTCTCGGCAGCAACCAGGGCGTCGAGAGCGTCGCTGGCGATGTCGTAGTTATCCACAATCAGCGTTGTGTCCTCGTTGCCAGAGGTGACGTACTTCACCGTTGCATCAAAGTAGCGTTCGATGAAAGCAACATCCAGACTGCTGGCACCCAGACGCATAGCCTCGGCATACAGCTCATAGTATTCCTTCAAGGCTGCATTGCCGCGCAGCTGTTCCATATCGTAGGCCTTGCGGGCGGTAACCTCGGCGGCCTCGCCGTAGTTCTGGATACGCATATCGTACATCTGCATCAGCTCATCGACGATGGCCTTGCGCTCGTTGGGGTCCTTGGTGGCGTTGAATTTTGCCTTGAGGATGGTTGCACCACGGATATAGAGGTTCTTGGAACTCTTGGGGCAGGTCTCCAAAGCGATTTTCCAAGGTTCATAAGCGTCCAGATACTGCTTGCTTTTGTAAGCCTCCTGATATAGGAAGGTATTAGTCTTGCAAATGCTGTCCTCGGTGTTCTTGAACTGTGCCGAAACTGACATAACCGACATCGTCATCAATAAACCGAGTGTTAGAAATTTTATTGTTTTCATCTCTGTGTTATGTTATTTTTGATTTATCTTGTTTTCCTTTTAGTCGCCCGATAAAGTCTAAAATTGTGTTTTTATGTTTTTTTAAGGATTAGTTGAATTTTCTCTTCACAAACCAGCTTTCACAGCTTCCCACCGAAATGCCGATAGTGAACACATCGCGGCGCAGCAAATCGATGGTACCCATCGACGAATAGGCTGCCGACACATTCAGCACCGAGCGGCCTTTACGCATAGGCAAGGCTATACCGGCACCGATGCCCCATTCGTTCAGTTTGTACTCGTTGCCGTCGGTCATCTGCAGTTGGAGACGTCCGCTTTCGTAGTGCGCACCTATCGAGTAGGTCACACGGCGCATATACGACGCAGCGTTTTTGTCGCCCAGCAGCTGGAATCCCAGTGCCCAGCGTTGGCTGCCGCCATAGCGGAGCGGGCTCTGTCCGAAGATGGAATAAGTGCTGTTTTCAGTATATTTCATTCCGCTCCAAGGGGCAAAAGTGGCATCGAGAGCCACCAGCCATTTGTCGTCGCGTTGGAAAGAGAGCCCTATGCCGGTGGTCAGCGGCTGTTCCAACGAACTCTCAAATTCGCTGTCGCCACCGTTGAGGGGGAAGATTGTATCGCGCATATATTCCGATGCAGCGTTGGTGACATAGGTATATACCAGAGCGTTGTCCCTGACGGTCATCGAACGGTGGGGACGCATTGTAAGTCCTACGCCCAGATGATATTTTTCGCCGACAGGTTGCTCATACTGCACACCCAGATCGAAGAGCAGATTCTTCACGTAGGTGTCCTTCTGGCTGCGGCTGTCCATCATATAGGTAGTGTCGTTGGCAGTGAAATCGTAGGTGACCGCACGTGTCAGGTTGCCAAAGACATAGTCGATATTGAAACCGGCACTCAGCCGCGGCTTGTTGGCGTCCGTGCCACCCATAATGTTGAAAGCGTGGCCCCAGTAGAGCTGCGACACGCCACCGTTGCCCTCATACTTCGTTTTCACCTCACCACCCGGATTGATGGCTTGTGTGCTTACCGACTGGTAGTTGACGTCGCTCATCGGCATCACGCCAAGTGCCGTTTTCCACCATTTTGTAAGCGGGAATCCAATGGACAAATATCCAATATTGCCGTCGGCATCGAACTGCGACTTGCTGCTGTTTCGCAGCGTTGTCATATCTATCGACAAGCCCATATCGAACACCAGCGTCTCTTTGCCAATGGCAGCATAGGAAGCAGGGTTGAAAGGGTTGATCATATTCATCGCCGAGCGAGTATAGGTCACACCGCCCAAAGCAGCCGCCGAAGGCATATTGTATGGCATATTGCTTAGACCAATGCCATACTGCGAATAAGGCGAATTGATGCCGTTCTGTGCCGCCGCCACCGTAGCAGTCAGCAACACCAGCAGCGTTAAAAACAATCTTTTATTATGTGTCCGGTCAACTATTTCTGTCATAATTTCGGCATTCTAAATTTCAGTTTTCAACTCTCGATTTTTAACCCTTTGTGTTTATTTCCAATATCTTATCCAAACCAATATACATCAAGTCCGAATTTGCAAAGTTCGGAAAAAATAATCGTTTTGCAAAAAAAACTGCGTTTCCGCCTGTTAAAAAAAATTTAACGCCAGGATAGTTGCGCTCATAATCGCGCATAAAACCCTCTATTTCATACAATGACGCATTGCATACGCCCGCCACCATTGATGCCCGCGTCGAGCAGCCAGTCATCGGAGTGGCAACACTGCCGTCCAATTCCCCTGCCGAGAGCTCCACCAACGGCAGAGCGGCGGTGTAGTCGTGCATTGCCATAAAGCGCATACCGATGCCGGGCAGTATGGCGCCACCGCGGTAGCAGTCGCCAGCGTCCAGCAGGTCGATGGTTATGCAGCTGCCGGCATCAACCACCACCAGTGGCCCGTCGGGATGAAGCACACGCGCTCCCACCACCGCAGCAACACGGTCCATACCCAGCGTTTGCGGGGTCTCGTAGTCGATAGTGATTGGCAACTTCGATTCATACGACAGAATATGTAAGTTTCCATATACATCCGAAGGCAGCAATTCTTCCCATTGCGGCTCGCGGCCGACCACAGACGCAATGGCACGCCCAATGGAATAGCGCTTGCACATCGACGCCACTATCCGCCGCGCCTCCTCGCCCAGCACACACACTTCTTGCACTTTGCCATCTTCAACAACAGCAACCTTTTTTCGAGTGTTGCCGATATCCAAAATCATATTTGCCATAACAACGTATATAACATTTTTGAAACCTAAATTCCAACATAGTAAATAACGACAGAAAGAGTGTTTTATTATATATAAACCCGTCTTATCCCTCTCCAGGAGGAGACACCTAATCACCCCAACCCTTTAATCTTAACCAAAACGAAAACCTTGAATTAACTTTAACCTTGACCTTAACTTTAACTTCAGATAGATTTAACGAAGACGAAAACCAAAACGAACACCAAAACGAAAACGAAAACGAAGACGAAAACGAAAAATAAATTTTCAATTCTTAATTGTCCCTTAACTCCCCTCTAACCTTCCAACCTATCAACAACTCAACAAAAAAAGCATCCCCTTTTGGCGTGTTGTACCGCAGGGGATGCACTATTGAAAAAAAACTCAGATTTTCCGTTCTCCGTTCGATAAGTTCTCCGCTCTCCGTTCTCCGTTTTTCTTGCTCGCGGGCGAGCTTTTCTTTTTGAACAGGAATTACCATTAATGGACAGGAATTATCATAAATATTTTTGTTTTCGTTATTTTGAACACAAATCTCGCTTATTTTCACGAATTGTCAGTGTTACACTTGCCATCCATTTGTGCTATTCGTGTCATTCGTGTTCCTTTTTGTTTTAGTTTTCGTTTTTGTTTTCGTTTTCGTTTTTGTTTTCGTTTTCGTTTTTGTTTTCGTTTTCGTTAAATGTTTAGGGCTTACATGGGGGTAAGCCCTAAACATTTTCCGTTTTCCGTTTATTTAACCACCAGTTTCTTGAATGCTGTGCCGTTGTTGGTGCTGATGCGGACGATGTAGGTGCCGGTGGGCAGCGAGGAGATGTCGAGGGTGGTGCTGATGCCGTCGACGCGGCTGGCGAGTATGCGGCGTCCGTCGAGCGTGTAGACCTCCACATCGCCGATGCGGAACGAAGATGCTACGGTCACCGTCTCGCTGGCGGGGTTGGGCATCAGGTAGGTGTAGCGATCAGCCGTGGTCTCGATGCGGTTGTCGCTGCAAGAGCCAACGCAAAACCTTATGCTGTCGCTCCAGGCGCTGATTGAGCTGTCGCACAACGAGCGTATGCGGGCCTCATACCATTGTGTTGTGTCGAGGTCGCTGACAGTCGCAAAAGTTACAAAATGGGTGGTGACAGGGCTGTTGTCGCAGTCCTGGCCTTCGGGGACAATGGAAAGCTCCCATCTGCCGCCCGTGGTCTGCTCCCAGGCAAAAGTGACATTGTGGCCTGTGATGTCAAGAATACGGAAGTTCGCAGGGGCCAGACAGGTGTCGTTAATGATGTAGGGGCCGTTGTAGCTGGTGTCGAAGATGGGGAAAATGTTTAGAAATTGTCCATAGATTCCGTGGTCGGGAGCTGCAAACTGGTAGAACCATTGTGTAGTGTCCATATATCGAGGATTGACGTCGTTGTATAAATGGGCATACATCTTGTAATGCTCTGTGGTATGAAAGACAGGTTGTTGGATTGGGCAGATGCTGTTGTATGGTTGTGTCAAGAAATATCTGGTTGCAGGATGTTCTCGTAAACCATAATGTTCAACAAAGTAGTTATTGTTGCCTGTGGCGGACACATAGAATGAATCGTACACCACGACAGGAGTGAAATATGCCTCGTAAACAGCTTCATACTGCGGCGGTTGCCATTCGAAGTGGTAGGTGCCGTCATTATGCTCGACCTCAGATACCATCCTTTGGACCGGCATTACATACCGGGGTTGGAAATTGTCCCATCTGGCTTCGCGGGCCATAACCATCTGGCTGGGAGGAAGTGAGTCGTCGACATCGTACAGCCTGAAATACTCCGGCAGACGGTGTGCAATGACTGTGTCAACGACATAGGGCTGGCCATTGTCAAGTACAGGTATGTCAAATGCTACCGGTGCGGCTACGCCTATCACTTTCAGCGGCTTGTCGGTATAGCAATATCGAGCTATTTCCACCTTGTTCTCAGGGCAATTGTAATTACAGCTAAAAGGTAATTTCTTCATTAAATCATCGCAAGGTGGGTAGTTCAAATGATAATAGTCCCACCAGTTCGTGTCCCAGTAGTAGAACGTCGGTTCGTGCTGGCCGATGAAAAGGGTATCCATCTTGTCGTTCTGCGAATGTGTGTCAATGCATATAGATGTAAGAAGCATTAACAATAACAAAAGCTTTTTCATTGCGTTTTAATATTTAAGGATTAATAATATTGTTTTATCTTTCTAATGAGCATTGATTGCTTATTGCATTGGTTTCAGGAGTTTCCGGTTGTACCGTTCGAGGTCCGAAAACAAAGCCCCAGTCAATGAACTCCCTGAGATTTTTATGTGCAGATGGTCTGTTTTCAAACAGCTCACACTCCTCGTCTGGCAAACAGGCGGACTGCACACCGCTTGTCTCTATTTGGAAATACTCCTGATTATTATGGTAGAGGCATCGTCCTGCCATAACGTATTGAAGTTTTGTATTATATAAATCAAGACCTTGTAATCCCATATCGACACACCCCTCGTAACTCGATGATGCCTTTAAATTGTTCAGGAATGACGATATTGGACGGTCGGTTTCAAGAAACAGTGATTCGCTGGATTTGGAACTGGAAAGTATACCATAGGAAGAAGTCCAATCGTTATATACAAAGCCGTATAGCCGATTGAAATAATCATAATTATTGTATGATATTTCCCAGGAATGAACCATATTGGCATAACTGGATGAAATCAGGTTGTTGAGATCGTATTCACCGATATGTATTCTTTGAACACTTTTCTCCTGTCCTTCCGTTGAGGTGTTCCATATTGATGCCGACGCCAACAGGTTTTCAGTCAGCGGATACAACAAGACATCCTTCAGATTCCAAGTCCTTTTTTCGCATCCATAGAAATTGCTGAAAGTATGTCTGTAGTCTTCAATACCATTTGTCAGTACAAAGTTCTTGTCGTAAACGCGGAATGTCAGGTAGTTGCTGACCTCAAAGCCTGCTGTAACAAGATTGTCGCCAACAAGAATAATGTCCCTGAAGCTCTCCATTGGACTTGCATCCACGTATCCCGTAGTGCTGATTCCGAAAAACTGTACATCAACAATACAACCGAAATGATTGGCCTGTTCATATCCAATGGCGACAATACGACGTGAAGACAGAGATCTCTCGTCGCCCATATATGTGATTAGTTTGGTTAAATCGCCGACAGTTTTACCATTTGGGAGGTTAAAATAGTCTTGAACATAATATGAGCCGTTGGTGAAAAACAGATCGTGGATATCGAAATAACCGATTATACCGCAATTGCCCATTTGACCGCAGAAAAAAACGCTGTCGTTATCTATGACAAAGTCGTGTACACGGTAGCCTTTGAGGATGACCTGAGTCGAAGTACTGGAATTAGCGCCTATGTCTACATTATATTCAAAGACGGTGCTACCTGATTCGCCAGAGTATTTGCTTGAAATTGTGGCTGGATAATTGTATTGTTTGATGACTATTTCGTCGTAATTCCATACGTTTGATTCGTAAGCTGTTATGCTCGTTTGGGCCAATGCGGAAACGGAGATTATCAATCCGCAGATGAAAATAAAGACATTTCTCTTCATATTTTTAAATTTTTATTGTTTTACAACTATTCATCAGTCCATTTTCCGCAATAAAAACAAGAGTTAGTCGTTAATATGTCGGTTCAGGGCTGATGTCCTGCGCCTGGGTGCTGGAGGGCAGGGCGGAATGCGTGGTTGGGATTCCAGTTGATTCCGTTCCTGTCGGTGCACCTTTTCTTTTCCTCGTTCCTGTTACAGCGGTGCGACACCAATGGAGGCTGACGGGGCGGCCACGCACAAGGCTCCTCCACGCGCCCCACTGGGGCTTGTGATCTGTAACGGAACTCTCATCATTTCATATTTCTGTGTTTTTGCTATGTGCCGACAGTGTCTGCTGGCTGCGGCGGTTTTTTCAAGGGAATGCAGACTTTCCCCTTTCATATATATAATGCATATTTTTTTGCCGTTTTGTGACATTGTTGAAAACTTTTTTTTATTTCGCTCCGCCGGTATCGGTTGTATCGGTCTGGGGATTAACAATGTCGGGGCCAACGGCAATACATACATACTGGCCTGTGCGTTCGTCATAATAGGAAGAGACCTCATACCCATCTCTTATCATTTTATTACACCAATCTATTGCATCCGATTGACTTGATGTTGTATAAGTCACTGTTTGCTTGGCTTGCGACCCGTTTGAAGAAATGTCGCTGTTCTTAATGCTAACTCTGTGTCCTTCTTTGACCAAAGCAAACATACTGTCAAGAAAATCTTGCCAGTGTTGTTCTCCCCGAATGGTGGTGTAAAATGTCACACCATCAATGGTGTACGTGATGTTGCGAACACCCACATTCTGTGGAATCTGCATTGCTGTTTGCGATTCAACTATGTTTTCTTTCTGGCAGCCGACGGCTGCGATGCTGAGCACTGCCAAGAGTGCTAG
>JAGDCN010000135.1 GCA_017958525.1 Bacteroidales bacterium
ACAATAGACACCAAGAATATCGATATAGCTAATGTAAAAGCCAGCCACTTTAATCTACGACGTTTTGCCCGTTTTTCCTTTTGACCGAGCAGAGGCTCGCAGAACGAGTCGTGGAGGAGCTCGACACGATAGCCGCTACTGTCGGCAGAGGAAGCAATACGCTGGAGGATACGGTTGTCGCCCTCAAGGAGACGCCTCCAGTTGGAAATGTTATGCTGCAAGTCCTTTTCGGGAATGGAATTGCGACGGCCCTCACTGTCAACAAGGTGTTCTTCGATATAGGTTTTCT
Source organism: Bacteroidales bacterium (assembly GCA_017958525.1). Classification (GTDB taxonomy): domain Bacteria; phylum Bacteroidota; class Bacteroidia; order Bacteroidales; family P3; genus Colimorpha. Next base: position 290 of record JAGDCN010000135.1, read on the forward strand.
CTCGATTGGAGCAGCCGCGAGTGGCCTCATTGTAGAAACGTTCGAAAGGATTGCCCTTGACAAAGGTTTCGACCAATGACGGCGTGATATATTCGGATCCACTGCTTTGCCACTCAACAAAGATACGGCTGCAGATTAGCGAGAGAATGTTTGTGCTGATGGTATGGTCCTCATTGTTGCGTGCCGTATTGACGATGGTGGTTGCTATTGCATCCTGTTCGCTTTGACGGAAAAGGCCTTCGCCAGAAATCAGCACAACATCGCGTGCAGCATTGTCGGAGAGGCTGCGAAGTCGATAGCGGCAACGCTTCATTTCTGGCAAATAGCAGTTGTCAATACTGTCCTCAAGACGATAGAGGTCATCCTCGCGAAGCGACAGTACGAAGCGGAAATTAAAGTCGTAGCTGTAGGGGTGTCCATCAACCAAGCGGTCGGCAAGCGTATGGCTCTCGTCCATCATAAAATGGATTTGGCGCAGCAGTATCTCCGCCTCGTCGCGACGGCCACGGAACACCTCTTCGAACTGGTCAAAGACCATAACGGGGAACAGCACCCGTCCATCGGCAGCGACAAAGCGGCTGCGGGCAAAGAAGTGCCACAAATAGTCGATAGACTTTTCGTCGGAAGGCATAGGCACAACGTCGAATGTCTGAACCGAACCGGCTGAGGAGGCAACCCTGGAAACCTTTTCCACAATACAGCGTTGAAAACTGCTTTCGCGTGCTTCGGCAGCAAGGCGAATACTGACAGGCAGATACTGCTGATGGCGAAGGCGAGGAAAGACACCTGCATTGAGCAACGACGTCTTGCCCGTGCCGCTCTTGCCGTAGAGTGTGACACAAATGTTGTCGTCAATCAGTTGAGCCACGTCGTAGCTCTCTTTGTCGCGACCGCAAAACTTAAGCTTTACTTCGGCGGTTTCTGGATCCTGATACGATGCCAAACCCGCCCACGGGTTAGTGCGATGTGTACTCATACTGTCTGCAAGTGTTTGGTTAAAGACTCTATCAACTGCTTGCAACCATCGGAACGCATCAGGTCGATGCCGGAGTTGCTGGTGGCCGTGAACGGTTCAAAGACCGCCGTATGGTAATCGGCACGAAGATTGTAACCATTGGCAGCGACAGGCACAAATGCCTTGTCGCCTGTTTGCATTGCCATAAGCCATTCACGGTTATAATAGTTATCGGTTTTGCCGGCGGCAAGGTCGGCGGCGACACTTGGCGTCAGCAGCGACACAAACACTTTGGACTTGCCGATGGCTGTCTCTATGTTGCGGTTGTAATCATCGCCGCCTTTCAGATGCGTATTGTCGAACCACACAGCAAAACCCTCACGCTGCAACATAAAGAAAAGGCGGCTGGCAATAACAAAATCCTTACTGCAATATGAGAGGAACACGCCGCCTTCGCGACGCTTCTTGACAACCATAGAGTGCAAGGGGTTGTCGTTTTGGGTCGAAGTCAGCAGCGACACAATGTCCGACATAAAAGCCCTGACATTCTTATGGCGATAAATCAACGAATGTTTCAGAAATGCATTGAGTTTAGCATCCGAGGCATCGTTTTCGTCGAGCATAAACGCCACTTGGCCTTCGCGAAGTCTGCTAATGTCGCGTTTAAGATTATACCAGAAGAAACGGAAATACCAGTCATCGAACTTACAACCCAGGGCAAGAATTTTCTTGTTGCGGATATGGCGCACCATAGGGTCGTCCTTCGGCAACTGAATCCATTTATCTATAATCTGAATTGCATCATCATCCGTCCGCACATAACTCTTGGACTCGTCTTTCTCCGCTTTCCCGAAAATATAAAACAGTGTCGGTTGCAAGTATCGGTCACCCTCACGACAGGATGCCAAGTCGTTGCGCAGCCTATCGACACTGGCCTTGTCGCCCATATTCACCACACTGAAGCCATCCCTGCCCCACACGTGTTCCATCAACTTCTCAAGGTAGCCATCGAACGTGGTCGTCATCACAAAACGAAACAACTTGGTCTCGAACAGTGCGCACAACTCGGAGGAGATGTCCTTTACATCGTATGAAAAATCTTCTGAATTAAGAATATTCCGTATTGGGTCGATGCCACGACCAACATATCTGTACAGGTCGTCGAAACTGTCATAATTTGTACCCAGCTTCGTGTTGATAGAATCCAGGATATAGTGGTTGACATCGCCTGTGACATCTTCGTTGGTGTTCATAACGACCTCGCTACCTACAACCAGAATATAATCGTCGTTGAAGACATCATCGACAAATTGCTCTTGACTGAAAACAGCCTCTGGAAGCCGCAACAACGGTTCTCTGTTATTCTCTTTCGGTTTGAATCCCATAAGTATTTAATGTTTTTGTTTTACTTTGTTTTCACCCTTTTATCTGCACCTGAAAGCCTTCGTCGATAAGGGGTTGGAGAAGGGTGCGCATTTCGTCGGGAGTGACCTTTGTGAGGTTCTGGGCCGGCGTAGGACGGTCGATGGTGTAAGCCATCACTTCACGCGGATGCAATAGGCGGACAATGTCAAGCATCGGCAAAACAACCTCGGTACTGGTGGAATCAAAATCGGGACTCCGCAACAAGCACCATTGAAGGATGAAGTTGCCGTTGAACTGCTTGAGGGCTTCGACAACGCGCCTCACATCATAGCCCGGCGCGGGATTGTTTATCTTGGCCACCAGTTCATTGGTGGGCGCGTCTATCTTCATAATTGGGTTGTCAACCTTGCGCAAGGCGGCAAAAATCTCAGGTATATGCACACGCGTGGCATTGCTGAGCACCGACACCTTGGCCGACGGAGCAAACTCGTCGCGCAGCGCCAACGTGTCGTCGATAATCTGCGGGAATTCTGGGTTCAGCGTCGGCTCGCCATCTCCGCTGAAAGTGATAGAATCGACTTTTGTGCCATCGGCATAAAGGTTCTGAAGCATATTGTTCAAGTCGTGGCGTACCTTGTCGGCCGACGGAAGCTTGGTGTCATTGCGGCCATCGCGGTTCCAGCCGCACTCGCAATAGATGCAGTCAAAGTTACAAAACTTGCCTTTCTCGGGCAAAAGGTTGATGCCGAGCGACGTGCCAAGTCTGCGGCTATGTATTGGTCCAAAAACAGTTTCTTCTCTAAGCATTACTTAATAAACTATAACCTTTACAATAACTTTAACTGTTTGCCGTATAGCGAAAAACAGTCTTATTTGAAATGCAAAAATACACTTTTTTTTCGAAAAGAGACAGAATCACCGTATATTTGCAGTAGAATAACAATGGGCACAGCAAGCGTTATTATTTGTGAAACTGTCATTTATAAGGAAATAGTCGGATGCAAAAATACAGAAGTTATGTTCTGCCAATAGCAATTTTGCTGGGATTGTTGCTGCACAAATGGGTGGCAATGGTCAATTTTTTGGTGCCTTACCTCATTTTCAGCATTCTGCTATTGACGTTTTGCGCCGTCGATATAAAAAAACTACGAATGACACGTCTGGACGTATGGCTGATAATGTTCCAAATCACCGTAAGTCTTGGTTCTTATCTTATTTTGAACTGGCTGGGTGCCGGCGACATTGTGTCGCAGGGGGTGCTTATCGGAGTGCTCTGCCCCGTGGCGTCGAGTGTGGCAGTCATCAGTGTGATGCTCGGTGCCAACCGCGAGACGGTGACAGCATACACAATCATCGGCAACCTGATGGTCGTCGTGGTGGCACCTATTTATTTCTCCTTTATCGGCACCCATCAGGATATGCCCTTCTTCGAGTCGTTCTTGATGATTCTGAAACGGATAAGTATGGTTCTCGGTCTGCCCTTCTTCGCTGCGCTGGCTCTTGAACTATGGCTCCCCAAAGGCAGCGACTTCCTCTGCCGATACAAAGGTCTGTCGTTCTACCTGTGGGCGGTGGCGCTGCTGCTCACACTGGGCAAAACCATCGACTTCATCTTCATCCAAGGCAAAGGCAACTGGCACAGCATCATCTGGTTAGGCATAGCTTCACTGTTGTTCTGCATTGTGCAGTTCGGCTTTGGACGCTGGCTGGGAGCTAAATATGGAGACAAAATCAGCGGAGGACAGCTGCTGGGACAAAAGAACACCGCTATGGGCATCTGGATGGCCACCTACTACCTCACGCCGCTGGCATCGGTATTCCTGGCTTTCTACTCTGTATTCCAGAACGTTTGGAACAGCTGGCAGATGTGGAAGGTTAAAAACGAAAACCTTAACGATAACGAAAACCAAAACCGATTATGAACAAATATATAGTTCTGGTATTGCTGACATTGGCATCTTGCGGAACCGCTCTGGCTCAAACGCCATCCAAACCCAAAGCCGCCGCCGAAAAGCCTCAAAAAGTGCAAATCAAACCCTACGGCTTCATCCGCAATTATCTGATTTTCGACAGCCGCAAGACCGCTACCGTATGCGGCGGCGACTACCACCTTATCCCTTACGACGAGGACTGGAACATCACTGAGGCCGAAGAGGCGGCTATTCTCGCCGCCGGCGTATCGCCTGACGACAGATACACTTTGCGCTTCGACCGCAACGCTGTTCCGCAAACCCACTTCCAAGCCCTTTCGAGCCGTTTGGGCCTTAACCTGTGGGGACCACAGTTGATGGGTGCCAACAGCAGCGGCAAGTTCGAGGCCGACTTTGCCGGCTTCGGCACAACCAACACCGTGCTGCGACTGCGGTTGGCATACCTTCGTCTGGACTGGACCGGTGAGCAGACTTCACATTCGTTGCTTGTCGGACAGGACTGGCATCCGCTGAGCGGCGACATTATGCCCGAGGTTCTCGGTATGGCCGCCGGCTCGCCATTCCGTCCCCACAGCCGCACTCCGCAGCTGCGCTATGAACTGAGCCACGGCCTGTTGCGACTGACGGCGGCGGCACTATACCAATACCAATACACATCGCCAGGCCCCGACGGTGAAAGCACCAAGTATGCCAACCAAGGGCTTATTCCTGAACTGTTCGTCGGCATCGGACTTCGTGGTGAATCGTTCTATGCCCAGTTGGGGGCCGATTGGTCAAGTCTGCTGCTTTACGACGAAATAGGATTGATTTATGACTTCAACGACCCCAACGGCACTTCGATTATTCGTCTTGATAACAGGTGCAACTCACTCTCCCCCACCCTGTATTTCCAATATACACCAGGACTTTTCTCACTCAAAATGCGTACCACACTGGCCGAGAACCTGGGACACCTGAATATGCTGAGCGGATACGCTAGGGCTACGTCCGTCGATCCGAACGATTTAACGTTCCTTTACTACCGTCCCCTGCGTGCTTCGGTCAGCTACCTCGACCTTGCCTACGGAAAACGCTGGCGCACCAACCTGCTGCTTGGATACCACAAGAACCTTGGCCTTGCCGACGGATACCGCTACGCCCTTTCATCCGCCATATATATGAAGAAAGGCATCACAAACATCAACAGCATATACCGCATCGCACCTTCGATAAGCTACAACACCGCAGCCTTCAACATCGGGCTGGAATACGAGT
>JAGDCN010000136.1 GCA_017958525.1 Bacteroidales bacterium
AATTGAAAATTGAAAATTGAAAATTGAGACAATCGCAGTGACAAGCAGTATTTTAATCTTTTTTTTCATTATGTTTAAGTTTTATTAAGGTTAAAGTTATCGTTAAGGTTAAAATTTATATTCCAGTCTCTCCGCTTTCCGCTTTCCGCTTTCCGCTCTCCGTTCTCCGTTCTCCGCTCTTAACTCTCCGTTCTCCGCTTCATAGGCAATGTGTCCGTTGACAAAAGTCATCTCTATGCGGCTGTGGAAGGTCAGGCCTTCGACGGGCGACCAGCCGCATTTGTAGAGGAGCGATTCCTTAGTGATTTTGTTTTCGACGTGTGGGCGAACCAGCGTCAAGTCGGCCTTGTAACCCTCGCGTATGAAACCTCTATTTTTGATGCCGAACAGTGTTGCTGGATTGTGGCACATCAGTTTGACAATCAGCGGCAGCCAGTTGTCGCGAAACTCGCGCTGCTCGTCGGCGTTGTAGTTGTTGTGCATCAGCGGTTCGAGCATCATTGTCAGCGAGTGCTGTATGGAGGGTATGCCACCTGGGGCGTCAAAGTATCGCTGTTGTTTGCTGGCCAGCGTGTGGGGTGCGTGGTCGGTGGCGATTGTATCGATAAGTCCGTCATAGAGCGCGGCCCAAAGCGCAACACGGTCTTCGTTGCGTTTGATGGCGGGGTTGCATTTTATGAGGTTGCCGAGTTCTGCATAGTCGCGGTCGTCGAACCATAGGTGGTTGGGTGTCACTTCGGCAGTCACGTGTTTCTGGTCGAGTGGCATATTGCTCAGCAGGTCGAGCTCGGTGGCGGTGCTGATGTGGGCTATGTGCAGACGCGTTTTGTATCGGCGTGCGCGTTCGATGGCCTTGTATGTGCTGACATAGCAGGCCTCGGTGGTGCGGATTTGTGGGTGAAGGGCTGCGGTCTCGCGGTCGGTGCCGGCGCATTCCAGCTTGTAGTTGCGAAGGTTGGCCTGAACGATGGCTTCCTCTTCGCAATGGGCCACAATAAGTTTCTTCGACTGCGAGAAGAGCTTGTCGAGCGCCTCGGGGTTGTTGACCAGCATATCGCCGGTGCTGCTTCCCAGAAATAGTTTGATGGCGGCATACTTTGTGGGATCGGCTTTGAGAATCTCGTCAATATTGTTGTTTGTTGCACCAAGCATAAAGCCGTAGTTGGCATAGCTCTTTTCGGCTGCCAGCGCAACTTTTTCTTCCAGCAGGTCCATTGTGGTGGTCTGCGGCTTGGTGTTTGGCATATCGATGAACGATGTGACGCCTCCTGCTACGGCAGCGCGACTTTCGCTGGCTATATCGGCCTTCTCGGTCAACCCTGGCTCGCGGAAATGAACGTGAGTGTCGATAACACCAGGCAGCAACAGGAGGCCAGTGGCATCTATTGAACGGATAACGGATAGCTGATAACGGATAGCGGAGCCGCGGCGATTGATTGCCGCTATTTTGTCGCCGTCAATATATACATCGCCAGTATATATTTGTCCTTCGTTTACTATGGTGGCGTTCTTTATCTCTATAAGGCCGTTATTACCCATTGCTCTTTGCCGTTTTGATAGATGATGGTAAGAGGGACGTTCCCCGTTCCCTAAAACTTGTTCTTCTCGCTCCAACGGCGGCCGGCCTCGTAAGCCTCGGCCGAGGTGGTGTAGATGTTCTTGACGACAAACTGGCCTGTGTGGTCGATGCAACCCCAGCGACCGTCCATTTTAGCCGGTGCAGCGCGGTTGTTCCAGGTTTTGATAAAGAGTTTGGCATCTTCGAAGGTGGGCTGTATCACCCATTGGCCTTTGAAGTTGACGTAGCCCCAGTATCCGGTTGCGGGATTCTGGATAGGATAGAGCCAATGTCCAAGTTCCTGATTGTTGTCCCATTCATAACCGGCCTGATAGGCTTCACTGCTGAGAATAAATACATTTTGAGAAAGCAGTTCGCCGTTGTTGTTGATGCTGGCCCATTTGCCGTCGAGCTTGCAGGTTGCAAACTCGCCGGTGTCGTTGATGAAATGTGTGGCGCCTTCATAGACAGGGCTGATGGTCCATTCGCCTTCGTAATCGACCCATCCGTATTTGCCGCTGGCGATATCGGTCACTGGCAGCCGCCAGTCGTTGATGTTGCGTCCGTGTTCTTTCTGGCTAAGGGCATAGTCGGCATCGTCGCGGGTGTAGAAAATGCATTTCGAGACGGTATTGCCGTTGCGGTCGATGGAACCCCAGCGTCCGTCCTTTTTGACCTGTGCATAGATGTAGTTGTGGTCGGGCCCGAAATAGTCGAAGGCTTCATAGACGGGGTCTATCACCCAGCGTCCCAGATAGTTGACATAGCCCCACAAACCGCTTTCCTTGTCCTTGGTGGGGTAGCGCCAGGTGTCGTAGTGGCGGCCGTGAATCCACTGTTTGCCAGCCAGGTCGGCGTGTTCCTGCTCCATAAAGGTGGGGGCGATGACCATCACACCTTTGCGGTCGATGCATCCCCAGCGTCCGGCTGTTTTGACGGCAGCGAAGCTCATCGGCTCGTCGCCTTGGAACTGTGTGGCACCGTCGTAGTCGGGCTGGAATTTCCAGTTGCCGTAGTAATCGACGAATCCCCATTTTCCGTCGGCGGGGTTTTGTGCCGGGTAGAGCCATTTGCCGGGCTCGTCACCCTTTTCCCATTCACGGCCAGCCTGTTCTGCCTCCTGGCTTGTGTGGAAAATGTTACGCACAATCATCTGTCCACGGTTGTCGATGCAGCCCCAGAAACGGTCGATTTTGACAACAGCAAAGCGTTTGAAATGGCCTTGAAATTCGAAAGCATACTGGAATTGCGGTGCAATCATCCACGCGCCCTCATTGTTTTTGTAGCCGTAGGTCTTGGTACTGGCGTTCATTGCAAGCTTCTGAGCATCAATGGTTACAGTGCTTGCAGCCACCAATATCAGTATCAAAAACAGTCTTTTCATATTGACTTTTTTATATTCTATAACAAATTGCAAAAATACGAAAAAAAATGAATACAGCGAAAAAAAGAAGTTTTGGTTAAAAAAATTTGCCAATTCGTTTATTTGTTGTATCTTTGCAACTTTCAAGTAATGTTAAAAATTAATAAATATTATTGATATGCAAAGAGATAAAGAAATTTTTGACCTCATCCAGAAAGAGCGTGAGCGTCAGACCAAGGGCATCGAGCTGATTGCCTCCGAGAACTTTGTCAGCGACCAGGTGATGGAAGCTATGGGCAGCGTGATGACCAACAAATATGCTGAAGGCTATCCTGGAAAGCGCTATTACGGCGGTTGCCAAGTTGTTGACCAGAGCGAGACTATCGCCATCGAGCGTGCCAAGAAGCTCTACGGTGCCTGCTGGGCCAACGTGCAGCCCCACAGCGGTGCCCAGGCCAATATGGCAG
>JAGDCN010000137.1 GCA_017958525.1 Bacteroidales bacterium
CGGTTGATATCAACGAGGTTGAAGGCCAGGAAATAAAATTGGATGTCAATGGTACTCCTTATAAGGTTACCGTCGACAAGGAACTGAAACAGAAACAAGTTGTTATGACTACCCGCACGGCTCCGCGCGTCAGCGCCGCCCCTGGCGGCGCTGTCCAGACCTCAGCCCCGGCAACAGCATCGAAGGGCTCGAAGGTCACCACTCCGCTGCCTGGCACCATCCTCGACGTCTTCGTCAATGTTGGCGACAAGGTCAAGGCCGGTCAGACAGTTGTGCAGCTCGAGGCAATGAAGATGGAGAACAACATCGAAGCCGATGTCGAAGGCACTGTCACGGAGGTCAAGGTCCGCAAGGGCGATTCGGTCCTCGAAGGCGACGTAATGGTAGTTATTGGATAGTTTTGTTAAAGCGTTATCGTCTTTAACCATTAAACTTTAACCTTTAAACTTTGTAATAATGAACATCTTAGCTTCTGGTGGCTTTATGGACTTTATGTCGACCCAGTTGGTGCAGTTCCTTCACTACACTGGCTTCGCCAACGTAGAGTGGGGCCACATTATAATGATTTTTATTGGTTTGATATTCATCTTTTTGGGTATCAAGAAAGAATTTGAGCCGCTGCTGCTCGTTCCTATCGGATTCGGTATGATCGTGGGTAACATTCCTTTCTATCCTGGATTGAAGATAGGTATCTATGAGGATGGCTCTGTGCTGCACATTCTCTACCACGGTGTGCAGAACGGCTGGTATCCGCCGCTGATTTTCCTCGGCATAGGCGCTATGACCGATTTCTCGGCGATGCTGAGCAATCCTAAACTTATGCTTATCGGTGCTGCTGCCCAGGTGGGTATCTTTGCAGCCTATATGGGTGCTTTGGCTCTCGGCTTCCAGCCCAACGAGGCCGGTGCTATCGGTATCATCGGCGGCGCTGACGGCCCCACGGCTATCTTCCTGTCGTCGCAGCTGGCTCCCGACCTGATGGGTGCCATCGCAGTGTCGGCATACTCGTATATGGCTTTGGTGCCTGTGATTCAGCCGCCTATTATGCGTCTGCTCACTTCGCAGAAGGAGCGTACCATCCGTATGCGTCCGCCACGCCAGGTGACCAAACTCGAAAAGATTTCGTTCCCCATTTTGGGCCTCATCTTCTGCGCATTCATCGTGCCGTCGGGTCTGCCCCTGCTGGGTATGCTCTTCTTCGGCAACCTGCTGAAAGAGTGCGGTGTAACCAAGCGTCTGTCTGAGGTTGCTTCGAACGCTATCGTCAACATCTGCACCTTGCTTATCGGTATCACCGTCGGTGCCTCGACCCAGGCAACGACTTTCCTTACAGGTCGTTCGGTGCTTATCTTCGCCCTCGGTGCCGGCTCGTTCATCGTGGCCACCACCTTCGGTGTGTTGTTCGTCAAGTTTATGAATCTCTTCCTCAAAGATGGCAACAAGATCAACCCGCTTATCGGCAACTCTGGTGTGTCGGCTGTGCCCGACGCTGCCCGTGTGTCGAACAACGTAGGCTTGGAGTACGACCGTACCAACTACCTGCTCCAGCACGCTATGGGTCCCAACGTCGCCGGTGTCGTCGGATCGGCAGTGGCAGCTGGTATCCTGCTGGCATTCCTGCATTGATCCTAAGCCGTCACTGCGGCTTTATCATAGAGTCCCGACCCTTGCGGTCGGGACTTTTTTGTTGCCCCGCCTGGCATTTTGTCTGCGCAACACAATATTTTTTTTGCCATATCGGAAAAAGTTTGTAATTTTGCAAAATGAAATAAAGGCATTGATTTGATGAAACTATGGAATATACAATAATCATATACAAGAATCCCAATGGTTGGTACACAGGCCAATGCGAGCAAGTGCCTGAAGCAATTTCGCAGGGTGAGACTCTTGAAGAACTGAAAGAGAATATGGCCGATGCCATAAAGATGGTTGTTGACTATAAAAAGGAGGAAACACGCAAACTGTATGCGGGTAAAAAGATTTTCCGCCGCCGTGTAGCTGTTTTATGAAACGCAATATTCTCATTAAATTCTTGACAGAAAACAATTGTGTTTTGTTGCGTGAAGGGAAAAAGCACAGTTTGTATAAGAACTTGTCAAATGGAAATTTCACTGCGGTTCCACGTCATCCAGACATACAGGAAATGACAGTGAAAAGCATTTGCAAACAGCTGGGTATTCCTCAAGTGAAAATCAATTGAAAGCTTCCGGTTAACATACGCGGAAACACGTCTGCGTTTTAGAAAGATAGCTATGCGTCCGTTTGTGGATGCATAGTTTTTTTTGCCATATCGGAAATTGTTTGTATTTTTGCAGTGTCATTTCCCGAAGGCTGAACGATGGCCCTTTTGCCGTTAGCGGTTGGCTCTGTTTGGTTTAGGGGGATGGCAGGACATAATAGACAAGACGTTGAACGGCGTTTTATCTGCGGCGACTTGAAACTCGCAACTTCACAATCCACCGCACGGTAAGGCAAAGTCAACGTCCACATTTGCTTACAATTATCTTTGTTTGCTTAAAGCGTGGGCGTTTGGCATTGCTTATCTTCGGTGGATGGGCAATGCGAGGCCTCAAGTCGCGGGATAGGCAAAGTTGATTCCCGCGCTTCTTTCTATTTGTTTTTATGGAATGATAACATTCTACAGCCTTTCGGGAATGGGCAAAAACGAAAAACATCGAATACAAAATGAAAAAAATTATTCTTTTGTTCCCGCTGCTGCTGGCACTGATTGTGCCCAACTGTGTGGATGCCCAGCGCCTGATAGGCAAGGAACTGAAGTCGTCGGACCCGTCGATATATAAAGACGACAAAGTATATCAATGGGTGATGTATACCTATGTTATGGGCACCGACACGTTGGATGCCGCTTTCGACATCAACGGGAATCGCACTACGCCCAACGGCTACAGACCGAAGAAAGGAAGATCCAATGGCGTGTATTATTGTGGTGGCGGAGTCTTTGCGATGAAAAGTAAAAAGAAAGGTAAATTTGGCGGATACATAGTCAGCGGCTACGACACCGACGGCAAATGCATATTCCCATTGACGTTGACAGAACTGCTGGATTGTGTATGGATTTATCACATAGGCTATGGGCTGTTCGAATTGCAAACGTTTGTAGGCGAGAAACAATCTGTCTTTTCTCTGTATAACAAAAAGGGGGAATGCTTGATACCCAAAGAGAATGGATTTTTTCATTCTCTTGTTGAGGGCGAAGCGGATTTAAAATATGTAATTTGCATGACGAAAAAGAATAGTTCCGGAAAAATAATAGACGCTGCCTACGACTTTGATGGCAAGGTGGTGATGCCCAAAAGTTTGGGATATACTTATATATATTACAGCGAAGGGTATTGGAATTGCGATGATGTATCGGGAAACAAAGTGACCTACTCCAAAGACCTGAAATATGTTGCAGATGGATTCTATAGTAATTATAGTGCAAGCGAATTCAACCAGAAGAAGCGGAGCAACCCCAACTATAACGGGCCATACAATTTTAACCCGAACTATAGGCCAAACAGCAACAGCTATACACCCCAGCAGCCACAAACGCAACAGCCACAACAGCAGCAGACCATAAGGATAGAACGCGACCCCGTCCCGATGCAGGTGTGGAAACAATGCTATGGTTGCGGCGGCAGCGGACAATGCCAGACGTGCTACGGGCAGGGCTGGAGATTCTTGACAAACAGCCAGCCACACGCACAGTGCATCACCTGCGGCGGCAA
>JAGDCN010000138.1 GCA_017958525.1 Bacteroidales bacterium
ACCGACCGTCTGTGCGCGACAATTCTGACAACGCTCGATCCTCACAGCGTCTATCTGTCGAGCAAGGACTTTGAAAGAGAGGCTGAAGCGCTGCGAGGCAACTTTGAAGGCATCGGCACCGTGCTGCGCAAACTCAACGACACCGTATGCGCGACGGAAATCATCGCCGGAAGCCCGTCGGAAGCGGCTGGCATTCAGCCTGCCGACCGCTTTGTCGAGGTGGATGGACACAACATAACAGGCGAAAACTTCGACAGCGTGGTTAATATGATTCGAGGTCCACGCAGAAGTACAGTGACTATCAAAATAATACGTCCGGGCGAGAAAAATCCGCGAACCGTCAGCATAATCAGGGACGTTATTCCCACGCCCAGCACAAACTATAGCGGAATGCTCGACAAAACAACGGGTTACATCCGCCTGGATCGTTTTTCCGAAACAACTCACGACGAATTCTGCCAGGCTGTCTTCGACCTTAAACGCAAGGGGATGAAAAACCTGGTGCTGGACCTGCGCAACAACGGCGGTGGACTGATGTCGGCAGCCATCGACATCTGCGACGAACTGCTGCCCGGCCGCGAAATGATTGTCGATACCGAAGGGGCGCACCAACGCCGTAGAGAGCAGCACTCGCGACCCGGAGGACTTTTCTGCGAAGGCAATCTGATGGTGATGATCGACGAATTCTCGGCATCGGCCAGCGAGATTGTGGCCGGTGCTGTTCAGGACAACGACCGCGGCATCATCGTGGGCCGCCGCTCATTCGGCAAGGGTCTGGTGCAGCAACAATATGAGTTGCCCGACAAATCGGTGGCTCGCATCACCATTTCGCGCTACTACACCCCCGCAGGACGCAGCATACAGCGGCCTTACGACCGCGGAACCGACGAGTACTATACCGACTTCATCCAGAACATAATAGATGAGTATAAGGGCGATTCGCTGCTGTCTTACATCAACGACTCGACGCCCTACTACACCAGCAAGGGACGCATAGTCTATGGCGGCGGCGGCATATATCCCGACCATACAATCCACTACAAGACCGACGAGAACATCGTCTATTACAACCGGATGCTAAACAAAGGCATCATTTTCGACCTGGCCTTCGACATCGTCAGTGCCGAAGGCCGCACAATAAAGGCGAAATATCCTGATGAAGAGAGTTTTGTGAAAAACTACAAAATCAGCGACGCTACGCTGCAGACACTTTTCGCCCGCGGCGAAAAAGGCGGAATAGCCCGCGACAGCAAAAGCATCAGCCGCTACAGCGAGGAAATGCGCTCGCGCCTGAAAGCTGAGATAGGCACTATGCTTTACTCGCAATCGGTCTTTTACACCATCCAATTGAAATACGACCCAGAGCTCAAAGAGGCTCTTGATATAATGAACAAAGAAATACATAAATAATATGTACAAAAATATAAAAACATTATTATGTGCCTTCCTGCTTCTTGCCTTCTCGAACTCCAACGCACAAAAAGTCAGCGTACAGGCCAAGATTAGCGGACTGAAAGGCAACGGCTACAAGGCTTTTGTCAGCGTGGTGGTCGGCAACGCCGTCCAGCCTTTCGATACCGCCGTCATCGATGCCAAAGGAAATTTAAAATTCAGCGCAGAATGCAAGGCTCCGTCGCTATATCTGCTAAATATTTCTGAATTTGAGAAGAACACACTGCACCTAATGCTTGAACCCGGTGACAAAGTAAACTTTGAGGCGGTTTATGACGACACCCTTTCGGCTTTTCACATCGTCAGTGCAAAAGGGTCGGACAACATAAGGCTTTATCAGCAGTTCAACGACATTCTTTATCAGTGTGGACAACAGGCCCGCCGCATTGACAACGAGTACATCCTGCCTTCAACCAGCGAACGCCGTAAACAGGAGCTGAGTCAGCAGATGCAGCAACTGCAGTTGTCGCAAAACATAGCCGTGCGCCAGCTGCTTGAAAAGAACACCAATGTTCTGCTCAGTGCATTCCTCGTCACCTATTTCGACAACGATGCAGAGACATACGCCGACCTGTTCGAGGCTGTTGACAACGGACTTAAAGAGCGTTACGCCGACAACCAGTTCGTCAAATATGTCGATAACAAAGTGCGCACCAGCCTCGGTCCCGGAAGGATGGCTCCCGAAATCGAGATGAAAGACCCCAACGGGAAGATACGGAAACTCAGCGACCTTCGTGGCAAGGTGGTGATGATTGACTTCTGGGCTTCGTGGTGCCGCCCTTGCCGGATGGAAAATCCCAACGTGGTGAAACTATACAAGAAATACCACGACAAAGGGTTTGAAATTTACAGCGTTTCGCTCGACAAAAGCCGCGACCCGTGGCTGCTCGCCATCGAGCAGGACGGCCTCGAATGGCCCAACCACGTCAGCGACCTGAACGGTTGGACATCGTCGGGCGGTGCTACCTACGGCATCACTTCGGTGCCTTCAACCGTCCTCATCGACCGTCAGGGACGCATCATAGCCCGCAACCTGCGCGGCGAACAGTTGGCCAACAAACTCAAGGAAATCTTCGGAGAATAAAACGTTTTCGTTAAGCCGAACGCAGACAAACTTGCTTGTATGCTGAGGCAAGAAAACGGCACCTTGAAAAGGAACCTCAATTTTCAATTTTTAACCTCCAATTTACGTGTACACCTACAAATATCCCCGTCCGGCACTAACTGCCGATATCGCACTTTTCAACCTCGACAGCACACAGGTGATGCTCATCCGGCGCGGCAACGAGCCCTTCAAGGACTGCTGGGCTTTCCCTGGCGGTTTTTTTGATATGACCGACCGCGACATCGAGCACACCGCAACACGTGAGTTGGAAGAGGAAACAGGACTGAAGGATATCGCTCTGACCGAACGTTTCGTGGCGTCGCGCGAGGGTCGCGACCCCCGCGGCCGCACCGTTAGCGTGATATTCACTGCCA
>JAGDCN010000139.1 GCA_017958525.1 Bacteroidales bacterium
AGAGGTTGCACCGGGGTTGATGACTAGGGTGTATTTCTTATTATTCATAATGGTATGTTGTGTTTAGTTAATTTCGTTGCCGCATAAAAAATGCAAAATTCGATTTGCAAAAATAGTAAAATTTTTTGAATAATTGAATATTGTGCTGTTTTTTTAACAAAAAAAGTAATCTTAAAGTAAAAAGTAAAAACTAAAAACTAAAACTTTTTCAACTCTCAACTTTTAATTCTTAATTTTTAATTTTTAATTCTCAAAGCAATCAAACACTCAAACAATCAAGCAATCAAACAATCCCTAAACGTGTCTGCTGCGTTTGAGGAGGAATGGGAGCAGCACTTGGTTGAAACCCTGTTGGGTGTCGATGGGCTGGTAGTCGATGCGGTAACGGATGGCGTGCTGCTTGATGTCGGCGGTCTGCCGGGTCATCTGTTCGTGATATTTTTCTGCCACCTCGGAAGGGAGTATCTTCAGGTGCCGTCCGCTTTCGAGGTCGATAAATTCTGTGGGGCGGTTGGGGTAGTCGAAGTCTATTTCGTGCCCGTAGTGGAGGGTGTGGAATAGGATTACCTCGTGTTTGCAGTGGCGCAGGTGTCGTAGGGCATCCATCATGGGGTCGCGGTCGTCGGGTTTGACAAGTGCGTCGGTGAAGATGACCACCAGCGACCGTCGATGCAGCTGCTCGGCGGTGAGATGGAGTGCTTCGGCGATATGGGTGGGTTTGAGGGTTTGCAGTGCCTGCTTGGGCTCTTGGCGAAGTTCCTTTTCTAGTATTTCGAGTAGGTATTTCTGATGGACGCGGCTGCTGTGGGTGTCGGTCTGCAGGTCGATACCGTCGCTAAGTAGGGTCAGGCCGAAGGCATCACGCTGTTTCAACAGTAGTTCGCTCAATACAGCGGCGGCATAGCAGGCAAAGGTGATTTTATTGGGGTGTTCCAGATTGCCATGTCCTTCTACGGGTAAGAGCATCGAGCTGCTATGATCGATGACTAGTTGGCAACGAAGATTGGTCTCTTCCTCAAAGCGTTTGAGAAAGAGCTTGTTGGTACGGCCATAGAGTTTCCAGTCGATATTGCGGGTCGACTCGCCAACGGTATATTGGCGGTGCTCGGCAAATTCAACAGAAAAGCCATGAAATGGACTTCTATGCAGGCCGATGAGGAAACCTTCCACAATCTGGCGTGCAAAGAAGTCCAGCGACTTGTATTTCTCTAGTTCGAAAATGTTCGAAATGGTTTAAGGGTTTAAATGTTTTAAAGGTGAGCAAGCCTTTGAAACCATCCGGCTACTGAATAGCGCGCTGCCTACAGCAGTGCGTCGATTTTGTCGGTGAGGGTGCTTTTCTGCACGAGTCCGACGCTCTTGTCCTTGGGTTCGCCATTCTTGAAGAAGAGGACGGTGGGCACGTTGCGGATGCGGTACTGTGCGGCGATGGAGGGGCATTCCTCCACGTCGGCCTTGCAGATGGCGGCCTTGCCTTCGTACTCGTTGGCAATCTCTTCAACGATGGGGGCGAGGGCCTTGCAGGGACCACACCAAGTGGCACCAAAATCGACCATGACAACGGGATTGTCGGCTAGTACTTGCTTGAAATTTTCTTCTGTGATGTTGATTTCCATGATGTATTGATTTGTTTAGTGAATAATCATTGCGACTGCAAAAATACGCAAAAAAATCGTTCTATAACCTCCCTTTATGAAAAAAAATACTTATCTACATCCTCTCTGCTGTTAATAGTTTTGTCATCAATCGGTTGTGTCGATAGAAAAAAAAGCTGTTGATAATTTATACATTATTATGTTTTGCCATAAGAGTTTTTTTGCGTAATTTTGCAAGCTAAATGAAATCTCACGTATTATTAGAAAGAACTATATATGAAACGTTTTTGCTATATAAGTGCCCTGTTGTTACTCATGTTGCCTGTCGGTCTGCGGGCACAGCATCATTCCAACAATGCTGAGGCGATGGACATGGCCGACCAGTTTGTCACCAACTACGACAGCCTCCTCAACAGCTATGTCATCAACAAGTATGCCGCTTCCACCCGTCGCCACCGTGCCAATATCAACACCGACTACGCTTTCGATCAGGTTTCCGACAGTGTGATAGCACGTCGGTTGCATTCGTTGCATACTGTCATCCCCATGACCTTCAATGCCGAGGTGCGCTCCTACATACGTATGTATCTCAACCGTATGCGTGGTCGTCTCGACGTGATGCTCACCCTGTCGGAATTCTACTATCCTATCTTCGAAGAGGCGTTGGCGCGCTACGATGTGCCCGAAGAGTTGAAGCACCTCACCATCGTCGAGTCGGCAATGAACCCCAATGCCACCTCGCGTGTGGGTGCGGCAGGTCTTTGGCAGTTCATGTACACCACCGGCAAGAATTACGGACTTGAAGTCAACTCCATTATCGACGAGCGGCGCGACACCTAGAAGTCGTCCGAAGCTGACGCCCATTATATCCATGACCTCTATAAGGTGTTTGGAGACTGGCATCTTGGCTTCGCCGCCTATAATTGCGGTCCC
>JAGDCN010000140.1 GCA_017958525.1 Bacteroidales bacterium
CTATTGGTCAACCGTAGTCCACAACGTCTATGGCGGCGGCAATGCAGCACAGGTGAATGGCGACACAAAGGTTGTCATAATCAACAAGTCGATTATAGGCAACAACGTCTATGGCGGCGGCAACGCTGCTGTGGTGACCGGTGACACCGACGTGCAGATTGGCAACTAAAAGAACTGACATTTCCAGCAAAGCCAGCTTTGCTGGAAATGCCTTCAACACTATCAAAAACACTATCAACTATGACTAACGAGAAAATATCTACACAAATACTGAAAGTTTTCGCGAACTCGCCCTTCACGGCTTTCAACCACAAGCAGATATCTTCCAAAATTGGCGCGTACGACAAAGGTACGCGCCAATTGGTTCTTATGACCATCCTTGAAATGGCCGAGGACAAGATACTGGTGGAGGAGGGTCGCGGAAAATACAAGATAAATCCTAAACATATCAATGACGACCTACTGCCGAAGAACTATATCGTCGGCACGATAGATATGAAACAGACCGGAAAGGCATACGTCATTCCGGAGAACGAAGAGCGCGAGGATGTGATGATTGCACCCAACTATACGCGCCACGCGCTGCACGGCGACACGGTGAAGGTGCTGATGTTCCCGCAGCGCAAGATGCACAAACCCGAAGGCCAGGTGGTGGAGATACTGCACCGCGCTAAGACGCGCTTTGTGGGACGCATACAGAAGATGGAGAAATTCGCCTTCCTGGTGTGCGACAACCGCAATATGGTGGTGGATATCTTTATCCCGCTGAGCGACCTTGGCGGTGCCGAGGACGGCGAGAAGGCGGTGGTGGAGATGACCGACTGGCCTGAGCAGATGAACAATCCTGTGGGCAGAGTGGTGAAGCGCTTAGGACAACCCGGCGACAACAACGTGGAGATGCAGTCGATACTGGCGGAATACGACTTCCCGCTGGATTTTCCGGCTGAAGCTGAAAAGGAGGCCGCCGCCATCAAAAAGCCTACAAAGAAAGAAATGGAAGGCCGCCGCGATTTCCGCAAGACGACAACATTCACCATCGACCCCGCCGATGCCAAAGATTTTGACGATGCCATTTCGTTCAAAAGACTCAAAAACGGCAACTACGAGGTGGGAGTGCATATCGCCGACGTTTCGCACTATGTGCATCCCGGCAGCGCCATAGACCGCGAGGCCTACGAACGCGGCACAAGTGTCTATCTTGTTGATCGCACCATTCCGATGCTGCCCGAAAAGCTCTGCAACGGTGTCTGCTCGCTGAGTCCCGACGCCGACAAGCTTTGTTTCAGTGCCGTTTTCGAAATGAACGACCGCGCCGAAGTACTGGACCGCTGGTTCGGCAAGACAGTGATACGCAGCGACAGACGCTACTGCTATGAGGAGGCACAGAAGATTATTGAGAACGAAGACGAAAACCAAAACGCCAATCGTGACGAGGCTGACAAGGCTGTACTGGAGCTGCACAAGTTGGCGACAATACTGCGGAGTCAACGCTACAAAGAGGGCGCCATCAACTTCGAGAGCCAAGAGGTGAAATTCCAACTGGATGAGAACGCTAAACCCATCGGGGTGTATATCAAGGAACAGAAAGAGGCCAATTGGCTGATTGAGGAATTTATGCTGCTTGCCAACAAGAATGTTGCTGAATGGGCAGGGAAAGCCGGCAAATCCAACAGTGACGGCAAAACGAGCAAGACCAGCAAAGCAAAAACCTTCGTATATCGTGTCCACGACGAGCCTAACCCAGAGAAGCTCAACACCTTTGTGGAGTTTGTCACCAAGCTGGGCTTCAAGATGAAAGTGAACAGCCGCAAGGCCCTTGCCGATTCGTACAACCGCCTGTTCGAACAGATTGCCGGTCGAGGCGAGGAATATATGATTGACAATATCGCCATCCGCACAATGTCGAAGGCCTACTATTCGACCGAGAACATCGGCCACTACGGTCTGGCATTCCCATTCTACACCCATTTCACATCGCCTATCCGCCGCTATCCCGACCTGATGGTTCACCGCCTTTTGGAGAGGTACCTTGACGGTGGCAGCAACGTCAGCGCCGACGAGTATGAGGAATACTGCAAGCACTGTTCGCTGATGGAGAAGAAGGCCGCCGATGCCGAGCGTACCAGCGTCAAATACAAGCAGGCCGAATATCTGAGCGACAAGCTGGGACAGGTGTTCCAAGCCAACATATCGGGCGTCAGCAAGTGGGGACTCTATGCCGAGATTGAGGGCAGCAAGTGCGAAGGTATGATTGCCATCGGCTCGCTGAAGGGCGACTACTATATGCTTGACGAGGACAACTACCAGGTTATCGGACGCCGATACGGGAAATGCTACAAACTGGGCGACCCGGTCCGCATCCGCGTCAAGAATGTGGATATGCTGAAAAAACTGATTGACTTCGAATTGGTGGAAGAAAGCGGTGAAGGCAGCGACACAAGCCACACCGCCAAGACAAACAAGGCCAGCAAATCCAACAAGACCAACAAAACCAGAGATTCCAAAAAAAGCAAAGATACCAGAAAGAGCAAAAAGTCCAAGAAAAGATAAACCACGCTGGAAAGAACAGACAAAATGAAAAGGCCAGCAAAAACTTAACAAAAATGTAACAGTATTTTTGCTGTTTTGTCAGATGGGTTTTCTACTTTTGCAGTGTCCTACAACAAGGGCACTGCATTTGTATAAATAAATAAACCAATCAATTAGACAATGAATTTTTGGGATATTATAACCGTTATTTTGAAACTGGCCGGTGCTTTGGCCATTTTCCTCTTCGCTATGAAGCTTATGAGCGAGGGTCTGCAGAAGATTGCCGGTAGCAAGATGCGTTCGGTATTGAAGCAGATTACAGGCAATCCTATCAGGGGTATTCTGACCGGTACGGCTGTGACTGCCGCCATCCAGAGCTCGTCGGCGACGACGGTGATGGTGGTGGGATTTGTCAATGCCGGTTTGCTCTCGCTGGCCGGGGCTGTGGCAGTTATTATGGGTGCCAACATCGGCACCACCGTTACAGCCTGGATAATAACGCTCTTCGGCCTTGGCGACAATACTGGCGGTTTCAGCTTGCCAATGCTGCTGGCAGCCATAAGTCTGTTCTTTATTTTCTCGGGTCGCGACAG
The DNA here is from genome assembly GCA_017958525.1 of Bacteroidales bacterium. GTDB lineage: Bacteria > Bacteroidota > Bacteroidia > Bacteroidales > P3 > Colimorpha. The sequence goes on from JAGDCN010000140.1 coordinate 3,123, forward strand.
ATTGAAGTCCATTGGCCAGACAATCATAGGCCTTGCGCTGCTGCTTGTGGGTATGGAACTTTTGCAGGAGCCGCTGTCCAATCTGGACCAATATCCCAACTTCCTTCACGCCATTTCGACCTTGAGCAACAACGGTTTCTGGTCGATACTGATTTTTATTGTCATCGGTGCACTCCTAACCTGTCTGGTTCAGGCCTCGGCGGCAATGATGGCCATAACCCTTGTGATGTGCTACAACGGATGGATTGGCTTTGATGTCGCAGTGGCGCTGGTGATGGGACAGAACATCGGCACCACCATTACTGCCAACCTGGCAGCATTGGTGGCTAACGACGCCGGCAAGAAGGCCGCCCGCGCCCATCTGGTATTCAATGTGGTAGGTGTCCTGATCACTCTTATTGTCTTTTCACCTTTAATGCACTTCATCGCCTACATTACCGAAAACATCACAGGATGCAGCCCCTACGCTTCGGTCACCGACTCTTTCTACAACCGCGAGTCGGTACCAATGGCTATTTCGCTGTTCCACACCATATTCAATGTCTTCAACACCATCATCCTCGCTTTCTTTATTCCGCAGATACTGAAAATTGTCAACTGGATGGTCAAGACCAGAAAAGAAGAGACTGACGACGATTTCCGTCTCACCTACATCGAGGGCAACTGGCTTTCTACCGCCGAGCTTAACTTGCAGAGTGCCAAGAGCGAAATCGAGGTCTTCTCGCAGCGCGTGCTGCGGATGTACACTTTCCTGCCGGGTCTGCGAACCGCCAAGAATGAGGACGATTTTGATGCCATTATGAAACGTATAGAGAAATATGAGGGCATCACCGACCGTATGGAGCAGGAAATCACCAAGTTCCTCACCCGTGTGGGTAGCGGCGACGTCAGCCAGCACGCTTCGGAACGCATCAGCACAATGCTGCGCATCATCGACAATCTGGAAAGCATCGGCGACGCCATCTTCCAGATAGCTATGACGCGCAAAAGCAAACGTGAGGATGCCGTCCATTTCGACGCCAGCCAGAATGCCAACCTGGCGCATATGAGTGACCTGGTGCAGAAGGCTTTGGACATTATGGATAAAAACCTTAAAGACTACGACAATATAGACCTCGACGCCGCTTACGCCGCCGAGCACGAAATAAACGCCTACCGCAACCTGCTGAGGTCGCAGCACCTCGACGCACTGAAGCTGGGCATCTACGACTACGCCATCGGCAACGCCTACAGCGGCCTCTATGCCCTCTATGAAAAACTGGGCGACTACATCATCAATGTCTCGGAAGCCATCGGTGGCAAAAAGGAGGACTAAACTATCGTGATTGAAGTAAAATACATTTACCACAGTTGTTTTGCTGTGGAAACAGACAACACCCTGCTTGTCTATGACTTCTGGAAAGACAGTCAGGATATGCGCTTGATGAACACCATCGACGCCTGCGAAGGCAAGCAGCTCTATTTCATCACCTCGCACTTCCACCAGGATCATTTCAACCCTTTGATTGGAGTCATTCCTGAAGCCCGCCGGCTGGTGTCGTACGACACTTCCAAGCGGCGACAGATAAAACCGCCGTTGGCAACAGCGGTGTTGCGTCCTGGCGACACCTATGAAGACGATTTTCTGAAACTCAACGCGCTGCGATCGACCGATGTAGGAATTGCAACATTGGTGACCCTGCCCGACGGTATCACTATTTATCACGCTGGCGACAACAACAACTGGTACTTCACCGACGATGAAGACGACAATATCCGCTGTACGCTGGATGAGATGGAAGGTATGTTCATTTCCAACCTGCGCGAACTGCGTGCTATCACCAAGTCAGTGGATTACGCTATGTTTCCTGTCGATCCTCGACTTGGCAATGAGATGTTGAGGGGCGCCTGCCAATGGCTGCAGCAGGTTAAGACAGGTCACTTCTACCCTATGCACTGCTGGGGCCGCTGGACTGAGATAAATGAAGGAATTGCGCAGTTGAAAGAGCTCTTCCCCGAAACGGAGTTCGTATGCACCACGGCGGAGGAAAGCAACGAAGAGCCCATCTTCCTGGACGAAGAGAACAAAGAGACGGAAAGCACTGCGTCAAGCGACCAAGCCTGATGCACACTCCACAACAAACCGGTTGAGAAATACGGCACTAATTATGCCAACACGCTGGTTTGCGTCAAGCAGACCATATAAATCAAAATAGTTCGGTCAGTTTTTTATAGGTCTCTTCGAGTTCTTTCATTTCTCTGAACCTGACAATGCGCAGCCACCAGTAACGCAGGTTGCGGCCTATGGCTTTCAGCGCATTGACAGTGGGGCCAGCCAGAATGGCGCCAAGATGCACGACAGCGACTGCTATCAAGCCCCACCATACACCAAGGTCGATGAGACGGCTCATCCACATACCGCCAGTACAGGACATAACGATGCCGATGACAATACAATAAATGATTGACAGCACAAATCTTATTCCAAAATTCACCGAACTGCGGAACTGGCTGTCGGCAATGAGTTTGCGGGTGATGAGATGCGTGGGAATGAAAGGTATGGGATAGCATACCAACCAAAAAAGGAATATCCAACGGACTGCCGGCAGACAACAGACGCCAGCGACAAGCAGCACCAACGGCAGCAACGCCAACAACAATGTCGGCAAACTCCAGTGGTCGGGGACTGCACGCTCGCGCAGATGAAGCCGTTTGCAACGCTGCTGATAACTGCGCGTCTGAGAAATGAGAGTGTCGAATTTCTCATCCTTCTCAGCGGAACGCTTATCGAGGTTGAGCGATATCTTCTGACGCATCAAGAAGCGGTTCCAAGCCGAATTCTTCAATCCTTCGCGCTTGCGCATCATACGGTTGAGAACATTGCAGAGTGTGAAAATCTCCTCATAGTACTCCTCGTTGCGGATATCGTGCATCAACGGACTCAGTTCCGTTGCAAGTGCCACACGCATCTCGTTTAGAGCCACCGGTTCATTATTCTTGAAATCATCCATAAACGGCTGAACCGGGATAGGTTTGCCTATATTAACGACAAGGTTGCTATATGGACGCTCGTACTCGTCGAAATCGATGCCGGTGGGCACGATATAGAGCGGATGGTCGCCCAATTTGACCTGAGTTTCGCCAGCGATACGGAACATACCCTTGCCCATCGGCAGCAGGTGATGACGGTCGTTGTGGCGTCCTTCAGCCATCAGACAGAGCGGAAAGCCGTCGAGCAGTACATCGCGCGAACGGTCGAAGATGTCGTTGTTTTTCGACAAATTGCTCTGTCCGTCGCGGATACGATAGACCGGCAAAATCTTGAGAAACGTGAGGATAGCCCTAAACAGCGGTTTCTGGAAGATGTCAGCCCGCGCCAGGAAAACAGGGGGCTTGGGGGCGAAGTTCAACACTGCCAAAGGCTCCATCAAAGCCTGCTGGTGACACGGGGCAATGATGTATGCTCCGTTGGTAGGCAGATTTTCAAGGCCACGGACGTCGAAACGCTGATAGTGGCAACGTGTGCCAAACTGAACCAGAGGACTCAATATATTGTATAACGTGTTGTTATCCTGAATAGATTTTGCCATAAGTTTTTCTCCATATACCGAAACACTTCGGTGCGATCCTCAGCATTTCCACCTATAATAAAGTATCTAACAGTAATTTATAACAAAATTAACAATTGTTTAGTTTTGCAAAGATACGAAAAAATTGTTTTTCGAGTTATTAAAAAATACAATAAAACAATGTTTATCGATACTAAGTCGTAAGCAATGAGATAAGTCAATATCAAAAAATGATATTCTGAATGAAGTGAGCAACCTCCTTAACCATCTATCTCTTTAAACTTTAACCTTTAAACTATAACCTTTAACCAATACAAATGCACAAGCTGGGAAAATATCTGATAATGGCAATACTTATCACGGTTGGCTTTGGCAAACCGACGGCTTTCGCGCAGCAGATCGAAGGGGTAAACAAAGTACTGAGTTACGCCTCGATTGTGGATGGCGACACCATTCCTTTGGTGCATCTCAAGACAGTAGTGATAGTGCGCAAATGGGCACTGCTAACCGACAAGGAAATACGCAAAAACCAGAAACTTATACGTAATGTCAAGAAAGTTCTCCCCTACGCCAAAGAGGCTCGCAAACGACTGCAGGAACTGGAGAAAGAAATGGCAAGTATGAGTGCAAAAAAACAAAAAGAATACGTGAAGCAGGTGGAGCAGGAGGTGTTGGACGACTTCTACGAAGACCTTGAGAAACTGACCTTTTCGCAAGGCAAGGTGCTGCTGAAACTGGTTGATCGCGAAACGGGTAACACTTCCTATACGCTTGTCGCCGACCTGCGTGGCAAATTCCGTGCCTCGTTCTACAACACTTTCGCCCGTATGTTCGGATTTAATATGAAGGAGCGCTACGACCCGAAGCACAACAAAGACGACGAACTGCTGGAACGTGTGGTGCGCTCCGTCGAATTAGGCAAGATTTAAACGGCTGTTTTTATGACTATTGGATATTGTTTTCTGCCTGCAGTGGCTGTCCGTAAAGAAGCATCGCACAGTTCCGAGATGGTCAACCAACTACTGCTGGGCGACAAAGTTGAAATTCTTGATTGCCAGCACGAATGGATGCTTATCCGTTCACTATATGACGGATACGAAGGATGGGTTAGCGACAAGCAACTTATAGATGGCAAAGAAATTGCAGACGAATCATTTGTAGTTCCAACCGACAATGAGATGCTTGTCGATGGACGGCACATAAAAGTGCCTGCCGGAGCACAATGCAGCAAGTCTGCATTGATGCACAAGACTGATTTTGAACGCAATCCTATAAGCATAGCATCACAGTTTCTTGGAGCTCCATACTTATGGGGCGGCCGAACAAGTATGGGCATAGACTGTTCAGGACTGACGCAAGTAGTATATAAAATTTGCGGCATCAAGCTGCCGCGCGATGCATCGCAGCAAGTGCAATGCGGTGAAAATATTACACTTGACGAGTCGCGCAGCGGTGATCTGGCCTTTTTTGCAAACGACAACGGAAACATTGTCCACGTGGGTATCATCGCTGACAACGGCACCATCATCCACGCATCCGGTATGGTGCGACAGGACAAGCTGGACAACAAAGGCATATACAACATAGAACGAGGCATTTACACCCACACTCTGTGCAAGGTGCAAAGAATCGTGCAATGAGCTTTTCTGTTATGCCAAAGTTTTTGCTTATCTTTGCAAAAACAATGATAAATCTCCATCCTGACTCAATACTCTAATTATGAGGAAGTATATTACCGATTTTAAAATCGTTGGCAAAAGCGTTTTCAACGAAATGTATTTCTCGCTTGTGCTTCAGCATCCGGAACGACTGCC